>NZ_LASA01000221.1 GCF_001562015.1 Endozoicomonas arenosclerae | reverse complement strand
GCGTATAACTTGAGGCGGATGTTCAGCCTGAAACAAGTGAATGAAGAGCAGTGGTTGGAACTGGTCTTGTTGGCGACTTATCTGTGGCACTATTGGGCTGATCTGAGGCCAAGAGTGAGAAAAATCATAAGGACAAGTTGAAAATGTAATGCGCCGGAGAGGGTTTTATAAGTTCTCTCCGGAATAGTCAGAGTCTGAAATTACTTGAACTGCGTTTATGGGTTCAAGTCCGACAGGCTGCTAGGTCGTCATCAGAGGAAACGTCCCCTTCTTGCTCAAACCAAGTCTTTACGATCTCTTTATCAGCAAATGAACTTAAGATAGAGGCATCATGGGCGGAAATATCTTTTGACTCAACAATTCTCAGAATGAGCTCTTGCCTGAATTCATCATCTATTTGAGCTCTTTCAACGTCAGTCAGATCCAAGGGATCTCTTTCTTTCAGCCTTCGAATCTGTTTTGCCGCTTCAGCATCCACAGATTCTGTCTCATCGATGTACTTCCAACAAATATCAATGACATTCTTAACTCCACCCATTGTAACGCTGATAAAACGAGTTGCTTGAGTAATGACTCTCGCATCTTGACCTTGAGTATCCTCAATTAATTCAACTACCTCTTTACAAAATTCTAGGAGTTCGCATTGTTGGGTAGCGGTAAAACTCCAGTAATGTAATGGTTGTGGATTGCAAGAGAGTTGCCAATATAGGATACGGCTCAAAAAATTAATTATCTTTGCATTTGGGTTGTAATCAGACACTGATAGTAGAGTTTCAGAAATTGAAACTGCTAGCTCGGATTTTTCAAGCCTTAAGGCTCCTCGGACTAACCCACAAAGCAGCTCTTCTGACAACAAACATCCAATATTAGTGTATTTTTCTCTAATCTCTTCTTCAGAAGCAAAATGTTGAAAGTAGGCTTCCTGAGTATAAATATAATTTTGAATCTGAGAGTCAGAAATAGATGTGTAAAGTGTGATTCCGGCCTCATGATTGTTATGCTTAGAATATATATGTAGCAGCGTTGAGTTCAATACATCCAAGAAGAGTAAGTCATTCTGAGACCCCCCCCTATTTAGGGTACTCATGTATTTTTTTGGTAATTTTTCTTGGTCAATACCATATGCAACCAGAACATCCAATATGGCGATTAGCTTTTTGGATAAAGGTGATAAATTTCCAGTAAGTTCTAGATTTCTCAGTTGTTGCTTTGCATCTTGAGGCCTCCTATATCTTACCTTTTGAACTATTGACCTGATAGAGTCTTCAATCGCTGACGGATCGAGGCTCTGATATATTAAATCACCTGCAACGTTATTGCCTTGGCCATGGTGAATTTGATTCGTTTCATTAGACATTCTGCTTCGGATTATCCCTTGATAATTTTGTCTCCAGCTATGTTGTCACCCGTCCCATTGTGAACCTGATTTATCACAGATGCTTGGGCAACAGGTCTGATTTCTCGAAGCAGCCTATTCAGCTCTAAGGAGGCTTCTATATGTTTAGTTATAGCTTTTTCACTCATTTCATCATTAAGTTTTAGCGCTGTAACTTGGCTTTCTAACTTGGTCGCAAGTTGATCATCTATAATCCAGCCCTGAAACTTTTCTTTCAGCTTTGATGCTGTCACATATGTACCGTGCTTGAGGCAATCATACAGCACTCCAGAAAGTATTGTTGCAGACATAAATTCCATGTAGTAAGACTCCATCATATAAGGTTGTAGTGGCTTAAAAAGTTTATATGGGCATATGTTTACTTATTCAAGGCTCAGACTACTTGAGATAGTGAGAAATGCGAATTTTTTAGAAGTTGCATTCGCTGCAATCTTAGGAGATAGGTAAGAGCATAAATTCAATTTGAATAACCTTATGGTTAAAAAACAACCAACTCTGGTTTGAAGCCGGAATCTAGCAGCCTGTCGGACTTGAACCCATAAACGCAGTTCAAGTAATTTCAGACTCTGACTATTCCGGAGAGAACTTATAAAACCCTCTCCGGCGCATTACATTTTCAACTTGTCCTTATGATTTTTCTCACTCTTGGCCTCAGATCAGCCCAATAGTGCCACAGATAAGTCGCCAACAAGACCAGTTCCAACCACTGCTCTTCATTCACTTGTTTCAGGCTGAACATCCGCCTCAAGTTATACGC
>NZ_LASA01000220.1 GCF_001562015.1 Endozoicomonas arenosclerae | reverse complement strand
GAACGGTATTTGAAGTGGCTGAGGGTTAGCTCAATCCAACGGTAACATTCGTCCTTGGAGTCCCAGCCGGGCTCCAGACAGTCTGCTTGTGAAAGGAGGCTTCTTACATCCTCCAGGGTTTTGATGAAATGGGTGTTCATGATGATTTTCATATCCTCATCATGAACGACAGTGCTGAAGTCGGCTCATTTCATGTTAGAAACCAGCCCCTTCTTCAGGCTCATTTCATATTGGAAGAGACTTTCCCGGTACGATTTTCCCGATAAGTGTTAAACTATCTAGATTCTATGGCCGCTTACACATTCTTTGTGGGCGCTTCTGCCAGTTTTTTTGTCGAAGCAACTCGATAACGTATTCCGGAGGAATCAAGTTAATGGGCCGACGCCATAAAACCCACGCTGTTCAGGTAGGACACATTACCATTGGTGGCGATGCCCCTGTAGTGGTCCAATCCATGACGGATACGGATACTGCTGATGTAGAGCGTACGGTTGAGCAGATCAAGCTTCTGGCAGACGCTGGCTCTGAAATCGTCCGAGTGACGGTCAATACCGAAGAAGCGGCTGCAGCAGTACCGGCAATCTATGAAAAGCTGACCCAACAGGGCTATAACGTCCCCATTGTGGGCGACTTTCACTACAACGGTCACACTTTGCTGACCAAGTATGATGAAACCGCTCGCCTGCTGCACAAGTATCGCATCAATCCCGGTAATGTTGGCTTTGGTAACAAGAAGGATGACCGCTTCAACACCATGATTGATGTGGCCATCAAATACGACAAGCCGATTCGTATCGGAGTGAACTGGGGCAGTCTCGATAAAGAACTGTCCACTCGCCTGATGGATGAGAACGCTCGTTCTGAAAAACCAAAACCTTCTCAGGAAGTTTTGCATGAAGCCCTGGTCATTTCAGCTCTCACCAGTGCTGACGCTGCTGTTGAAAGAGGACTGGGGGCTAACAAAATTGTTATTTCCTGCAAGGTCTCCCGTGTTCAGGATCTGATCAGCGTCTACGAGATGCTCTCAGAACGTTGCGAATATGCACTCCACCTGGGCCTCACTGAAGCGGGTATGGGCAGCAAGGGGATTGTTTCCTCCAGCATTGCCATGGGTGTTCTGCTTCAGCAAGGAATTGGTAACACCATCAGAACTTCTCTGACACCAGAGCCAAACGGCAGCCGCGACCGTGAAGTGATTGTTTCCCAGCAAATTCTTCAGGCACTGAGTGTTCGCAGCTTTTCTCCGGAAGTGACAGCCTGTCCAGGCTGTGGCCGAACCACCAGCACTTTCTTCAGGGTTTTAACGGATGAAGTTGACGCTTTCCTGAGAGCCAAGATGGTGACCTGGCGCAACAAGTTTGTTGGCGTTGAAGATATGAAAGTGGCTGTTATGGGTTGTGTGGTCAACGGCCCTGGTGAAAGTAAGCACGCCAATATTGGTATCAGCTTGCCCGGAACCGGCGAAGCACCTTCGGCACCTGTTTTTGTAGATGGGGAGAAGGTCACTACTCTGAAAGGTGGCAATATCACCGAAGAGTACAAGGAAATGATCGAGGAATATGTTCATAAAACATACTCTCCCCGAGAAGACCTGATTACCAGCCAATAATGTCACTATCCTTTTAAAAAAGCCCGGTTCTCCGGGCTTTTTTGACTGAAAAAACATTCCTACATCAGAAACCAGTAAGCTTTGAGTTCAAGGCAAAAGCTTCCTCAAGCAACCTTTTAAAAAATCTTTATACATCACCCAGTCGCCCAAAAAGCTATAAAGCGGGTATTTGAACGTTGCAGGTCTATTCTTCTCAAAAATAAAGTGTCCGATCCAGGCAAAACCGTAACCAACCACGGGCAGGGCTAACAATAAAAGGTAGTTAGAGGTTGCCAGAGCCAGCACTAATAAAAACAGCACCAGAGTGCTGCCAATATAGTGCAGAGCCCTGCAGACAGCATTGTCATAGTCTCTTCCAATATGAAATGAGCCTGAAGAAGGGGCTGGTTTCTAACATGAAATGAGCCGACTTCAGCACTGTCGTTCATGATGAGGATATGAAAATCATCATGAACACCCATTTCATCAAAACCCTGGAGGATGTAAGAAGCCTCCTTTCACAAGCAGACTGTCTGGAGCCCGGCTGGGACTCCAAGGACGAATGTTACCGTTGGATTGAGCTAACCCTCAGCCACTTCAAATACCGTTCC
>NZ_LASA01000219.1 GCF_001562015.1 Endozoicomonas arenosclerae | reverse complement strand
CTGGCTGAGAGCCCTGCGAAAACGCAGCCAGCGCCACACCCTGACGTGGACAAAGATGACGAAACTCATCAAATACTTCATCCCGAGCAGTACACTCACACACCCATACCCAAATCAGCGAATGTGTGTTTGATTGATGGTAGGAGCCGTATGCATTAGTAGTGCACGTACGGATCTGTGCCGGAGGGGTGATGAACTAATGGTCTAAAAACTGTTGGTAAATCAACCCTTTACGGCGATAACATTTGACTAGCCACACAGTGAAACTACTTTTCTCCTGTCACTGAATTCTTTAAACTGGAGCCCCCATGACCCGAGCTCGCAGTAAGTTGATTGATCCAGGTTCAACACCTTACTATCTTGTGCTTTAGGCCGATCTTCAAGAAGACATGCTCTGGCAAGAAGACTCGTCCCCTGGGAGTGAGTTGCTGGTGTTTCATTGTTGAGAATTATATATTCTATGGATGTCCCTGACTTCCACCTGATTTCCGATCCATCGCTCTAAAGCAATGATGTTTAGGGAATGCTCAGGCATTCCCGACAAAAAACCGGTGTTACTCATTCGAGTTCACCGGTTTTTTTATGATTCATGACTTTTTATTTTTTACGAATCAGGCGTTACTCGCCAATACCCAATCTCAAGAATCTGGGTTTTGATCTTTGAAGTGGGAGCGCCTTTTATAATCTCAAAATGACCTCTAGCCTGGGTAGGAGGCACTAATTTTTCAAAGCTCTCCCCATCCGGTGCTATGTGAATGACGACTTTGCCTGTGCGCGTGCATTCCTCTAATAACTTCCTGAGATAAGTAGGGCTGGGATTGGGATAGCACATTAAAACTATCTTTCGGTCACTTTCCTTGAGTACATTGATTGCATTGGCTTGCTGTACGGAAGCTCCCTTAACAGGTCTCATGAGAGAGTAATGCTCTTGAATTCCAAAACATTGCGCGAGGCCCGTTGGATAGGCCGATTCAATATTTCTGATAGAAAAGTTGTCGCTTGAGACTACATCGATACTACGCTCTGTCAGAGACTTGTTGAGCCATCCAGCTCCCGCCATCAACTCTTCTACTCTTGGGTCGGCCTGCTTTTCGATGAATTCAACCAGGTCTGAGAGTAACTCTTTGTCCAGAAGTGCAAAATTATAAAATTCTGAAGACTGCAGGACTCTAAAATGCACACTCAACATATTGAGTTCATCCTGAAGCTTTTTCGGGAAATGCTTTGTCTCTTTTGTAAAATCTGAGTAGACAGAATTGGATAGTACACAGTGCTCCGGTAGTGTCCCTGTTTGTAGGGCTAGAATATTGTCGTTGTAAGCTTGAAGTATGTTCTCTACTTTTTGCTTTTCCTCCTCAGAAAGCCCTAGTTCCCTGAACATTCTGTGCACCCATTCAAGGTGTTCACCAAAGTGACTGAGTGGTGTAAGTGTTCGATCAAATGACACTGAAAAACTGGAAAGCTTCAGCTGATCCAGGCTTTGGATAACTCTCTCTGTTTTAGCCTTTTGCTCAGGCGAAGATTCAGAGGTTCTTAATCCGGGTTCTTGATGAGTTTCAAGTAATGGCAGGCAATCAGGCTTAGGACTGTGTACGAGAACAGCTGAGTCTGTTGAGGTATGACGGGGTGGGCTGGAGCTCAGGCTGTCCATAATCTCACGATCCTTGTTCGTATGGGTAATGGGGGTTAGACAGTCTGAATCTTGAAAGATTCCCCGTAATAGCCTGCTTTTTTCCTGCTATATATTGAGAGCCCGTAATCTTATGGTTCCTCGTTTCTGACTATCCACAGTCAACTCAATCTGTTTATAAGGGGAGTGAGCATGAAGTCGATGCCTGAAATATCGAGTGATCTTAGTCCTTTTGAAGTCAAAGACTGTTTGATTGAGCGAGCCAAAAGCAAGCATGAAAGTATGATGTTGAATGCAGGGCGTGGTAATCCTGATTTTGTGGCCACTTTACCCCGTTATGCCTTTCTCAGGCTGTATGAGTTTGCTTTGCTGGAGGCAGAGCGATCTTTCAGCCACCTTTATGGTGGATTTGGGGGGCTTCCTGATCCATCAGGGGTAGTAGGTCGATTTGATGAGTTTGTTCATTCCCGTCATGGAGAACAGGGGATCCATTTTTTGCAGGCGGCTACTTCATATGCCAGCAGTCATTTGGGTATCCAGGCTGAGGATTTTTTGCATGAAATGGTTGAAGCCATTCTGGGCTGCTCGTATCCCAATCCACCAAGAATCCTCCCCTGTATAGAGTCGATTCTTCGGGAATTTATTATCCAGGAGATTAAGAAAGGGGAGCGTAGCCACAAAGACTTCGAGGTATTTGCTACGGAAGGTGGAACGGCAGCCATGACCTACGTTTTTCGAAGTCTGGTGAGTAATGGACTGCTGAATAAAGGGGATACCATTGCCCTGGCCACTCCGATTTTTTCACCGTACCTTGAAATACCAGCATTGCCTGAATATCAATTTAATGTCGTTGAAATTGAATCGACACAAGAAAATGACTGGCAGATCACTGAAGAAGCGTTGTTAAAGCTGGAAAACCCGGCGATTAAACTGTTCTGTGTGGTCAATCCTGCCAACCCTACCTCAGTCTGTATGAATCAAAAGACGCTTTCTACGCTGGCAGAGCTTGTTGAGAAAAAGCGACCTGATCTCATGATTCTCACTGATGATGTGTATGGCACTTTTACAGAAGCCTTTCACTCCCTGTTTGCGGTATGTCCAAGGAATACGCTTTGCGTTTATTCCTTCTCCAAGTATTACGGTGCAACAGGCTGGCGGCTCGGAACCATCTGTCTGACTCAAGAGAATATTTTTGACCAGAAGCTCGGAGAGTTACCTGAAAAAACAGTCAAGGCGCTGAATCGTCGATACTCATCGCTGACCCGAGAGCCAGAACAGCTGAATTTTATGGAACGTCTCGTCGCAGACAGCAGAGATGTGGCATTGAACCATACGGCAGGGCTATCGACGCCTCAGCAGGTGCAAATGGTTCTGTTTGCTCTCTCAAGTCTTCTGGATCAGGGTGATGTTTATAAACAGTCATCTAGCAGCCTGTCGGACTTGAACCCATAAACGCAGTTCAAGTAATTTCAGACTCTGACTATTCCGGAGAGAACTTATAAAACCCTCTCCGGCGCATTACATTTTCAACTTGTCCTTATGATTTTTCTCACTCTTGGCCTCAGATCAGCCCAATAGTGCCACAGATAAGTCGCCAACAAGACCAGTTCCAACCACTGCTCTTCATTCACTTGTTTCAGGCTGAACATCCGCCTCAAGT
>NZ_LASA01000218.1 GCF_001562015.1 Endozoicomonas arenosclerae | reverse complement strand
GAGGATAAGGAGGTCTTCCGTTGCCACGCTTAGGGTAATAGGGCTCGATTACGGCCTCTAAGCGTTTCCATGGAATCAGAACCTCCATTCTTTCAAGAAAAATTTCCCTACGAGTTCTGCGTCGCTTCTGGCTGAATTCACTGTCGGAAAAAGAGAGTTGTTGGTCCATGACTACCTCTGATCAAGCTGCTGAGATTATTATCTCATGATCAGGGACTTATTCGCAGGTTCCCTATCTAACTGATTTATAGATAATGAGGCATCCACCTGGCTTTTAGCTCATCTATGAGCCCTTGTTTATCTTTAAGCCTGAGCCAGTGATTGATGTAGTTGATCCAGACCTGATCATCCTGCGGCATCATCATTGCCATCATATTGACCTGCTTGGGCCTGCCCTTCTCAACTACCACTAGATTAGGGAAACGAGATTTTAATGACATAGCTTCAAGGTTTGAGGTCAGATAGACATCAGACTGACCCCATATCACTTTCATAAAATCATCATCAGGTCTTTGCACAGGATCAATATTCGCATCAGGAAAAAAAGTGCGCGCCCTGTGTTCAAACACGCCACCCTGAGTCACAACAATATCAACACCCTGACGATTCAAAGAACTCCAACTGGGAAATTTGCTTTTATTCTTTTCCAGAATAATCGGGACGGTCTGAACAGAAAGGTAACTGTCAGAAAAACCAACCCACTTGGCTCTTTCCATATTAATGACAGCACTGGTCGTGAGGTCATACCTTCCTTGCCTGACACCTTCTACCATCGTGCGCCAATGAACGGGAACGAGTGTAAGCTTTACCTCAAGATCACTGGCCAACGCTTTAACCAGATCAATATCAAACCCTCGGTAATATTCACGTGTAGGGTTAAATAAGGAAAGTGGGTCCAAGTCACCTGTCGTCGCTACTCTCAACTCACCTGTACGAAGAATTTCATGCAATCTGGAATCATCAGCCAGGCTTATTGTTGAGATAGAGAAAAGTACAGGCAGGACCGTTAACAGGAAGAACTTTTTCAAAATTTCATCCATAAGACAACTGGTTGAGTACTGATTACTTCTCACTATAAACATACATCAGAGTATAAATAATTGTCTGTCAGGGAAAACAACATTATTACTGCAGAGTTAAGCTCTTATGACTTAAGTCACTGCTTAAGAATTTAATCGTCCTATTAATAAAAACGTTTTTATTGGAATGCGCTACTAATAATCAAGCTAAAAAGACTATCGCCCCCCTGATAACTTTTGACTGCTTATTCAATAATACTTCCCTGACATGAAATATTCTTCAAAACCACCTTTCAAATAAATAACATACTAAAAAAAATAGGCATTTGATTACTCAACATTCGTATGACTTCACTTTCTCATTGTTTCTATTCGAATCAATCCAAGAACAAGCATTATGTTCTCTTCATAATTTACTTACACCATAAGAAATGAATCAGTTAATTAATGCTCATTACAATGCCCTTCTGAAGCCCGAAATATTTGACGACAGACACAGACTTTAAGGGGAACTCCCCTTGTGAAGAGCTGACTTACTTGGTTTAATGCCTCTGCTGAACGCTATATCCAACCCAGTCAAGGAACAAAGTGCCTGATGACGGGTTGGCCAGACGGGAAGAAGTGCATTGCTACACGAAAGCAAGTCTCATCAAGAACACCCACAGAACCCAGTGGATCTTCTGTCCACACTGGCGCCTGTTGAGCAGACAAGGCAGCACCACATCTACCAGTGCCCCATTTATATCTGGCCTGCCAAAGGGAAAGTGCGCTTCAACAAGCATGTGACTCAGGAACAGTGGTTTGTCTATATAGAGTACAAGGATCGGTTCTGCGCCAGCCAGTTTCATGTCTATGAGTTCAAGTCACTGGCCAACGCGGTGCACTTCATGGAAAGCGAGTGCGTAAAAGTAGAGCTATCGGATATTTGCCCTGAGAAAACCCGGCAACACCCTATCAAATGAGCTTCACCCCTTAGCTGTCAGACCAAGGATACCTTCCTTGAACTTCTTGTTGGGCGGTGTTTCACCAATCCAGACTTTCAGGATGGCATTAAACACTTTCTTGCCAGGAATAACGCCTTTCTCTTCTCCGGCTATGATCACCCGGGCGCCTTTACCTGGAATGTACTCAAATGTACCCGAGTCGCCTTTCTTGAGAGTGCCATCGATCATGCTCATAAACTGCCCGATACCCTCTTCCAGTTCTTTCTGCTCTTCCTCTGAGGTATTGATCTGAATCGCCTCATAGAATGCATTCGCAATACGCCTTGCACTCATTTTCGAAAAGAGAATGGTAAAGGTCATACGTTGATAGCTCTCATCGGAGAGTATGCGAGAAACGTCATGGGTAGGGTTTTCGAGATAGAGCGCACCGATATAGCCGTCGACAACCAGATACCAGCTTCTTACTGCCGCCCCCTGAAGCTGAAGCACAGTACCATCGGAGACCTTGACCGCATCAGGAACTTCCATTCCTTTCATGGTCAGAGCGTGAGCAGATTGCCAGAGCGCCATCCCAAATACGACAATGAACAACTTTTTCATAAGTATCCTTTGGGTGTTATTATTATATTTCGCCCGGCTATCTTACAGGAGCTGAGACGTTATTCCCACTCTTCAGAATTATCTCGTGACATAAGCTCAAAATGATGATCCCGGTTGTTCGAGAAAGCTCAATTCTTCACCAGTACTTTCTCTCCCCAGCACCAAATTACGATGCGGGAAACGCCCAAACCGCGCTACAATGTCACGGTGCTTGATAGCAAACTCCAGAGACCCTGCCAGATAAGGCTTGTAGTGTTCTTTTGCTCCTGAGAGAATTTTTTCAAAAAGCTGAATACATTGTTGCTGATCTTCAAGGGATTCACTGTGCATGAAGGGCATGACAAAAAAAGCCTGCATCAATTCCGGAAGCTGAGAAAACTGGCCAAGTTTTACTCCCTCACCCGATAACGAAAGCGCTAAAGCATCATAATAAAATGACTTACTATCCCCTCGATAAATATTTCGGGGAAACTGATCCAGCGTGATGATAGCGGCCAACCGCCCTTCAGGTGATTCCAGCCATTCGTCGCACATTCCGGACTGGACTTTATCGGGCAAGTCGCCGAATTCATTTTCAATCAACCGGTCCTGGGCCTCATTTTTCTTCCACCAGCGGGACATTTGCACATCTCCCAGTGGCTCTCCCTCAAACCAGAAGTCCAGAACTTCCTGGAACGATTTCATTGATTGACTCCCGTATTTCTCATCGACTGAGTGGCACACGCCTTTTACTCAACCATACTTAATTACATCGACCATTGAAATCAATGGAGATGACACCAGATAGTCATTATCCGCATTCCATTCATCCCGAGATTCGATCTGAAAAGACTATGACAGAACAGGACAACCAGGAGCCCGAAGTCATTTCGGCTGACGAACAAGTAGATGATCTGGGTACCGGCCTGGTACTTCCGGAACATGCCTTACCAGACAAACTTTACCTTATTCCTGTCTCTAATAGGCCCTTCTTTCCAGCCCAGGTCCAACCCCTGGTCTTCAGTAGCCATGAATGGGAAGAAACGCTTCAGCGGGTAGCCCAGAGCCCTCATAAAGTAGTCGGCCTGAGTTATGTAGCGGGCATGGCCGGTGCAGGTCATGATGTCAGCCCCGAAGACTTCCCCGATATAGGCTGTACCGTCAAGATTCACAATATCGTTTCCGAAGGCGACCAGATTCAGTTTATTGCCCTGGGAATGCAGCGCTTTCGTATCAAACAATGGCTGCGTAAACGCCCCCCTTACCTGGTACAGGTGGAATACCCTGACAATGTCCAGGACGATACAGATGAAATCAAGGCCTACGCTCTGGCATTGATTCAGGCCATCAAGGAATTAATCCCCCTGAATCCACTTTATAGCGAGGAACTGAAAAACTACCTGAATCGCTTTAGTCCAAAAGACCCTTCGCCACTGGCTGATTTTGCAGCCGCCATCACTACAGCTCCGGGCCAGGAACTTCAGGAAGCACTGGAAACCCTATCCGTTCAGAGACGCATGGAAAAAGTGCTGATACTGATTCGAAAAGAACAGGAAGTAGCTCGCCTGCAGGGCGAAATCAACGCAGAAGTTAATCGCAAAATCAGTAAGCATCAGCGGGAATTCTTTCTGAAAGAACAGTTGAAAGTCATTCAGAAAGAGCTGGGGATTTCAAAGGACGACAGAACAGCAGAGATTGAAGCTTTTGAACAACGGATAGCCGATCTCGACATCCCTGAAGTCCCCATGAAAAAGATCCATGACGAGATGAAAAAACTCTCGATCCTTGAAGTGGGCTCACCGGAATATGCCATCTGCAGAAACTATCTGGACTGGGCTACCTCTGTGCCCTGGGGCAAGTTCTCTGAAGATATCTTTGATCTTTCCCATGCCAGAGAAGTACTTAACTCAGATCACGATGGTCTCGACGATGTCAAAGACCGAATCATAGAATTTCTTGCTGTAGGAGCATACAAACAGGAAGTCTCAGGCACCATCATGTTGCTCGCAGGCCCTCCAGGTGTGGGTAAAACTTCCATAGGACGATCCGTGGCCAAAGCATTAGGCCGCAAGTTCTACCGCTTCAGTCTGGGCGGCATGAGAGATGAAGCTGAAATCAAAGGTCATCGTCGTACCTATGTTGGCGCTCTGCCCGGTAAGCTGGTCCAGGCCCTTAAAGAAGTGGATGTTGCCAACCCGGTCATCATGCTGGACGAGATTGACAAGATCGGTGCCTCATACCGTGGAGACCCAGCCTCAGCTTTATTGGAAGTTCTTGATCCGGAGCAGAACAGTGAATTCCTTGATCACTATCTGGATATGAGAATTGATCTCTCAAAAGTCCTGTTCATCAGCACGGCCAACCAGCTGGATACTATTCCCGGACCATTACTGGACCGTATGGATGTCATCAGACTTTCCGGATACATCACGGAAGAGAAGATGGCCATTGCCAAAAACCACCTCTGGCCAAAGCTTCTAAAACAGGCGGGCCTGAAGAAAAGCCAGATCAAACTCTCCGATGCCACCCTGAAATCAGTGATTGAAGGGTATGCTCGTGAAGCGGGCGTCAGGCATCTGGAAAAGCTGCTGCAGAAGATCATCCGTAAAGTCGTTGTTCAATTGCTGGAAGGTTCCCAGAAGAGTTTGAGTGTCACCACCAAAAACCTTACCGATTACCTGGGCGCCCCCTACTTCAGAAAAGAGAAACGTATTGAAGGGATTGGCGTTGTCACCGGCTTGGCCTGGACCGCTATGGGCGGCGCTACACTGCCCGTTGAAGCCAGCCTTATCCACCACCAGCGAGCGGGTTTCAAGCTTACGGGTAAGCTGGGTGATGTGATGAAGGAGTCCGCTGAAATCGCCTACAGCTTTATTTCAAGTCAGGCCAAAAAATTTGGCATTGATGAAGCCTATTTCGAAAAAGCCTTTATCCACCTCCATGTTCCTGAGGGTGCTACCCCTAAAGATGGCCCTTCTGCCGGTATTACTATGGCAACGGCCCTGGTTTCACTGGCAACGGGCAAAAAGCCTGCTTCTGTGGCCATGACCGGAGAGTTAACGCTAACGGGTAAAGTGCTAGCGGTAGGCGGTGTCAGAGAAAAAGTGATTGCTGCCAAACGACAGAACATTCATACCCTGATCATTCCTGAAGAGTGCCAAAGGGATTACGACGAGTTACCTGACTACATTCGAGAAGGGATGACGATCCATTTTGCCAGTCATTTTGATGATGTCTGCAAAGTGGCTTTCCCAGAGAAGCCCCCTAAAAAGTCCAAGCCTCGCAAAAAGCCCGCCAGGAAGCGCAAATGAGTCATTAGACGCTTCACCTGAAGCTCCACCTTTTTCCACCAGCCAGAAATAACTGTGCCGCCCCTTAGGGGGCGGCACATGATACAATGCTCTAGCAACGAGGGAGACCCCCGTTTGGACACATGAGTGAGCAAGGACAAGTATTAGCCCCCGAGCTTGACTTGTCCATCTTTCGCCAAGAATTTTGAAGCATAAAAACGTCTTTTTTAAGGCAATTTACGTCACTTTATCAAGCGTTCGTTTATTTCAACACTTCACAGCCATTAATCCGACACTTTGCAACAGAGGTAGAACTGAAATCATACTTCAGTCAGCTATATCCACTGACCCGTGATGCCATCAGCTAAGCTGATCTAATGAGTGCCGGAACGATTTCACTCAGCTAAGCCTACAGTTGAAAACTGAAGGCTTAACAACAAAATCCCAAATGGCTCACAATGGACTGTGGCGACATGTCATCACCTCTTACTCCTGGCAGTAATAATTCGCCCCCTCCCCCCAGACCCACTGGCGAGCAAAATACGTCTGGAGACCCAGTCACTGGACGGGATCAACGAGGCAGGCATATCAGTGAGACGACCACTACTACTCAGCTGAGCCATGAACCTTCAGACCAACTAACTTCTGAATCTCCTCATATCAATGAGAGAAAAGCTGAAGGACAACCCTGGTTCTTCCAGCGATGGTACAGAAACTATTTTGGCAAGGAAGACACTACCACTCCCCCTCCTCCTCAGGACCTTGATCTAGATCCTGATGAAGAGGAGAAGCAGACCGGTTACCTTGATTTACTTAAAGGCTTACCCGGCAGAGCTGTCGGAGCACTGGTCAATCTTCCGGGCGCAGGCTATGAGAAAGTGGCCTCTAAGTTGGACAATTTCGTCAATCGTCAGGCCGGCATTGAGATGACCAATGAGGATGAAAGAAGTCAGTGGCGCTCATTGCTCTATGACTTGCTATGCAGTTATACAGGGGTCGTTGTTGATGGGGAACAAACCCCTTTCAACTTTAATGAGATTCTTAAGAAGAATGGCGATAATCCACCCGTTAGAATTACCGCATTAAATTTTGATTCAAAAAGAGTCGTCAAACAATCAGAAAGCTATTTAATCAATGGACAGGTAACAGAAAACCATTTTGAGGTGGGCGACCTTTCCTGTACCGTTGAAATTCCAGTAAAAGATCATCCTCCACTGACGCTTCACTTAAAACTTGAAAACACGACAGTCTCAGTAGGCACTGACATTGGTATCGCCCAGATACTGAAAAACAAGTTCGTTTCTTCTGCTCAAGACAAGACAGCCGTTCAACTCTCAGCGGAAAAAGTAGAAGTCCGATATGAAAACCTGGGCGCCTATAAAGAGCTGGCTTCAGGACCCAGACCCTCAAGAGAATCTGACTGCCTGGTAGGATTTGAAAGTGGCAAGCTCACCATGAAAGGCGTCCGGTTCTGCAAACCTCTTAACATGCTTAAAGCGACATCGGAACAAACATCCGTCCTCACTTTCGACAAGCTGAAGTATGTCAATGATTCCAAGCGTCCTGCATTAGTAGAAGTCAGAAAAGTAAAAGTTCATCACCTTGACGACACTCATAACGGAATTTTTTCCAGCTCGCTGATCATTCATCCCAAAACCATTCGAAACATTCCTTATATTGGCTGGATCCTGGCCCCTCTTTTCTCTGCCCCCATTCACCTCGATGTATTTGCTTTCATGAAGCACGGTGAAGTCAGAATGAAAGATTTGAAACACGGCATCAGTGTTTCCGGAGGAAGGCTGGCTGGATGGCTGGTAAAAAAGGCGCTGACAGACAAAGAAACAAGGCTGGTTCCATACAGGGGAGGAACCGGACTGCAAATCGGCTGGCCATTCGTGTTTGTCGCTTGCAAAATTGATTTGGCTGGTCTCCTCCCAGGAACCCCTGCCACCCGAATTGAAGACCACGACCAGGTCACTTTTGAACGTTTGCATCAAAGGCATGCCCTGGAAGCTTCAGCACAAAGACAACATCCGCAAGACGAAACTTTGTCTGAAGAGAGATTACCACTGCATCATCAACACTTTGAAGCCCTTGATAAGGAAGAAGGCGTACTCATTGTGCCAGACACCTTCAGCAGAGTATTAAGTGGAATCGTCTCAGGCAAGAAAGCGCTATCCCAACCATTAAGGATGGTGCCAAGACTGTTGGAAAAACGTTGCATCGAAGCAGCAAAAGGCGATGAAGCTGCCTGCCATATCCTGCTCCGCTTTGTTCGGGATCAAGAGCAATTTCAACATGAAAGTGACTGCATGATGGCATTGCAGGCTATTCCTGTGTCGTTCTACATCAAAGAAGCCTCTGAAGCAGATGATCAGAAATGGCAATGGCTGGAGAACGTTGCCCACAAACTCATTGCAGTCGATGGACAAAAAGCCTTTGAACTCTACAAACAGTTGTTAAAAAGCAAAGATATTGAAAATGCCAGTGAGCTGGTCACCGATACAGACTGGCTGATTCATCTATCAAAAAACCTTCCTAAAACCTCTCCAGAGGAGAAAGCCCTGGCATTCCGGGTTGCAGAGTTTACTTATAAGTCAAACCCGGAAAAAGCAGAAGAAGTCATCAAACTGCTCATCGACTGGAACAAAAAGAAGCTCTACAAAAACCGACAACTGAGCGCTCTGGTTCAAGACCTGATCAGCAACCATCCCTACTTTGCAGACCCTCACCATCTTGTCTCTTTATTAAACCTGCTTGATCGTAGCCACCCAGGAATCGTTGCCAGTTCATTAGAACACTTCCCGGTACAGACACTCCTACAAAATCTCTGGGTACAGGACAGTATTCAGGCTCATAACACACTGGATTTTCTTAAAGGATTGTTGGTCAAGCATGGTCGATTCAAAGAAGCTGCAGAACTGTTAATCGAGTCGGGGGATCGCAAGCAGGCCGCAAGAATGCTCGAGCTTGGCATCAGGCAAGGTAAGCCTTCAGCTCTGAAAGTAAAAATGGAGCTGGCAGCAAGGGATGAATTACCTGACGATGTGACGGTAGAGAAGGAGGTTCGTCGCCTCAGGCATTTGATAGAAAGCCCGCAAACTTCAGAAGCAATGCGAGAAGCTGCCATATCCGTTCTGGCTGATGTTGTCACAGAGGAATCTCACCCGGAACTTGCAGGCATTTTCACAGAAGGCGTGTTGATGACAGAAGACAAGAAAGCTTCTTTTGTTAAAGCCATCAATAGGTTGTTTGATCTCCAAAATGGGGAAGCACTTTCCCCGAATGATCGCCTGAAAGCCCTGAGCCTGATTGAAGAAGACTTGAATGCTGCACGGACCGACGAGTCAGCCTATTTAAACAAACCTCTGGTGCTGAAGCAGATCCAGGACGCCAATCAGCAGGTTGACCGAGTCATGCAAGTAGTGATGAAAGTAAGAGGACCTGTAGAGACGAATATGCTGGCCGCTCTATACTCTCAAGTCCCTTCTTCCGAAGTCCCCAGCGAAGACAATACAGTTTCTGAGGCGGTACCAGATACAGAGGATGACGGAGAATTCTTCGATGCTCTGGAGCAACCTTACGATCCAGCTACTGATGAGGATCCATTAACAGCTATTCCTGCTGCCCGTCTCGAGCCTGCTGTTGAGAACAGTGAATTGATCGTCGAAGAAGTTCGTAGAGATAGCTCAGAGCCCGTCACAGTGAATGAAAGCGTCCGAATGGAAATAGATGATGAAGAGGAAGAGGACGAAATAGAGATCGCTTCAACCGATTACACGGGTAACCTGGAAGAAGAAACCTCTCTGCTTTCGAGTACTTTCTCAAGCTATGCGTCGCTTCTCAGCCAACCCGTATTCTCCCGCCCCTCAAAAGGTTTCCTCGACCCAAGGCTCAGAGAAGAGTGGGCATCAATACTGGAGATGAGAGCAAACTGAAAAGAAAAACATTCAAGCTGAAGTTTTGCTTTCCAGATACGCTTTTACTGTGTTCACTACTGCCTGAGTCTGACTGTCTATTTCCAGGTTCACTCTGTCACCTATCACAGCACTGCCAAAAGTAGTCAGTCGCAAGGTTTCAGGAATCAAGTGCACACAGAAAGAATCCTTCTCTACTGACTCTCCAATTGTCAAACTGGCTCCATTGAGAGCAATATACCCTTTTGGCTGGATATAATCTTTCCAGATGGGGTCAAACTTAAATACGAGAGTCGTGTTATTTTCTGACTGGACAATATCCTGAATAACCACTGTATCATGGACATGGCCTGATAACAGATGCCCACCGATCTCGTCACCAAATCGTGCAGCTCGTTCGACATTGACCTGACTGCCTTCCTGCAACGCTTCCAGATTAGTAGCTCGCAATGTTTCCTGCATAATGTCGAACGCAGCAAGATTCTTTCCCCTGTCAACTGCAGTTACAGTTAGACATGTGCCATTAACAGCGACACTCGCACCTATCTCCAACCCTTTACACAGAGGCTCATCCAATTGAAGTTCTAGTGTCATGAAATCCTGTTTACGGACAACACTGTGAGCTTTGAATACACCTTTTACAATACCGGTAAACATAATTGACTGCTTTTACTCCTGAGTTTGATAAACGACTTAAGCAAATTAATCAGTTGCCACTGTCTCCATAAAAATGCATAAGCCGCTTCAGAGCCAGAAGGCTGTCAGGAGTGTACTTCCGACTGTAACGATTAGACAGAATCTCTTCGGGGTACTCCATGACTACACCCGCCACCTCTTCTTCCTGGAGAGTCAGATCACCATCATATTGGCAGCTATATACCCTGCCCCACACTTTGCAATCATCATTATGAAAATAGAAATGAAAAAGCGGTTTTAAAGGCGTGTCTTCGATACCCAGCTCTTCAGCTAATTCCCTGACCGCAGCTACATCATAACTTTCACCTTCAGCAACAACTCCCCCAGTGGCCGGCTCAAAGTAACCCGGATAGATGTCCTTGCTTAGAGTCCTCTCCTGAACATAGAGCTGGCCTTTACTGTTAAAAACAAAGACATAAGTAGCCCTGTGGCAGAGCTTCTCTTCCCTCATCTGCCTTCTGGGAACAGCACCAAGAATATGGTTACTCTCATCCACCACGACAACATTTTCTGATGAGGATTGAAGTTCAGGATTGGATGGCATAAACACCAGGCTCCGGATATTCGCTTTATTGTTTACCGTGAGATGACTTCATCACTGAAAGTAACGAAAACCGCTTCTATCACTCAAGGCTTTTGGCTGATAAACATTATTCTGTCGATCAGCGCAGAGGGCAAATGTTTTCTTCTGCAAGGAGTCTCACAGCTAAGCCTGCCTTTTCAGACATTTGACCCACTGACAATGAATCATGATGACATACTGATTCTGAATTTCGAACCGTCAGTAAAGCGGCTATATCACGGATAGCTATCAGGCAATTGCCGCCTTCTGCCGTGCAGAAAGAACCACCGGGTGCACAAGCTCCTGAAAGTCCTGCCAACCCATAACGAGTAACTCCGATGAATCACCGCTGTTAAAAGCTACAAATTTACCTTTATCCAGAGATTCTACAGCATAAACAGGTAAGCCAAATAAACCACCAAAGGGGGGTGTAGCTCCCAGCTCACAATGACCAAAACTTGAAGCGAACTCTTCTTCAGCAGCCAATTCAGCTGTATGACTTCCCGCTGCATGCCGTAACTGACTGAAATTAACTCTTTCTGTAGCGGGCAAGATACATAGAGCCAGCTTGCCATCCAATTTGACCACTACGGTTTTGGCCAGGTTATAGCCACTGATATGAGCTTTCTCTGCAATTTCCTGAGCCGTGAAAGCCGGCGGATGACGACAGGTGGAAAAAGGGACATGGTGATGATTCAGATAGTCCACTACTCTTTGTTCAGCCATTTTCACTACCTCTGGCTAAAGCCTGAAGGGCCGAAATAGGGTGTGAGTGAATACCAAAGATTCAGCTCAGAGAGAAATGACAACATTTCCAATTTGTCAGAGGATTGCCCATCCGTCAAGACTGAAAATAACCTTCACAACCTCATATAATAGTTCTGTGGCCGATAAACTTTTTGATTACAGTCACTCGATTTTTAATCTTGATTCAGGAAACCAATACGTTAATCGAAACCAATCATTAGACCACCAGTCCGTTTCATATCACTTAACATGAAGGTGCGTCTAAACAGAACAGTCTGAGCAAGAAACAGATACTGCACCCACTGAGGGATATTAGCAGCCGTGAGCTCAGAATCGTTTTAGCTACACGATGGCAAAACGATTTTCACGAAAAAAAACAAGGGGGTATCATGACCGCCAGAAATACTGTTTCCACCATTGTTAACCCTGTTGGCTCCATGCGGGTATTATCAAACCGGGAAGTCAGCAGTCTTCAGGATACCAGCCAGAAAGGGCTTCACCGCTTATTCAGACAATGCGCCCTGGCCATTCTAAATTGCGAGCAGGAAGGTGATGATACGGAAGAAATCATGGAGCAATTCCAGGATTTCGACATTCGTATCGTTCAGGAGCACCGCGGACTCAAACTCGAGCTGATCAATGCGCCTGCAGATGCTTTTGTTGCAGGCAAGCTGATTCGCGGTGTCAGGGAAAACTTATTCTCTGTTCTCAGAGACATTCTTTATGTGTCTTCGCACATTACCGAAGACCCAAGATACACCGTTGAGAGTTCAACGGATATTACTCACCTGGTCTTCCAGATCCTCCGACATGCAGATGCTTTTATAACCAAGCAGGTTCCCAGCATCGTAGTCTGCTGGGGTGGACACTCCATTGCCCGCCATGAATATGAATACACCAAGAAAGTGGGTTACCAACTGGGCCTTCGTGGTATGAATATTTGCACTGGCTGCGGTCCTGGCGCTATGAAAGGTCCTATGAAAGGAGCCTATATAGGCCATGCAAAGCAGCGGATTTCTCGCGGACGATTCATTGGCTTGACCGAACCGGGCATTATTGCCGCTGAATCCCCCAACCCGATTGTTAATGAGCTGATCATCCTGCCGGATATTGAGAAACGTCTGGAAGCCTTTGTTCGTCTTGGCCATGGAATCACTGTCTTTCCCGGCGGGCCGGGAACCTGTGAGGAAATTCTCTATATACTGGGTATTCTGCTTAACCCTGCAAACAAGGAAATTCCTTACCCGCTGGTTTTTACTGGCCCCGAAGAATCCAAAGAGTATTTTGAAAAAATTGATGAGTTCATTGGCAATACTCTGGGCGAAGAAGCACAGTCCCGATATCAGATCATCATTAATGATCCTCTTGAAGTCAGCCGGGTCATGCGCAGTGGGCTGGAGCAAGTCACACGCTTTCGCAGAAAGCACGGCGATGCCTATTACTTCAACTGGCTGCTGCAAATAGAAGAAGAGTTTCAGGCACCGTTTGATCCTACTCATGAAAACATGGCGAACCTGCAACTCTCTACCGACTTGCCTCCCCACCAGCTAGCGGCCAATCTAAGACGAGCTATGTCTGGCATTGTGGCAGGCAATATAAAAGAAGAAGGGGTCATCCAGATTAGGAACCGTGGACCTTATCAACTGGAAGGTGAACCTGCCCTGATGAAGCAAGTAGACAGCCTTCTGCAATCCTTTGTCGATCAACACAGGATGAAGTTACCCGGCAGTCACTACGAACCCTGTTATGAAATTAAAAGTTAATCACTTTTAATATGGGCGGAGATTACCCTTCGCCCTCATTTATTCTTCCTTTTGAAACCTCGAGAAGCTGAACAGTTTCTGACTGTCAGATACTGTCCCATCCAGAACAATCTGCCTGATCATATTCCCAACCACAGGTGCAAACTTGAACCCATGGCCTGAAAAGCCACCCGCAACAACCGCATTTTGATACCCGGGTAATTGATCAATAATGAAATGGCTGTCAGGTGTATTGGTATAGAGACAGGGCTCTTCACGAACAACTTCCGGATTCAATCCAGGTAGATATTGTTTGATCACAGACTGAATCTCCGAAAGATTCCGTCGCTTATCCTCCACTAGGGAACCTGCGAATAACCTCTAATTTACTTCCCTTCTTGAATCGAGTTCGAAGTAGGACTGAAATCAGAGGTCTCAACCCCTTATTTGTATGATATTTAGCCACTTTCGTGACTTCAGGGCGGACTAACCCTGTGCCCGGATCATTTGATCCAGTCGAACAATATTCGCCAGGGCAAATAAAGTAGACAGTTTATTGTCATTCTTCTTCAAACCTCGATACCTGGCTTTTATAAATCCAAATTGA
>NZ_LASA01000217.1 GCF_001562015.1 Endozoicomonas arenosclerae | reverse complement strand
CAACATGGTTGCTAGCGGGTAAGGGCGTCTTCCATTACCTGGCTTTGGATAAAAAGGCTCAATGACGGCTTCTAATCGAGACCAGGGAATCAGCTTCTCCATTCTGAGTAAGAACTTCTCTTTACGAGTCTGTCGCTTTTTTTGGGTGAACTCGCAGTCGGCAAACGTGAGCTGATTCTTCATGGTGAACTCCAAATATGAGCTGATGGTAGATTAGCTCACAAGGAACTTGTTCACACCTTCCCTAAAACTACTTTCTGCTAAATAAGCGCGGATGAACATATCAATATGACGATTATCCTTCATGATTGGCCATTTTTGTAAGTACTCTGGTAGTGGTGAATAGGTATTTTTGAACGTTGCTATTCTCCGTTCTGCCATTGTCGCCTCACCAATCTCGAATGGCACCCACCAAGATTTAATTGTGTCGTCTGATACAAGTGCAATAAGGTGAGTACATTTCCGTATGTTTTCAGTTATTACCTGGGTAATGTTGTCTGTTGTTTTCGAGTCGGTATCTAGAACATCCAAATAGGTTTGAATACCAACATTGTTCAATCTATGTTGGATAAGGAATGCTTGTTCTCTATCCGTGTGTCGGTAGCTAATAAATACGGGCATCCGTTACCTCAGATTCTATTGTTTTGCGCAAGGCGGTGAAAATGAACCCCAAGGGCTGTTAGTCGACAGCCTGTGCTATTCATTGCAGCCCAGTACATATGCTCACTATCTAAAGGCTCAACCAAGCCTGCTGCACAACAGTCCTGAAGCTCTTTAAATTCAGTCTGTAACCGCTTGTCACCGTCTAGTCTTGGGTTCCCAGAATCATCTGAATGCTCATGTTCAGGTGTGAGAGGATAAACATGAGATGCATCAGGAAAATACTGAGGTAACCTGCGTAATATGTCGTGAGAAACTTTTGCGCTGACCTCCCGTAGGATCAAAAAGGAGTCAACGTGACTTTTATAATATGGGCGTTGTTCCCACTCACCAAGGCTTTGATCCACGTGGCTATACACTGAAGCAGCTGTAATTCTTCCTAGTACGTCAGCTGCTCCTCCATTCAATGCATCAAGCATCAGGTAGGTAAAGAGGCCATGGCCCTGCATCTCCTGTGCAGGTTCATTTTCTCTACATGCTGTCATGATCGTCACACCTTTTCCAAGGGCAGCGATCTGGTCGTTCAGGCTTGACATATTGCCAGCACCACCGGAGAAACAGCAGTCAAGGAGAATAATTCGATTATGAACTTCACTCTCGGCCGCATTGGCCATATCAATAACTTCAGACAGATCCAGACCTGGTGTGCTACTTGTAGCTGCTTGCAAACAAGATCGACTTTGCCTGCAAACAAAGGTTCTTTCGTGCCCTAATTAACTGAGAATAAAAGCCTGGCTATGCCCACTTTAAGTGAGAATGAGCCCGAATTAAGTGATAACAGCCCGCAAACAGCCCGCTTTGCCCACATTAAATGAGAATAAACTGCCCTCTAAGATAGCCGGTGCCTACAGACTGATACCTTGACTCTGAAGCTGGGTCATGAGTTCATCCCGTTGTGTCGCTGGCAGATTCCCTTTGATGAAATTCCGGACTTCACTCGCTTTGATATCCAAGACTTCAGCCAAAGCCCGTACATCATACCCTTGGCGAATAAGCTGGGCTTCAGGGCTGTTAAGGTCAACGGCCAGCACTGAAGTAATCAACTCTGCAGTGATAGGCTGGTCGCCGACCCGATAACTTTCCGCAAGAGCTATCCCCAGATACTGGTTGATCTGAAGAGGCGTTGAGAGGTGATCAACCAGATAGTTGAGTGCTTCAGGTTGAATAATGGTGTCGACTTTGGTTTTGGCTTCAAAGCATTGTTTGAATAGTCAGTGGGTGTATTCCTCTTTGCTCTTCTGAATTCCTTCCAGCATAAAGATGGTAGCGCGAGCGCCAATTTCTTCCATAGTGGCCCTCTTCAAGTCATTGGACAGCTTGGGGTGTCCGGCAAGGACGATAGAGAGCGTTCCGCCTGCCCCCTGGATCACTTCAATCAATCGCTTCAGAGCAATCAGCGTCTTGCCGTGCAAGTCATGGGCTTCATCAACAAACAGTACCACTGGTTTCTTCTTGTTCTTGATCAGGTCCCGGAGCTCCCTTTCTCTCTGTTCAGGCTGGGAAGGGATTTTTTCATTCTTACTGCGTCTCAGATCACAGAACAGAGCTGAGATCAGCGTGCCCAGGTTTAACCGGCTCTTTTCTACGGAGAGCGATTGACTGACCAGAATATCCTTCTCTTTACTGAGCAAGTGATGAATATGTCTCAGCATACGAGTTTTGCCGCACCCCACAATGCCTGTCAGGGCGATCAATCGACCATGCTTGATATGATGGCGAACTTCTGTGAGCGTGTGCTTGAAATCGTCCGTTTCGAAAAAATCCGCCTGGTCGAACTCCCGGACCATTTTGTAGTGGGACATCACTTCACTCAGCATGGGGTGTTACCTGTTCAGCAGAGGGTTTAAAGAGTTCGCTAACCTGTTGAAGCACCTGCTCCTTATTCAGACTTGCCTCCAGTAATGCATTAATCGCAGACAGCTGTTCCCGGGGAATCGTGGCCAATGGCATGCCAATGTAATCCGCTATGGCCCTGCGTGCTGTCAGTGAGTCAGGCCAGTGCGTTTCTGTAAAAGGGTCTTGAGCCTGAAAGGGTACGGAAGCCGGCTGATCTTTTGACTCCAAAGACAACAGTTGTGTAGACAGTCCCATCTCCTGATAAGCCGCATCGGGCAGGGACAGAACTTTGGCCAGACCTTCAATGCGGTCGGCGCGTTTCTCTCGAATCGTTTTCTTATGAGCTCGATACTTGTGAAGAGGTACAGGGCCACCCGATGGATAGAAGGGACCGAACCGTTTGCCCTGATGCTCGACAAACAACTCTTCGTCATAGAGCCCCCACCAGATGACTGCTGTTTCACCCGCCAGCTCTGGACTCAACAGGTAGTCCACACCGTTGATACTGATGGTGGCATCGATACCCACTTTTCGTTTTTCGGGTTCCCGGGCAAAGTGACAATATTGATCCCAATCGCACATGGCCCGAACGCCAGACTTGGGCAGGCTTTGCAACCAGTCTTCAATGCGGCTATGAGGTTCTGATCGATGGTTGGATCGGTTGTACTGGATCAGAAAATGCCTGAGCCAGGCATTGGCCTCTTCCTCTGTTTCTGGTTCCCGGAAATGGTAAAGCGTTTCGTGAAGCTCCTTCACCGTTCGAAAAGGACGCTCTACTTTTCCCTTGGCTCGGGCGGTGACACGACGCCCGTCACTGCCTGCTGGCATATGCGCCCTGACCTCAACATTGAGATAACTCATCACCCTGTGAAACACCTGGCTTCGTGTAATAGGACCATTATCCAGATAAATCATGTCAGGAATGCCATGAGGAAAATCGTTGCTGTCCTTGGGTGACATGGCCGTGAACAGGAAGCGTAACGCTGCCTCTACATCCTCACCATAAACACAGTGATACTCCTGATAAGCAGCACCACTGCGATCATCCACAATGCTGTAGATCATCAGGGTTGGAGAGCCTGCCCCTTCTCGAAGCCAGGGAGGTCGTTTGATGTGTTTCAGATCGGAAGGACTGAGATCAAAGTGCCAGCATTCATTGCTCTTCTGAGCCTGAAAACGGACAGCTGGGGGTTGCCGGGAAAGTGTCGCTCGGTCGTATCCCCACTCCCGGAGATACTTTTCAATGGTGGTGCGTTTCAATTGTCCCGGGGCAGCTTTCAGCAAGCCCTGATCGGTTTCAACCCCAAAGGTTTCCAGTAGTTTGATCGCTTGAGTGGTTGGCAGGCAGCGCTGCTTTTTATTGCAGGTTCTGACCTTAATGGCGGCAATCACCTCACAGTACCGCTCCAGCTCCTTATGTGACATTACTCGAGGCAGACCACAATCACTTCGTTGTGTTGAAGCTGGCTTTCCCACTGTCCGAAGTGCACGGTACAGACTGGCTTGGGAAACGCCATACAGCTCGGCAGCTTCCTGAATAATGATACGCTTTTCAGGACTTCGCGACGGCAGGGACAAGCGCCTCCGATGAATATCCAGTAAGGCTTCAGAGGGGATCGTTTTTCTGTTCATGGGGTACGACCCCCTCGATACATTCGCTGCCTATGGGCACACCTCGATAGCGAAGATAGGAATACAGGGTGGACTTGCAAATGCCCAACTGACTGGCTATGTCATCCACCGTCAGATGACCTTCCTTGTACAGCGTCTCAGCAGCACAGGCTACTTTCTGGGCTTGAGATGAAAGCCCTTTCGGACGGCCTCCCTTTCGGCCACGTAATCTTGCTGAAGCCAAGCCGATGCGGGTTCGTTCCCGGATAATCTCCCGCTCAAACTCAGCCAGAGCCGCAAAGAGGTTAAAACTCAGCCTTCCCTGTGGAGTCGAGGTATCAACGGGGTCATTCAGACTCACCAATCCGACCTTCTGTTCATGGAGTTGATTCACCAGACCGACCAGATGACGCAAGGATCGCCCCAGACGATCCAGCTTGCAAATGACCAGAGCATCCCCCGGCCTGATAGAATCTAACAGACTATCCAACCCTGGACGCTCCGCCCGGGCTCCACAGGCAATATCCTGGAATACTTTCTGACAACCGGCAGCATTGAGTGCATCGATTTGAGAGGTCAGGTTCTGGTCACTGGTACTGACTCGGGCATACCCAATTTTCATGGCAAGCCGCTCCCAATAGTAGGGAATACTCAACTGTTCAGAAGAAAGGTAGACGATAAAAAGATAAACGGCGAATTTATACTATTTTTCAAGGCGTCTGGAAGAAGGCGTTTTCAATGGGATACAGTCTGGAAAAACGATCGTTTTTCTGAACCTCTACCTTATCTTGTGACCTACCACCTGAATAGTGGAATACCCCGTAGGGTATTAAACTTCCCTAAAGTGAATATCATTAGACACTTGGAAGAATCTTTTAGTTAAACAATTCAAGGATCTAGTTACATTCAATAATAATTATCTGGCAAGGATTTTATTATAATGTATGTTACACTCGCTGAGTTTGAAGACGCTGAAGAAATACACGATATTGTAACTTCGAATTTTATAAACCACCCAACTTATAAAGATCTTAGTGAGTCTGAAAGATCTGGTTATATCAAAGTTAACTCAATTGAAAGCATAAGAAAAAAAATAGTTTCAGATACAAGCAGAGTATCTATTTGTAAAAATAATAACAGGATTGTAGGCGTTGGCATCCTTAAAATGTATCCAGATAGGAAATACGTTGTTGGAACGAGACTTCATGCAAGAAGAGATAAAGACTCATCTCATATTGCCAGAAATCTTTTTGAAGAGGGTGAAGCCTATCTTCGTGAAAATGATTATGAGTTGTTTTATGTGAAATCCAGCGGAAACTCTGGAAGGTTATTTAGACATTTTGATTTTATAACACTTGATATATTCAATAATAATC
>NZ_LASA01000068.1 GCF_001562015.1 Endozoicomonas arenosclerae | reverse complement strand
AAATCATACTGATGGCTGGCAGCAGGGAAGGGGCCAGAATAGGCAGCATACCCAAGACCTTGAAGACAGGTTTGAAAGGCATGCGGGTACGAGTAAGTCCATAAGAAAACAGAAAGGCAATACTAACGACAATCGTCGTGACAATGGTTCCGGTTTTTAGAGTGTTTCCAATGGATTGGCTCAATGCCGGATTACCAAGATACTCGTAGAAGTAACTGAGACCAACGAAAGCACCATCACTGTCCTGAACACTTCTTGCCAGCATGGAAAGCAGGGGCAGAAGCAACGAGATGATCAGATACAACGCCACTGTTGTGACCACCAGACCCAGAATCCATCGGTCCTTGTTGATGACTGGCAGTACCGGCTTTCGGCTCATTACAGGGGCACTTGTGTCCACCTGTGTGTGGGTAGAGATACTCATATCAGTACTGGCTCACAACGCTGCTGGAAAGACATGGATATGCTGTTCGCTCAGGGATAACCGGTTAAGATTGCCTGGCTTTAATTCCAGATCTGCCAGCTGGTGGATAGGTACGTCGACCTTGATCGGATGGTTGCTGGTCCACCCTACAGGGCTGCATTCAGCACGAACAAAGGAGCCTTGAAACTCCAGGCTTTCAACGTTCACTGGCAACGCTGATTCGGTTTTGCCAAAACTGAGGTCTTCCGGACGAATACCCAGAATCACTTTACGCTCAGCAGTGTCCGCTACTTTAAGAGAGAGTGGCTGATTGGCCAGAAACATCTGATTGTTGTCGTTAATATCATCTTCCAGAAAGTTCATTGCACCCACAAACTCTGCGACAAAACGAGAGGCCGGGTTTCGATAAACCTCTTCAGGGGTGCCGATCTGTTCAATGTGGCCGTAATTCATCACCACAATGCGATCAGCCATGACCATGGCTTCTTCCTGGTCATGAGTCACCATAATGGTGGTGATGCCCAGTTTTCTCTGTAACTTGCAGATGGTTTCTCTCAGTTTAATTCTGACTTTTGCATCCAGGGCAGAGAGTGGTTCATCCAGTAGCAGTAAGCCTGGTGAGAGTGCCAAAGCCCGTGCAAGTGCTACACGCTGTTGCTGACCACCAGAGAGTTGAGAAGGGAATTTGAGGCCGGAATCAGGCAAGCCAATAATTTCCAGCCATTCAGCCACACTCATTGCCACCTCGCGTCGACTTTTGCCTTGATTTTTCAGACCAAAGCCAATGTTTTCTGACACGCTCAGATTGGGGAACAGAGCATAAGACTGGAAAACAATTCCGAAGTCTCTCTGCTCGGGTGGCAGGGGAGTAATGTTTACGCCATCTTGCCAGATCTCACCCTGATGGCAGGCTTCAAGTCCGGCAATCATTCTCAGCAGAGTGGTTTTTCCACAGCCAGAAGGACCAAGAAAACAGATGAATTCGCCTTTGTTGACGGACAGGGCAATCTCTTTCAGAGCGGTGAAATCGCCAAAGCGTTTCCCCAGGTTATCGATAGTGAGAAAAGGTTGCATGGCATTAACTTCCTTTAGGTCCAAACCTCAAAGACCGCTTATATCTCGCAGGATATAAGCGGCATTTACTGCATAGAGTGATAAAGACTCAGGATTTGGGCTCTGATTTGTGATCGAAACGCTTGGACCATTCTGACAAAACTGCCTTACGTTCACTGGCCATTTGATTGAAATCCATTTCCACCATGGCGCTTTCCACGTCGGGATAGTTAGGGACTTCTTTGCTGACATCTTTGTGGCCAACTACCGCATAAGCCTGAACATATTGTTCGTTGGCTTGCTGGCTCAATGACCAGTCAACCAGCTTCTTGGCTGCAGCGGCTTTGGGAGTGCCTGCAACCAGGCCTACAGATTCAACGTCCCAGCCAATACCGCCTTCAGGCAGAATCAGATCCAGAGGTGCGCCCTGGGTTTTCAGCTGGGCACCACGGATAGCCTGGGAAATACCAATGGCCACTTCGCCCATGGCAGCCTGTACACAGGGTTTGGAACCGGAATGGGTGTATTGGGCAATGTTATTGTTCAGCTTGGCCATGTAAGACCAGCCTTTGTCTTCACCCATGCTTTGCAGCCAGGCAGAAACCTGCATATAGCCGGTACCGGAAGAGGCCGGGTTAGGCATGGCAATCTGACCACGGTAGACCGGGTCCAGCAGATCCTGCCAGGATTCAGGCTTGGGCAGGTTCTTGGCTTTGGCAACTGCTTCGTTGTAGCAAACAACGTTGAAGAACGCCTGGTTACCAAACCAGGCTTTACTGGCTTCAGGGTCTACCAGTTCTGCTTTTATCTCAGTCAAACCGGCAGGCTTATAGTTATCAAGCACACCTTCCTGCTTAAGCAGGGCCATACTGGAGCCTGCCAGTCCCCATACGACATCAGCCCGATTGTTGGCTTTTTCTGCCAGCAGCTTGGCGGTCATGATGCCGGTTGAGTCCCGAACCCATTTGATACGGATATCAGGATTTTCCTGTTCAAAGGCTTTTTTGTAACGGGTCAGCAGGTCTGACTCAAAAGCGGTGTAAACGGTCAGCTCTACCGGGGAAGCGGCAAAAGATGAGACACTGAAAATCGAGGTTGCTGCAAGGGCCAGGGCTGTCAGACGCTTTTTCATGGGGCTCTCTCCAGTCAGGCAAATAATAAATCTGGTTTAGACCAGATTGGATAACGAAATCCTACGAGAGAGAGGTGACTAAAATATTACAGATCTTTTTCGTCTATGTGACATCTTGCCTGGTCAAACTTGACGGCTTATTAATTTGCTTTTTAGCAATGGAAAAGTTCAGGAAAGGGACGTCGTTGAAGCAGCTTTTGAAGAGCGGAGAAAGGTTTACGGTAAAGCCCTTTCTCCTCCGTATCTAAATGGGTGAAGCTGGTTTAAATATGCTGAAGGATGTCTGCTAAATTATCGAACACAAAAGTGGGTTCTGCAGTGAGCAGTTGCTCTCGGGTCTGGGCACCGGTTGTGACACCTACTGTGATGCCGCAGTGAGCGTTTTTACCCTCATGGATGTCGATTGCAGAGTCACCGGCTTTGAGAACCTGGGCACTGGCGCTGATCCCGGTTTTTTCCATGGCAAGTAATATCATGTCTGGCGCGGGGCGACCGTTAGTAACGTCATCGGCTGTCACCAGTACGTCAAACTGAGAACCGGCTTGCCAATTCATTTTACTGAGCAGCTTGGTGGCCACTTCATAGCTATAACCGGTGTTTAAAGTAATTTTGATTTCTCTTTTGCGTAGCTCTTTCAAGAGTTCTTCGACACCTTCGAAAGTGGTGACCGCCAGCTCAGAATAGGCACGCTCCAGATTGTTTTTGAAGGCTTGGAAAATCTGTTCAGAATCAGCGTTGTTGAAACCTTTTGAGGCAAGAACGTCTTTAATGGCTTGATGTTTTTCCTTGCCTGCACCGTGTTCGAGTACGTCCTCCAAAGTGAACTCATAGCCCGCTTCAGTAAGGCTTCTGTTCACCGTTTTATATACGACATTGTCTTCATCGACTGTGGTGCCTGCCATATCAAAAACTGCGAGTTTGATGTTACTCATTTCGACCTCTTGATTTGTCGTTAGCTCGGAGAGTTAAGCCGTTATCAATATTCTTTGTTTGTCCAGCCGGCCTTGACGAGATTGGCTGGATTCCTATAGTTCAGGTAACACGTGTATCGGCCGAGATGACCACTGCATCCTGTCGCCAATATTCGAAGTCACAGTCAATCAGTACGCCAGATTGATCGTAATTTGTTCGCTCAACCAGAAGCCCGGAACTCCCTGTTGTTACTTTCAGGTGAGAGGATGCTTCGGTATTCAATCCCACTGGGTATATCCTGAAACTGACTCTTGCATACTGGCGTTCGTAGTGTTCCTGGTAAACGTCAGACAGTGATCGTGAAAGGTCGTGCTTCAACAGGTCCGGGAAGTAGGCAGGGTTAATGTAATTTTCAACGTATAAAACATTTCGGCCATCCACTGAACGAAGTCTCTGTAGACGGTAAACAGGGGTCAGGGCCGGAAGCTGAAGCAACTTCTGAACCCGGCCTGTGGCCGGTACAAGATCTGCATGAATCATCCGGGTGTCGGGCAATCTGCCTTGCCGGGTGACCATGGTGTGAAAGTTGGCATTTACTGTCGGGTCATAGGTCACTCTTTCCGGAGAAACAAACCAGCCCCTGCGGTCTTCACGGTAGACCAGTCCATCCGCTTCCAGAGAGGACAGTGACTCTCTCAGGGTGATGCGTGTGGTACCAAACTTCTCGCTCAACAGTCGCTCCGAAGGGAGCTTGCTGCCAGGCTTCAGTGCGCCACTTTCTATCTGCTCGTTAAGGGCGGTACGAATAATCTGATACTGATTTTTTCCCTGTCCCATCAATACTTTTCTCTAGGCGGTGTGTTGCTGCTTAACTGGTATATACCATTCTAAACAGGTTTTATGACAATAAGATGAGCGACTCTGTAAAGCTGAAAATCATGTTTGGAATTCTCCGGATGGAATATGAAGTTTTTATGAAGAATGGCAGCAGGGTATTTACAGAAAAAAGTGTCCCCTTCATGATTTTGTGTAAATTGGTATAGACCAGATTTTAGACGTTTTCTGCTCTCTACAGGTGTCTTATGAAAGCCGTACCTACAGCAAATAAAGTGTCCACTGTGAAAGAAAAGAACCTGGAAAATCCCTATCTCCTGCTGACCCCGGGGCCTCTCTCAACCTCTGGCAGCGTCCGTGAAGCCATGCTTCGTGACTGGTGCACCTGGGATGATGATTACAACCTCGGGGTTGTGGAAGAGATTCGCAGTCAGCTGGTGAAGCTGGCTTCGGATACTGAGGATTACACCGCCGTTTTGATGCAGGGCAGTGGGACTGCTTCTGTAGAAGCTACGATCGGGTCTGTGATTTCCGATGAAGGCAAGCTGCTGGTGATCAATAATGGTGCTTACGGTGCCCGTATTGCCCAGATTGCTGAATATCTGAACATTGCTCACACAGTTCTGAATTGTGGTGAAATCAATCCTCCAACTCCAGCTGAGGTAGAGCAGTTACTGCTTGAAGATAAAACGATAACGCACGTGGCTGTAGTGCACTGTGAAACTACGACCGGGATGCTCAACCCCATTGAGGCTCTGGCGCCTGTCGTCAAAAAGCACGACTGTGTATTAATTGTTGATGCCATGAGCAGTTTTGGCGGTATTCCCATTGACCTTGCCGGTCTGGGCATTGATTTTCTGATCAGCTCTGCCAACAAGTGCATTCAGGGCGTTCCCGGTTTTGGCTTTGTGATTGCCCGCAGAAACATTCTTTCCCAGTGTAAGGGTCATGCCCGTTCTCTGTCTCTGGATCTTTATGATCAGTGGCATTGTATGGAAAAGAATCATGGCAAGTGGCGTTTCACTTCCCCTACTCACACGGTTCGTGCCTTCCACCAGGCTCTGAGTGAGCTGCAGAAGGAAGGTGGTATTGCAGCCCGTCATGAGCGCTACTCAACCAACCAGAGTATGTTGGTTCAGGGCATGAAAGAACTGGGCTTCCGGTGTCTTTTATCAGAAGATTTGCATTCACCTTTTATTACCTCATTCTATTCTCCCGAACATCCGGATTATGACTTCCATCGGTTCTATGAACAGCTGAAAGAAAAAGGCTTTGTGATCTACCCCGGTAAGGTTTCTGATGCTGACTGTTTCAGAATTGGCAATATCGGTGAGGTTTACCCGGCAGACATCGGTTGTTTGATTAAAGCCGTTTCAGAAAGCATGTACTGGGCGGAGTGCTGACAGCATGGAAGCGGTAAAAAAACACCTTCATGCCGAAGGTGACATCAATACCACGGCGGAACGAACGCGCTGGCAGGAACAGCTGGACCATCCTGAAACCTCAGCCATGCTGGAAGAGGACGCCCGCTATTTCCTGCATCAATCCATGTCGACTCCGTGTCTGGACGTCCTTGAGAAGGCCGATGGCATTTATATAGAAGATGCCCGTGGATTACGTTATATGGACTTCCACGGCAATAATGTTCATCAGCTGGGTTATGGACACCCCCATGTTGTTCAAAGCATAAAGCATAAAGCATCAGCTGGATACATTGCCATTTTCACCCAGACGATTTACCAACCAGACCGCCATTGAATGTGCCAGAAAGCTGGGGGATATCTGTGGTGAAGACCTGAACCGGGTTCTGTTTGCACCAGGTGGCACCTCTGTTATCGGTATGGCTCTGAAACTGGCCAGAGTGGTGACAGGGAATCACAAGGTGATTTCCCTCTGGGATTCTTTTCATGGTGCATCACTGGATGCCATTGGCGTAGGAGGAGAAGCCTGTTTTCGTGAGGGTATGGGGCCTTTAACGCCGGGAGTAGAGAGAATTCCACCTGCCATCAGTTACCGTGGCGTCTGGCCCAGAGACGATGGAAGTGATGAGCACTACGCAGACTATCTCGAATACGTTATTGAAAAAGAAGGTGGCGTGGGGGCATTTATTGCTGAAACAGTTCGCAATACTGATGTTCAGGTGCCCAGTCAGGCCTACTGGAAAAGAGTCCGGGAAATCTGCGACAAACACAATGTACTGCTGATCATTGATGAGATTCCCAATGGCATGGGACGCAGTGGCCAATGGTTTACTTATCAGCGTTACGGCATTACTCCCGACATTCTCTGTCTCGGCAAAGGTCTGGGTGGAGGCATTGTGCCCATGGCCGCGATGATCACCCGGGATCGTTTTAATGTGGCGCAGCATATCTCGCTGGGGCATTACACCCACGAGAAAAGCCCGGTTGGTTGTGCAGCAGCGCTGGCCACCATGGAAGTCATTGAACGGGAGCAACTGCTGGAAAAAGTCAGAGGCGATGAAGCTTTTGTTCGTGACCGTCTGGAAGGCATGAAGTCCCGATATAATCTGATTGGCGATGTCAGAGGTGTTGGGCTGCTCTGGGGTGTGGAGCTGGTCAAATGTCGTCAGTCCAAAGAGCGGGCTACCTTTGAGGCTGAAAAAATACTCTACCGTTGTCTTGAATTGGGACTGAGCTTCAAAGTCTCACAGGGTAATGTTTTACAGTTGAGCCCACCTCTTGTTATTGATCGCAGTGAACTGATCCGAGCTCTGGATATTGTGGAGCAGGCTATTTCGGAAATAAGCGCTGACTAATCATTTATCTGCTAAACCTTACAGGGTGTGAACACATCGATGCCCTGTGAGGTGGTAATGAAGTACGCTCCCCTCTTGTTTGCAGCCTTGCTGCCTGCCCTGGCCAGTGCTATTCCTCTGCCAGAAACCATGGCCCCTGATTTTGAAACCACCGCAGTGCTGCCGGATAAAGACAAACCGGAAGGCAGGATTGTGGATAACTTTAAGCTATCCAGTCTGCTGGGAAAGAATCGGGTACTGCTGCTCAGTTACCCCAAAAACTGTACTTTCATCTGTCCGACCGAGTTGATTGCGATCAAGAATAAGTTGGACCAGTTCCAGGAGTTAGGTTACGAAGTCCTGGTACTCTCTACGGATCAGGCTTCCATGGCTAAAGATAAAGAAGCGTCCCATCAGGCCTGGCGACTGAAGTCGGATAAGTCGGGTGAGGGTGGCAAAGATACTCCGATAGGGATTGGCAATGCAGATTTCATTATGCTTTCTGACCCGGAAGGTAAAGTGCTCAAGCAATACGGTATTCAAAACGAAGACGGACTGGCATTCAGAGCAACTTTTTATATTGGCATTGATGGTAGGGTAAGAATATCGGATGTTCAGAGCAACAGTATTGGTCGTGATGTTGATGAAATCCTGAGAAAGGCTGCCGCCGTCAAATTTATTGAAGAAAATGAAGGGCTGGTTACACCAGAAGGCTGGCAGCCAGGTGATTCAGGTATGACACCCGATCATCAGGGTGTGAGAAAACAGCTGAAAAATAAAGGGCAGTAAAGCCTGACAGGTGGATAGAAAATAAGGGGGAAGGCAATGGATCTTCAGTTTCTGGGGGCAGCAGGTACGGTGACCGGATCAAAATATCTGGTGGAGTCTGACGGTAAAAAAATACTGGTGGACTGCGGGCTGTATCAGGGGATCAAGCATTATCGACAGATGAACTGGCAGCCATTGACTGTGGCACCTTCGGATCTGGATGCCGTAGTTCTGACTCATGCTCACCTGGACCACAGTGGTTACCTGCCGCTGTTGGTGAAGGATGGTTTCAAAGGGCCTGTTTATGCAACTCCCGGGACCTGTGAACTGGCGAAAATTCTGTTGCCGGATTCTGGTTTTTTACAGGAAGAAGATGCTAAACATGCCGCTAAATACGGCTACTCAAGACACAATCCCCCAAAACCTCTCTACACCGAAGAAGATGCCATCAGGGCTCTGAAACAGCTAAAGCCCTGTGTGTTTGAAGAGATCAATCAGATTCTGCCAGAGCTGAGTGTGCGCTTCAGGCCTGCCGGTCATATTCTGGGTGCGGCCTGTGTAGAAATATTTGATGGTCATCGTTTGCTGGTATTTTCAGGAGATGTTGGAAGACCTGATGACTTGATCATGTACCCACCTGAACCCCTCAAGCGTGCAGATTTTCTGGTGGTTGAGTCTACCTATGGTGATCGTGAGCATGTTCACAAGGACCCGGAGGAAGCACTGGCCAAGTTAATTACAGAAACGGCTGCTGCAGGAGGCTCGGTACTGATCCCGGCTTTTGCCGTAGGTCGTGCCCAGATGATGCTGCATCTGCTTGAAAAGCTGAAGTCAGCCCAGCGTATTCCCAACCTACCTGTTTACCTGAACAGCCCGATGGCGATTAAGGCTACGGAAGTATTCCATCGATTCCATGAGAAACATCGTCTGACAGAAGAAGACTGCCGACGTATTGATGATATGACCCATTACGTCAAAACCGTTGAGGAATCCAGGGCTTTGGCAGCTCAGACCTTCCCGAGTATTATTGTTTCTGCCAGCGGTATGGCCAGTGGTGGTCGGGTATTGCATCATTTAAAACACATGTTGCCCAATCACCGAAATACCATCATTTTTGCCGGCTACCAGGCTATGGGAACCCGGGGCGAAAAGCTGATTCATGGGGCTGATACGATCAAAATTCATGGTCAGGATTATCCAGTCAAGGCTAAGATCAAGCATTTCGACAACTTCTCTGCCCATGGCGACGGTAAGCAGATCATAGACTGGCTTAGAAGCATCAAAACCCCACCCAAGCAGGTGTTTGTCACCCATGGTGAGGTAGAGTCTGCCAATGCTATGGCTCAGAAAATACAGACTGAACTGGGCTGGCCCGCAGAAGTTCCTGAGCTATTTGATAAGTCCGAACTGAGTTAGCCTGGCTCCCGATCCAGCTTTCGATAATGAACCGCTTCTGCCAGATGTTTTTGCAGAATATCTTTCTGTTCCTCCAGATCGGCAAGGGTTCTGGCTACTCTCAGAATTCGGTGTACGGCTCTGGCAGAGTATCCAAGCTTATCGCAAAGCCGGGTCATAAAATTCTGTTCTTTCTGACTCAATAAACAGTATTGGTTGATTTCACTGGCGGACAATCGGGCATTACTTTTTCCTTGTCTGTCTTGCTGAATGGCATGAGCTTGATTGACTCTGATGCGAATGGCTTCGGAGGAAAGGTCAGAATTATCTTGTTGGGCCTGAAACAATAACTCTGTCTTTTGGCTGGCCACTTCTACCTGTAGGTCAATACGATCCAGTAAAGGGCCAGACAGTTTTCTTTTATAGCGTCTGACCTGTTCCGGTGAACACTGACAGGCTTTTTGAGGGTCTCCCAGAAAGCCACAGGGGCAAGGGTTCATGGCGGCAACCAGCTGAAAGCCTGCGGGAAAACTGGCCTGACCTTTAGCGCGGGAGATAACCACTTCTCCGGTTTCCAGAGGTTCACGCAGTACTTCCAGAGCTACTTTCTGAAACTCGGGCAATTCATCAAGAAACAAGATGCCGTTGTGGGCAAAAGATATTTCTCCCGGTCGGGGTTGGCTCCCTCCTCCTACTAAAGCAACAGCTGAGGCGGTGTGATGAGGATTTCGAAAAGGGCGCTGCTTCCACTGGGGAGACTGGTTGTAGGATGCCAGTGTATGAATGGCAGCCACTTCCAGGGCCTCCTGATCATTCATTGGAGGAAGAATGCCGGGTAGCCGACTGGCCAACATGGTTTTACCGGTGCCGGGAGGCCCATAGAACAACAGGTGGTGGCCACCGGCTGCAGATGTCATCAAGGCTTTTTTAGCCTGCAGTTGTCCTTTCACATCCATAAGGTCCGGATAGGTAAAACTCTCCTGATCGCGTGTGGATATTGCTTTCTCAAGAACTTCCATCCCACAAAGATGAGAGCAGACTTTAAGAAGGTCTGTAGCGCCAATCACTGTGGAACCTGGACTGAGTGCGGCAATATTGGCGTTGTTCTTTGGCAGTATCAGTTTGTTTCCAGCCTTATTACAGGCTATGGATGCAGGCAAAGAACCCGTAACAGGTCTCAGCTCACCGGATAAGGCCAGTTCGCCCAGAAACTCATAGCCTTGCAGGGAGTCCTGGGTAATCTGTCCTGATGCTGCCAGAATGCCCAGGGCTATGGGCAGATCAAAGCGTCCACCTTCTTTTGGCAAGTCAGCGGGTGCCAGGTTAACGGTGATTCTGGAAACCGGAAATTCGTAACCGCTGTTAAGAATGGCGCTTCTCACCCTGTCCTTGCTTTCCCTGACAGCGGCTTCTGGTAAACCCACAATATTCAGTGCGGGCAGACCGGCGGACAAATGCACTTCAACGGAAACAGCAGGGGCGTCCAGACCGGTTTTAGCGCGGGTTTGAACTACAGCTAACCGCGACATACACACTACCTTCTAGTTGTACTTGTGTTCTTATTTTTTGGTATCCCTGTATGGAATACCAGTATGTATCCGAAGGAGTGAGGATAGCAGTGATTTAGAAATGTGCAGCAGGCGTTGCCGGTCAGCAAGGGGCTGACCGGCGAGGGCATCAGTTTACGATTTTCCAGGAACCGTCTTCCTGGAGGCAGGCCTGACCCCAGGCATCTTCTGTTTTTCCACCCACAGTAATGGACTGCTGGAATTCACGGCAAACCAGACCGGAAGAAGCGCTCTTGCCTTCTTTGGTGGTGACAACATAGCCGGAAGCGTCGTCTTCTTCCCAGATGATTTTTTCACCCACAGGGGCTGTTGTGGCTTTAATCTGGGCTTCTTCGTGAGCACGCTGGGCGGCTTCATTAATATTGTCGAGAATTTTCAGTGTGATGGCGGTAAAGGCCATCCATTTGAAAGCATCGTTGTCGTCATGGTAGTGGCCATAACCGTAGTAAGAGTGACCATAGGTTCTTACGACCACTACATTGTTTCTGAGAACCCTTTTTCTGGGTGCGACCACCACAATATTATTCTTTATGACTTTTGGTCCCCCCCAGCGATCGTCGCGACGATCTTCGCGATTATCCTGGCGGTCATCACGACGGTCTTCACGGTTATCCTGGCGATCATCCTGGCGATCTTCGCGGTTGTCCTGACGATCATCTCTGCGGTCTTCGCGATTGTCCTGACGATCATCTCTGCGATCTTCACGGTTATCCTGACGATCATCGCGACGGTCTTCTCTACGGTCACTGCCTGGTAGCGCATGAGCTGTATTTGCCAGTGGTGCAATCACCATAAAAGACAGCAGTGCGGTGCAGAGAAACTTCTTCATTCTTTATCGACTCGGTATCAAACAGCCCTTGTGGGCTCAAAACGGTTTTTCATTCTTATCAATGTTGGGTATGCAACCCGGCAGAACGCCGGGCAGCATCTCGCAGGAGCCTGCTTATCAGGCAGCCTTGCCCCACAGCAGTACGTTGGCCTGAACGCGACCAGTACCTTCGGTGTCGTAGTAGAATCTTACTTTTTCGATAGCTCTTGCCTTGCCAGGCAGGTCGATCACACGGGAGCTGCCGCCTTTTCTGACTTTGCTGCGCATGGCGATTTCACGGTTCTGGCCATTCTTGTAGTGAACAACCACTTTGTTGAAATCAACGTCAGCACCTTTGACCTTGAATTGAATGCGCTTGAATACACCGTCTCTCAGACCCACGCGAATGGTGTCTACTTCTGCACGACGACTGACTTTTCTTTCGCCCAGCAGTTCCCAGCCACTGGCAAGAGCGGGCTGCGTAAAGCCAGACATGATCATGGTGACGAGCAGGGTAAAAATGGAAAGCGAGCGTTTCATAGTGATGGTTCTCCCGGGATTCTCACTATTTGTCCTTGAAGCCAGGTCATGATGAAGGGCGCCTGGCCAATGCAACTTCGCCTTATTGAGGCGATTATCTTAATTTGCGTGGCAATGCTATAGCGAAGGGAGTAGTAGCTCTATAGGGATAATTACCGAGTAAATTAATCAATAATCTTATTTAAGTCGTTGATCTTATTGGTTTTTTTGAAATGTTAAAACTGTCAGGAGAAAGTAAAAGTTGATGGTGGTCATTATCTTGGAAGGAGATTTTCAAAAAATGGAACGTTATTTAAGCTGTGTGCAGATAACTTATACATCCATGGGCTTTTAATTGCATGGAGCAGGAGATTCAGAAGGAAGCACTTTGAGGGTATCGGGGTATTTCTCTTTTAGTTCTTCCCAGGCAATACCGATCCCCCTTTGCTCGCTCTCAGAAGGCGCATCCCTGTCGATCAGGTCAGTGGTTATGTTCAGGCTGCGGTCGACGAGAACATTAAAACCGGCTTCCAGAGCGTCCTCGGTGGTTTGCATCAGGCAGCCTCCATCAAAGCAGCCAGTGGCGACAACATCTTCCGCTTTTATGCTGTGCAGGTAGTTTTTTAATGAGGTATTGATCTCTTGGGCGGTGGCACCCGGATTATCAACCGGTAGTGATTCCCTTTTATCAAATGCACTGTCTTCACTTTTTACCAGTAGGCGGTAGTAACTATTGCGGAGTAGCTTCTGATGAAGAAAGCTTAGTGTCTCGCCTTCTTCTACATAATTCACGTCAATAAAGTGAACCCCTTTATTGCCAGAGAAATGATCGAGTAATTCAGCTTGAGCACTGATCACCCTATAGGCTTCGGGCGCCCAGAAGCGTTTTACAAAGCCGGTCTGCATATCAATGAACAGAATAGCGACAGTTTTTCCCTGGGCTAAAAGAGTCTCAATCGTAGCGATAGACGTCTTCAGGTCTGCTGAGCAGTAGCCTGGCATTATGATCAACACTAAAACGAGCAGCCATCGGAATGCCATCATCAAATATTACTGGAGAGCCAGCACTGTACAATCCTAATTCCTGGTACTTATGGCAGCAGCATGGGTGAATGTCCATTCATGTCACAAGGAGAAGGTGGGGTATTGGGTACTAGTCGTTTATATGAATGGATTCAGTATTGAACAAGATAGAGGAAAAGACGTTTCTTTAGCGGAATGATAGAGCCGTCCTTGAGAAAAGAACGGCCATCCAAATCAGCAGCAGGAATCAGAGCTTTCTGTTTTTTCCAGCTCGGCCACTTTCTTCTCAAGGGCTTCCAGTCGTTCGCGGGTATGCTTGAGTACTGCTATCTGGGCATCAAACTCATCACGGGTGACCAGCTCAAACTTGGCCAGGGCGCTACCCACCAGTGCCTTGATGTTGTGCTCAATATCTTCCCGGGTCTGACTCTTCTGCCCACCCAGTACCTGACCCGCTTTGCCGGCAATATTACCGATTAGAGAGGCTTTATCGATCATTGATCTTTCCTGCTTCCTGAAACAGCCCCAGAGCCGTTGTGATTTAAAACTGTCGGGATGATACCACAAACAGATGATGATCCATTGCACTAAAAAAGTGCATTATTTGCGTGCGTCAACCTAAAAGAGTGCGCTTAATTGGTGCGAGGGGCGAATTTAGTGAACGGGTTTCCGAATCTACAACTCCATAAGCCTTACTGACACACGACTTACTGAAATTGGCATGGAGCCTGCATATATGCCATCAAACTCAGTTGAGACGTAGTCAGCTGAATACTTAAGCCTGGGGTGCCGATCAGAATAATAATGTCGAGGCATTCCCTGCAGGCCGACGGGCAACACTCAGGAGAGCTTTTATGAAGTTGGTATCAGCCATCATTAAGCCATTCAAACTGGACGACGTGCGTGAAGCTCTGTCCGAGATTGGCGTTCAGGGGATTACTGTCACCGAGGTTAAGGGATTCGGTCGACAAAAAGGGCACACAGAGCTTTACCGTGGCGCTGAGTACGTGGTGGATTTTCTTCCCAAGGTAAAGCTGGAAGTTGGTATCTCTGACGACCTGCTGGACCAGGTGATTGAGTCCATCTCAAAAGCGGCGAATACAGGCAAGATTGGTGACGGAAAGATCTTCGTAACCACACTGGAGCAGGCTATTCGGATCAGAACCGGTGAAACCGGTGAAGACGCTATCTGATTAACTGAGTAAAGAGACCATAGCCAGAAGTCATGGCTCTCAGGCTGGACAGAATAACTAAAGACTGTCGTTTTTCGGAAAACTAAAAAAACACTGAATACGACATTCTAACAATAAGAATACAGCTAACACGGAAACAGTGACTGTTACACAGCGGACTGTTTCCAGGGCAACTACGCCTTTAGCTAAAGACTACTAATCTGCTTGAACTTTCTTGGGAGGAGCCCTGTGGAAAATCTGGCTCAAGTGTCGTACGCACTCGACACTTTCTACTTTCTGATGTCCGGTGCGCTGGTAATGTGGATGGCTGCAGGTTTTGCCATGCTCGAAGCTGGCCTGGTCCGTTCTAAAAACACGGTTGAAATTCTTACCAAAAACATCGCGCTGTTTGCGATCGCCTGTACCATGTATCTGCTCTGCGGTTACGCCATCATGTATCCAGGGGCTAACGAAGGCGGCATCCTGCCTGTCCTTGGCTCTTTGATTGGTACTGAAAACTCCGTTGAAGCTGTGACTGCGGGTGGCGATGATGCGCCTTACTACTCTGCACGTTCTGACTTCTTCTTCCAGGTTGTCTTTGTTGCTACTGCAATGTCCATCGTTTCCGGTGCGGTTGCCGAGCGTATGAAGCTCTGGTCTTTCCTGCTGTTCGCAGTATTCATGACCGGCTTTATCTATCCAGTACAGGGTTTCTGGAAGTGGGGCGGTGGTTTCCTGAACGAAGCTAACTTCCAGGACTTCGCTGGTTCCGGTGTTGTTCACATGGCCGGTGCCGCTGCTGCTCTGGCAGGTGTTCTGCTGCTGGGTGCCCGTAAAGGCAAGTACGGTAAAGACGGTGCAGTTAATGCTATTCCCGGCGCTAACCTGCCAATGGCTACTCTGGGTACTTTCATCCTGTGGCTGGGCTGGTTCGGCTTCAACGGTGGTTCTCAGCTGAAACTGTCAGATGTTGAAAATGCTAACGCTGTCGCTCAAATCTTCGTAAACACCAATGCTGGCGCTGCCGGTGGCGTGATTGCTGCACTGATTGTTGCCCGTATCCTGTTCGGCAAGGCTGACCTGACTATGGCTCTGAACGGTGCTCTGGCTGGTCTGGTATCGATCACTGCTGAACCTCTGACCCCAAGCGCTGTATCAGCTACTCTGATCGGTGGTGTCGGTGGTGCTCTGGTAGTCTTCGCTATCCTGGCTCTGGATAAGGTACGCATTGACGATCCAGTCGGTGCCATCTCTGTTCACGGTGTGGTAGGTATCTGGGGTCTGTTGGCTGTACCTCTGACCAACGATGGTGCAACCTTCAGTGCACAGCTGCTGGGTATCGTCACTATCTTTGCGTGGGTGTTCTTCGCTTCACTGATCGTCTGGGGTGCTATCAAGCTGATCCTCGGCCTGCGTATCACTGAAGAAGAAGAGTATGAAGGCGCTGACCTGACCGAATGCGGTATGGAAGCTTATCCTGAATTTACTGGTAAACAATAATAAAGAGTAAATCGGGTGGATAGAAAGGGCGCTTCGGCGCCCTTTTTTAATGCCTCTGAAACCGTACTTTATTCAGCAGTTGCCTGATTCATTTTTTTGATATTTCCTGCCTTTTAAAACGGAATTCTGGTTTTTGATGAAGCAATAAATGGAACATTAGTTTCAAGTTAGAAGTGCCAAAGAACTACCGTTCAGCTATCTAATTCGCGGGATTCGGTTTCAGTAAATATACTTACCTGCATCTTTTTAATGAAACCACAACTCAATGCTGTCTGATAATGAGTCTGTTTTAGAGCGTAAAAGTTTATTTTCTGATATTGATCTGCCCGTATTTCTGGTCAGCGGAGGAAGTTTAGGACTTTTTGTACTTTTGTCCCTGCATGATATTGATAAGGTCTCCCACTGGATCAGTGTAGGTTTTTTAAATTCAACACGACTGTTTGGTGTTTATTGGCAGGGGCTGCTGTTAGCCACTTTTGTGATCAGTCTTGTGCTTGCCACAGGACGAACGGGACGAGTGCAGTTGGGTGGCCTGAAGAAACCTGAAATGAGCAACTTTAAATGGGTTTCGGTCATTATGTGCACCTTGCTGGCTGGCGGCGGCGTGTTCTGGGCTGCAGCTGAACCCATGGCTCATTTTATCTCTCCCCCTCCTCTGTTTGGTGAAGAAAGTAGCTCAACCGATGCTGCTTTTAATGCTATGGCCCAGAGTTTTATGCATTGGGGGTTTCTGCCCTGGTCCATTCTCAGCAGTCTGACGGGCATCGTTTTCATGTATCTGCACTATGAAAAAGGCCTCCCGCTTCAGCCCCGTACTTTGTTGTATCCACTGTTTGGAGAGAAAGCTCTGAAAGGGCCTCTGGGAACGATAGTAGATGCCAGTTCTGTTCTGGCTGTTGTAGCAGGTACTGTTGGCCCAATAGGGTTTCTGGGACTGCAGGTGGGTTATGGATTGGAGAAATTGTTCGACATACCGAATACCTATGGAATGCAGCTTATGGTGCTGGTTGGGCTGATCAGCATCTACACAGTGTCTGCTGTCAGTGGAATTACGCGGGGCATTCAAATCCTGAGCAGTGCAAATGTGTTGTTGGCTGTTGTATTGATGTTGTTCCTTCTTACCTGTGGGCCAACTTCTTTTATCTTTAACGGTTATTTTCACTCCTTCGGGGTATATCTGAGTAAGTTTATTCCCATGGCTACATACCGGGGGAGTCCTGAATGGCTGGACTGGTGGACCGTATTTTTCTGGGGGTGGTTTCTGGGCTACGGCCCTTTAACCGCTATGTTTGTTGCTCGAATATCCCGTGGCCGCACAATTCGGGAAATGATTGTGCTGACCTCAATACTGGCGCCTCTTATGACTACCTTCTGGCTGGCAATATTAGGCGGTACGGGTTTGTCATTTGAGCTGGAAAATCCAGGCGTGATTTCGGAGCCTTTTGCCGGGATCAATCTACCTGCTGCGCTGTTTGCGATCACTGAACAATTGCCCATGGATTTCGTGGTTTCAATTGCTTTCCTGCTTCTGACCATCATTTTTGTGGCAACTACCGGCGACTCCATGACCTATGCCGTATCCATGGTGATGACCGGGAACGATCATCCGCAAGCCTATATACGGGTTTTCTGGGGTGTCATGATGGGTGTAGTTGCAGCGCTGTTGATCTCTATTGGTTCAGGTGGTGTCTCAGCTTTGCAGTCGTTTATAGTCATTACCGCAGTACCTGTTTCCCTGATACTTTTACCGTCGCTATGGAATGCACCCTTTATTGCCCGAAAAATGGCTGATCAGCAGGGGCTCTGATCAGTCAGTTAAGCAACGAAATACAGGGGGCTTTTATGTTTGATGTTAAACCCGTCGCTGGAGCTTTAGGCGCTGAGCTGCATGGAGTCGATCTGACTAAAGAGCTGAGCAGTGAAGTACTGCAGGAAATTCGTCGTCTGCTCGTTGAATTTCAAGTCATTTTCTTCAGGAGTCAGGACATCAGTCATGAACAGCATAAGCGGCTGGCCAGCAGTTTTGGCCCATTACAGACTCATCCTGCTTATGGCACGGTAGAAGGGTATCCAGAGATTACGATTCTGGAGAGCACCCCGGAAAAACAGACCAAAATTGAGTGCTGGCATTCGGATATGACGTATCGATTACATCCACCGCTGGGATCGGTTCTTCGCGCCAGGATTATTCCTCCAAAAGGCGGCGACACACTGTGGTCAAGTATGACTGCCGCTTACGACGGCCTGTCACATACCATGCAGAAAATCCTTAAAGATCTGGTTGCGGTGCATGACTTTTGTTGGGGGTTCAAAGAAAGTCTGGAAGAACCCGGAGGTAAGGAACGTCTGGCTCAGGCAATAGCCGATAATCCACCGGTAAAACACCCTGTTATTCAAGTTCATCCCGAGAGCGGAAAGAAAGTTATTTTCGTGAATTCTCTGTTTACCACTCACATTGAAGGTATGCATAAAAGCGAGAGTGATACGTTGCTGAATTATCTTTATCAACATGTCACCCGACCAGAGTATACCTGCCGCTTTAACTGGCAGCCTGATTCTATCGCTATTTGGGATAATCGAAGCACTCAACATAAGCCTATCAACGATTATTTCCCGGCCCATCGTCGTATGGAACGCATTTCAATTGATGGTGATAAGCCCTATTAGAATGATGAGCTATGCGGTCTTATTCAGAAGTATCAATCCTTCAAAATAAAGTTTATGAGCCATTGAATGACATGAGCGTGATCCGTTGGCTGATGCAGGGATTCTGTAGCCTGTTGAAACAGAGACTCACCGAGAATATGTCGTCGCATGATTAAAAGTTCGCGTGCATATTCTGGTGTAAATTCCGGGTGACCCTGCAAAGTCAGAATATGATCACCAATAAGCATGGCTGCAATTGGGCAATTAGGCGTGCTGCCTATCAACTCAGCCCCTTCAGGAAGTCTGACGACCTGATCCTGATGGTTGAAAATTAGACGAAAGTGATTATTGTCCAGGTATGGAAAATGATGCGTTTTTTGAAGCGAAATGCTTTGCACTCCAACGTTCCAGCCCTGAGCAGCCTTACAGGTTTTGCCTCCAAGAGCCTCAGCCACCAACTGATGTCCAAAGCAGATACCTATTAACTTTTTTCGTGCGGCATGGACTTTTATAACGAAGTTCTTGAGTGCTTTTATCCATGCTTCTTCGGAGTAGACGCTGAGCTTACTTCCCGTAATCAGATAAGCATCCACATCGTCAATTGAGGCTGGATAATGGTCGCGATGTACGTGGTATGTCACCGGTCTAATTGGTACGTTCAGTGTCGTCAGTCGGTGAGTGAACATATCAGGATAGTCACCAAACTGAGCAACAAACTCAGGTTTCAGGGTGTCTGCATTCAAGATACCTAAGCTTTTCACTTCGGGCTCTCATCCTTTCGGTATTATTGACTATGAAAATGCAGCTGATTCGGGTGAGGTTTTTTATGATTCGGAGCGAGTTGGATTTCCGATTCATGGCTGCTTGCAGGTAATCCTTATCCTTGAGAGTCATATATCCTGTCATGGTATTCTAGCTGCAAGTTATAGAATCTGTTGGTAATTAGCTGCAATGAGCTTGATAGCAAGAACCCATCAAAGGCCACTGGTATTGCAAAAGTAGCAGTGGCCGTAAACTTATTAGTCCGCTAGTCGAGCGTAAAGGCGGGATATGAGACCTAAAAATCCTCAGTAAACACCATGATCAGTTGGCTCTCTTCCTGAGCTGAAAAGTTCAGTTCATGGGTGCGAATCAGAGTACCTGCCTTGATCTCCTCACCATTGATGATGGCACTGCCTTTGCTGAGATAAGCCAGAACTTCTCCAGTGTGCTGCGTTTGTTGTCCTTTTTCTGCCTGAAGCATTTCGATCACGGTATGACTGTCAAAGGTAGCGTCCTGATCTTTTTTGCCTCCGTAAATACGGATGCGCTCGCCGGATTCAGGCTGATAAACCTTATAGCCTGCAGGTTCACCTTCATTTTCAGGCAGTACCCAGATTTGAATCAACTGATTGGGTTCGTTGTCCGGATTGGCTTCGTTATGGCTGAAGCCTTCACCACCGGCTCGTTGAACCTGTGCATCACCTTCGTCCAGCCCTTGTCCGTGTTCCAGCGAACCTCCATGAGTGACCCGCCCTTTGGCCATGATGCTGATTACATCAATCTCTTTGTGAGGATGCATACCGGTTTCGCCATGAGGCAGGAAATTGGCGTCAGCGAGGTATACAAAGTTGCCAAGGCCGTTGCTGGCTGCAGGGTGTTTTCTGTCGCCGAACAAGCGCTCATCTGTGACAACCCGCTTTTCTTTCAGTCCTGCAAAGCCGCCCTGGGGAAGTTGATCAAGAGTAAGAATATCCATAGCTCGTTTCCTTTTTGTTAGTTTCTTTTCAACCATGGCTATAGATTAGATCGTTCAATTAAATTGATATATATGCTTTCATTGATAATATTGTTCAATATTTGATAACAAAAAGAGTAGGCAGGGCAGATTGTTTTGAATGACCTAAATGACATGCTGGTGTTTGCCACTGTTGTGGAGCAGGGGAGTTTTACTTCTGCTGCTGAAGTGCTGGGTACGCCCAAGTCGAATATCAGCCGGAAGATAACGAGACTGGAGCAGTATCTGGGTGTTCGCCTGCTTGAACGGTCCACTCGAACCCAGAACCTGACTGAAGTAGGGCGGCAGTATTACCGCTATTGCCAGCGGATAAAGGAAGAAGTGATCTCCGCTGAAACAGCGGTGGAAACCTTACTGGAAAAGCCTCAGGGTCGACTAAGGCTTTGTGTTTCGGTCGGCGTCGGACAAGCTCTGTTGACGCCTTTACTCACGATATTCTGTCAGCAATACCCGGAGATTGAACTGGATATAACATTGGCAAACCGTCGTGTGGATATCATTGAGGAAGGTTTTGATCTGGTGATTCGGGTAGGGGAGTTATCGGATTCGGGTTTAATAGCCAAAAAACTGCTTGAGATCACTTTGAGTCTGTACGCCTCGCCTGAGTATCAAAACAAAGAGATCAATCAACCGGGGGATTTGCTTGAGCATCCTCTGCTGTTGATGAGTGCCAAGGAAAGAAAACCCGTCTGGTCTTTAATTTCTGGGGGTTCTGAAGTGAAGCTGGCATTCAAACCGTTGGTAAGAGCGGATGACTTTTTAGTATTGAAGCAATTATCTTCCAATGGTGTTGGAATCACTGAACTGCCTGACTACATGGCAACAGATTTGCTCGAATCGGGTCAATTGATTCGGGTGTTGGAAAGCTGGCAGTTTGAACCGGTGAACTTGTACGCCATTTATCCAAGTCACCGGGGAGCCACACCTAAAGTCAGGGCTATGGTTGATTATTTGAGTCAGGCACTGGCCTAACCTGTCCTGTTGGCTGATTTTCGTTTATTCCGGAAACGGCGCCATGTCATGACACCCAGAATCAGCACCAGAATCACTGCGCCCAGTTGGAATGCACGGGTTATTATTTTGGCTGGGAGCGAGTAAAAGCCGCTGACAGGTTCTCCTCCCATACTTGCCAGACGAGATTGCAATAAATCATGAGCAGCCTGTTGGGTATCATCCATTACTGCCAGGCTAAGATCGTTATTTTCCTGTGGGTCACTGGTTGTGTGGAAGAATCGTCCATCTTCGTAAAGCTTCCAGTCTTCATTGAAGGCATAGCGAGCCGATTTAAACAGATAGGCTTTGGGGTCATAGTGAATAAAAACACTCTGTCGTCCAAGGCTTGGCTGGCCATAAAAGAGGGGTGCCAGACTGGTGCCATCCAGCTTAAGATCAGTTTTGGATTTACCTCCCGCAAGTTCAAGCAAGGTAGGAAAAAAGTCGTTGAGATTGATTAGCTCATGATTGACGCTGTCCGAGCCAATAGTACCCTGCCACCAGGCAATGAAAGGAACATGAGTGCCGTTGTTAGTGGTCTGACCCTTGCCGCCATTGATGTTGACGCCATTACGCATCGAGCTGATGCGATAGCTGGTGCCATTATCGCCTAGGAAAAGCAGTACAGTATTATCGGCCAGACCCTGTTCTATCAGTTTGGCTTTCACTTTTCCTACCAGCTTGTCCATGTATGACATCATGGCTGCATACTTTTCTTCCTTGCTGTCAGCATCCGGGTGGTCAGGCGTAGAAACAAAAGGATCATGAGGCAAAATCATCGGATAGTAGATGAAGAATGGCTCATTTTGATGCTCTGTTATGTAATTCAGTACATAGTCGTTTATCAGATCAGGTCCGAAGTGATCCTCCGGAAAAGTTTCAGGTTGACCATTAGTGACCAGAGTAGGGCCCCAGTAACGCGAACCTCGATCCTCACGTTTTACCTGCCACAGACGGTAATCTTCAAACCCTGATTCTTCCGGGAGCATTCCCTTCTGTTCTTCAAAACCACTGCTGTGCAACTGCCATTTACCAGCGATCAGGGTTCGATAGCCAAGCTCTGTCATGGCATGACCAAAGGTGGTTTCTCCTTTGGGCAGCACCATAAAGTCCTGATAATTACGGAAGTTGTACTTGCCTGTCATCAGTTTTACCCGTGACGGAGTGCACAATGGATTACTGTGAAACCTTTCAAACCGCATGCCTTCATGGGCCAATTGATCCAGATTGGGCGTTTTGTAGGACTCGCCACCGTAAACACCCAGGTTCTCCACTCCCAGGTCGTCCGCCAGAATCAGAATAATGTTTGGGCGATTTGATGCTTGCGCAGATAGGGCCAGCATGAGGAGGCAGCCAATACAAAAGCGTATAGTTTTCATTGCTGAACCTCTCACTGGGCCGTCTCGTTATCGCTCAGTACCAGGATACCGTTGCGAACCCCGCTGACCATGACATTGCCAGGCATAAAGTCGATGGACAGCATTGGATTGTCAGCCCGCTCACCACTGGCTACAAACAATTCAGAGCTGACTTTTCCGGTTTCGAAATCATGGGCGCTCAGATACCAGGCATGAACATCATCCGGCGTTCCCATCTTTCTGGAATACTGATAAACATGGCCGTCACCGGTTGAGAGTCGGGGAGGTGTTTGAGAAGAAACGGTGTAATCTTCCCAGACAGTATCGCAGCCACTGTAATCCACGCGGACATCAACACGGGCCAGACCTGGCTCGTATTCGACCAGTTCATAGAAAACACCGCCAAAGTTGTTCTGAACAACAAGGCTCTTGTCGTAGCCCACCATGGTGTTATCCAGAAAGCTTTTTCCCGGTTTGAACATGGGTTGCTGGCAAACAACCCGATTATCGATGGATTCCCCTGTGGTTTTCAGGACAACGGTGCGCCCTTGTTCTCGGCCGTCGTTAAGTCCAAAAGCAATCAAACGCCCCTCATCAAAAAGGGTAGGAGCTGTCAGGTCTCCGTTAGTGGTAGATGATTGACCGTAGTCGTATTGCCAGCGAATGTTAACTTTACTGTCCTTATCTACTTCAAGCCGATAAAGCGAGCGGGTACTTAAAATAAAGGATGCGTCACGGGTAACAGCCATGGCTGTTCCAAACTTGTCCTTCTCACCACCCAGCTGGATGACATTTACACCCCCTGTTTTCCGGTTGATATAACCCACATGGCCATAGCCGGTCATAAACCAGTAATTACCCTGCCAGTCTGGAATAACGTCCAGTGGTGATACCCCTTCAGGAAGGTGTTCCTTGAGATCCCAGGTTTCAGCGATCTGCCAGCTATATTGTTGATCCTTTTTTACTGTTTCATAGACCCGCACATCCTGATCTGGAGTGGCCACCACAGGTCTTCCCTGATTATCCATGCGGGTATACCAGCCTCCTGCAGGATCTGTCAGGCTTTTACGTTCAGGAATATCGGTCTGGGCCAGAACGTTGAAGTTATCTTTGGGGTCGAACAGTACTAATTGACTGGGCCCACTGATGGCAATGCAGACAGATGCCATCAAGTCATCAAGGTTTCTCAGCAGTGGAGTACACATGGCCAGATCATCACCTGGCAAAGCGGGTTGATAGGTCGTTGCAGGGTTTTGACCGAAGGGTCCTGGTAAAGACGAAACACTGGAGTTGTAACTGTCGCCATGTACACCAGCACTATTGTATTCATCCAGCATGTAAGGATGATCTTCCATAGGCAGTGGCGGTAACGGATTAGACGCCAGTGGCTGGTTACCCTTGCGGGCTGGTACTGTAATGCCTTCTTTCAGTTTGATGTTGGCCTGGCCGCTGCCATCGGCCAGTGTTCCAAGTTCCCCAACACCTGTCATCAGGTCAACAATTCTTTCTACTTTATCCCATGCCGTATATCCAAGAGCACCAACGACTACGGCCAGAGGTAATGCTAATACTGGAACAAACTTTTTCATTTTGGGTGTCCATGACTTTTTTGTTTGGGGGCAAGCCCCCTTTTTTTATTGGGCATGGTGGATGATGGAAAATGCTGGGCCAGACCGCCAGCAAGCGTGAAATCCAGTATTTCACTGCTTCCACGCGGTGACGTTAAAAATTTTAACTCATTGAAAAGTATAGCTTTTAATTTTCACTGTAATTCTTTCTGAAACTGCTGGGTGTTTGCTGAAGATGCTTTTTGAATTGGTTGTTAAAAGCATTCTGACTGGCAAAACCGACCTCAAGGGCTACTTCTGAAATGGGTTTTTCCGGAGCTTCAATCAGGAGGCTTCGGGCTTCGTTGAGCCGGTATTCATTGATGAACTCAAAAAAGTTTTTCCTGGCGCAACTGTTGATGACCTGACTGAGATAGTTCTCTCGCATGCCCAATTCAGCCGCCAGATCACCCACTTTCAATCCTTGGGTTCGATAGCTTTTAACGGTGGCCATATGCGATTCAAGCTTTTGCCATAAGCGCTGTACATCTTGTTCAGTCAGCCCTGAGCGTTGGTATTTTGTTTTATTGCTCTCAGATTCAGGTGGACTATTGAGTGTTGACCGGCTTCCGGCCTCAAAAATCAGAGGTTGTCTCATACCCATAAAACCGATGCCGTAAAGCAGTATTACACGGTAGACGACAGCTACTACTCTGACTTCAGGAAGGAAAATGCCAAACAAAACACCGACCAGTTCAAACATTAAACTCAGCGAAGCTCCCATCACACAAATAAGTACGAGGACCTGTAGCCATTGAAGAGTGACTTTCTCCAGAGAGGAGAATTGCTGCTCAATGCTTTTCCGGTGTTGTCTGAGTTTTATCAGAGAAACAGCGGCATACGTCAGCAGGACCAGATCACCTATCAGGCTTCGAAGTGCCAGTTCTATTTTGATGTCGTGAGTTAACTGCTCGAAAGGGGCGTGTTGAAACTGTTCCGGGCCTGCCATCAAAAAAGTTGAGATAAAGGCCAGCAGGAAGGGAAGCAGGTGCAAACAGTCTCGCCAGACAAGCGGATTATCGGGCTTAACCAGGTATCGTATGTAAAAGTAGAGGAGTGGCCCCGTGAGAAAATGGATTGTGGCCAGGCGAAATACAAAGAAAGGATAGGGTTGATCAACAGGAGTGTATACGAGGAAAAAAACGCCCAGTGTCGCTGTTTGTACCGCAACGATAGCTGCCAGTATCCGATTGGCTCTCAAATTGCCGGATGGCAGCGTCATCAGCACGGCTGCCAGCAGAATTCCCTGAGAACATCCAACCAGTGTGAGTACACTGACCCAGTTAAGAACCATTCAACACTTCCCCCTTCAACAGGGAAAGAGTTTAACGAAAAGCCCAGGATGACTGAACCGAAATCAGAGCGGCCTTTCCTGCGACACTTTGTCACCTTCCCAAGTCAGTCAGGCACTTTATGATTTTCGTATCAGAAGATGATTCAATCCAAGTGCTCGATGAACAAAAAATTTTACCTCTCAATATGGCGCTGGCATTTTTTTGCCGGACTCTACGTAATTCCCTTTTTGCTGATGCTCTGTATTACCGGCTTAGTTATGCTGGCTGCTCCCTGGGTTGATAACTGGCAATACGGTGAAGAATTAACAATAGTGACTGCTACAGAGCTTCAGGATAAACCGCTTTTACTGGAACAGCAGAGGGCGATCGTCAGCAAAGCTTACCCTGACTATACCGTTGCAGAGTACGATTCGCCGGTTTATGAAACTCAGTCAGCTCAGTTTAAAGTGGTAGGGTCTGAAGGTAATACACTTCTGGTGTTTATTAATCCTTATACGGGAGAGGTTCTGGGAGATTTCAGCAATGCCGATCGCTGGTACAGCATCAGTGACGAGATCCACGGAACATTGCTATTGGGAAAAACGGGTGACGCTTTTATTGAAGTGGCAGCAGGGCTCGGAATCTTGTTGTTAATTACCGGGCTTTACCTTCACTGGCCCAAAACGGGGGCTGCCGCCAGAACCCTCCTGTTACCAAAATTCATCAGGCCTTCCACCTGGAGAAAAGCAGTCAGCGAAGGCAAACGTGGCGTTTGGAAAGATATCCATTCTTCAATCGGTTTTTATCTCAGTATATTTTTATTGTTTTTTCTTATCACCGGTATGTCGTGGACCGGTATTTGGGGAGCGAAACTGGTTCAGCCATATAATTCATTTCCGGCTGAAGAAAGTGCTGGCTTCTGGCAATCCAGCGCGGAGGAAACACCCGCAGTTAAAACCCATGCTGACCTCAATACCGAAACGTTAAATGAAGTGCCCTGGAATCTGGAACTGACGCCAATGCCTGTTTCCGAATTGAGTGGGAATGGTGGTCGCTCTATAACTCTGGATCAGGTGTTTTCAACAGCTCATGGGCTGGGTTTCAAACAGACTCAGGAAGGAGCCTTCAGTCAGTCTTTTCGAATAGCTTTGCCAAGGGATGAGTTGGGCGTCTATTCGATTATGTCTGTCACTATGTATGGTGACATCAATAATCCGTTGGGTGACCGAACAGTGCATCTGGATCAATATTCAGGCGATGTACTGGTGGATGTTGGCTGGAAGGATTACAACCTGGCGGCCAAAGCTATGGCGGCTGGAGTGGCTCTGCATAAAGGGGATGCGGGCTGGTGGAATCTGGTGCTGGCGATTCTGGTATGCGTCGGTGTGATTTTATTGTCCATTACCGGCACTATTCTCTGGTGGAAAAGACGGACTGCGACTACAGACACCATCTTGAATCCACCACCAAAACAGCCTCTCTCTGCCAGGTCTGGTGGAGAGAAAGTGGTTGTCATTCTGACATTGGCTACAGGCGTTCTATTCCCATTATCGGGCGCCGCCATGCTGCTGTTTTTTGCTGTAGATTGGTTGCTAGGCCTCAATGAAGGAAGAGGAGAGAAGGCTTTGGAAAGCTCTTAGGGTTAACTTCCCGAGTTATACACGGGGTCCGTTCACCCTGAGCTTGTCGAAGGGGGGTGTTATTGGGCTTCGACAGGCTCAGCCCGAACGGGCTTTGAGAGGTTTTCTTCAGACGAGTTCTTAAGCTTTTACCGGGTTCTTTCCCAGCTTTCTCTGCAAGGTCCGGCGGTGCATATTTAACTGCCGGGCTGTCTCACTGATATTACCCTCGTTTTCCAGCAGTATTCTTTGTATGTGTTCATACTCCAGCCTTTCCAGGGAGATGGGCTTTTCCGGTACCGGAACTTCGTGGGGGATTTCTGGCTGGGAGAATAATGCTGCAAGAATCTGTTCTGCGTCCGCTGGTTTGCACAGGTAGTTGGTGGCACCCAGTCGTATGGCCTCAACGGCTGTGGCGATGCTGGCGTATCCTGTCAAAACCAGAATGCGTACTTTTGGATTGCTGTTCAGCAGGTGAGGAATCAGAGTCAGGCCACTGGCGCCCGACATTTTTAAATCAATCACGGCCAGGTCTGGCTGGAATTGGTTTAAAATGTCCTCACCCTGTTCGGCAGAATGTGCGACCCTGACGTCAAGGTCTCTTCTTCTGAAGGCTCTGGCCAGAACCTGACAAAAGGTCTGGTCATCATCGACAAGCAGAATTTTCGGGTGATGATTACTGGCTGTGGGTACTGAATCATTCATTCTAATATTTGGGCAGCCTTATTTCGGTAATAGCACCGCAAGGCTCCGGATTGTTTCCTGTATAGGCGTTATATAGTCTCACAATGCCGTTCAGCTTTTCTATGCTGGCTGCGCTCAGTTGCAGGCCAAGCCCAAAGCCCTCTTCCTTGGTAGAGATCGTGGTATAACCAGGTCTTTCAGAAATATCTGGCACAAAGCCTGCGCCTTGATCCCTGATTTTGAACAGGACCATGTCTTCTTCATGGGTCAGTTCCAGCTCTACATGATTTGGGCTGGCGTCTGCAGCATTGTTAAGAAGATTAATCAGAGCGGCTTTCAACGAAGAGTCAGCTTCCACATTGAGAGGCTGTGAAGCGGTGCAGTGAAAACCAATCTCTATGCCCGGTCTGAGCAGTTGCCATTCATCAAGCACCTGAAGACCAAACTCGTGGGCATTCTGAACTACAGGTTTCTGCTCCTGGCTGGTGGCTACCAAACCAGCCAGACGGCTTCGGCATATCTCAATCTGAGAGCGAAGCAGGGCAATATCGTCCTTGAGTTCAGCATTTCCCTTGTGATCATCTGCCATTTCACCCAATACGACGCTCATCGTTGATAAAGTTGTTCCCAGATCATGAGCTGCACTGGCTGCCATGGTGGCGACACTCAAAATGCGTTCGCTGCGAAGTTGATTTTCCCGGCTGACGGCTATTTCTGCGCGATGAGTTCTGATTCTGTCTGCCATACTGGCCACCAGACCCGTGATCAGGCAGGCACTGAGCGAATAAACAAGCCACATGCCGGCCAGGTGAAGCATCATCATTGAGCCCATCATTCCATGAGCCGTCATGCTGTGATTCGAGGTGTTTTCAAACTGGAGTGGCTGATACCAGTTTTGAAGCAGTGTGTAGCAGACGATGGTCAGAGTGGTAATCATCCATCGTCGCTTCAGTGGCAAAAGTGTGGCGCTGATTGCAACGGTTAGCAGATAGGCTGATATCAGTGGGTTCATAACACCCCCACTCCAATAGAGCAGCGTCGTTTGCAGCAGAGTGTCACAGAGTAATTGAGTAAACAGGACTCTGGAAGAAATGCTGGTCTGATGCTGATATCTCAGCCCGGTGTAAATGATGAGAATGGCTGTCAGGAAAAAAGCGAATAGAACGGGAGGCCAGACTGGTTTGATACCAAAATACCAGTCAGCGACTGCCAGCAGCCCGGCTTCTGTCAGCAGGATAATCAATCTTATAATGTTGAGGATTTTAAGATTCCTCAGTCCTGCGTGAAGGGATGAAGCCATTCAGGTTACTCAATAAGCAGTTAATAGAAATGGTACCTGACAAGTGCTTTGTTTTTCTATCAGTAACTCTCTAAATGAGCTTTTAGCAGTTGTCTTAATAGCTATACGTACCTGTCCGGTATTGTGATCTTGTGTGATTAAAAATACCCTGATGACTAACTATTGATGAAAAAACACTAATTTACGCTCATAAACGGAATAGCTTTTAACAGATGGCTGTTCGTTTAAGTAGCCCCTCAGCCTGGCTGTCGCATTTTTCAGAGCCATGGTGAGGTGAAAAACATAAGGCGTGATGCAAATGAGCTACGTTCTATCCATTGACCAGGGGACAACCAGTAGCCGGGCAATTCTGTTTGACCGAAAAAGTCAGATTGCCGGAGTGACGCAGAGGGAATTCACCCAGCATTATCCAGAGCCGGGTTGGGTTGAGCATGATCCTATGGAGATCTGGGCGACTCAACGAGCGGTATTAACGGAAGTGCTGGCCAAGACAGGGATCTCTTCCAAAGAAATCAAGGCTATTGGCATAACCAATCAGCGTGAGACAACAGTCGTTTGGAATAAAGAGACTGGCAGGCCGGTCTACAACGCTATTGTCTGGCAGTGCCGTCGTACGACAGAGATCTGTGAACAGTTAAGAAAAGAAGGTTTCGAAGATCGCATTCGTGACAAGACCGGACTGGTTCTTGACGCCTATTTCTCCGGAACCAAGGTGAAGTGGATTCTCGACAATGTTGAAGGGGCTCGAGAGCAGGCAGAGCGTGGCGAACTGTTATTCGGAACCATTGATACCTGGCTGACCTGGAAGCTCACCGATGGCAGAGTGCATGTCACTGATGCTTCCAACGCTTCCCGCACTATGTTGTTTGATATTCATAACCTGGACTGGGACGACGTCATTCTGGAAAAGCTGGGCATTCCCCGCAGCATGTTGCCTGAAGTGAAAAGCTCTTCAGAAGTGTATGGACATACCCGTGTAGGCAAAAGCGATATCCCCGTTGCCGGTATTGCCGGTGACCAGCAGGCTGCTCTGTTCGGGCAGATGTGTCTGGAGGAGGGCATGGCCAAGAATACTTATGGCACGGGCTGCTTCCTGTTGAAAAATACGGGTGATAAACCTGTAAAGTCTACCCATGGATTGCTTACGACTATTGCCTACAGCCTGAATGGTCAGGTGAACTATGCCCTGGAAGGTTCTGTTTTCATGGGAGGTGCTTCTGTCCAATGGCTTAGAGATGAACTGGGTCTGGTAAGGGATGCAGCAGATACAGCTTACTTTGCCAGCAAAGTAGAAGACACCAATGGTGTTTATGTAGTGCCAGCTTTTGTTGGACTGGGTGCTCCATATTGGGACCCATACGCTCGTGGTGCTATTTTCGGATTAACTCGTGGTGCCAATCGAAATCACATTGTACGTGCCACTCTGGAAGCCATTGCTTATCAATCCCGTGATTTGATTGATGCCATGGAGCAGGATTCCGGTATCAAGCTCAGTCAGCTGAAAGTCGATGGTGGTGCTGTGGCTAATGATTTCCTGATGCAGTTCCAGTCCGACATTCTGGGTGTGACCGTTTCCAGACCTGAGCTGATTGAATCCACTGCTGCTGGTGCAGCCTATCTGGCTGGTCTGGCTGTTGGCTTCTGGGAAAGTACAGAAGAGCTGTCAAAACTGGTTCAGGTTGATAAACAGTTTGAACCTGAAATGGCGGACGAAAAACGTTCAGAGCTCTATAAAGGCTGGAAAAAAGCTGTTGAGCGCAGTCAGCACTGGAGTGATTGATTCAGAGGAGTCGTTTTGCTTCAGAGAATAAAGTCATATTTTTCAGGCTTTATTCTCTGTTACCAGTGGGTGGGTGGCTTTCGAGAAGTATGGAAGACTCGTAGAACTTCAATTCTGTTTTTTCTGATGTTCACTCTATATGGGATTATGTACCGGGTCCCAGGAACCACAAGCTCTCTGATTCCTGCAATACGTCCTGGTCTGCCTTGAGCAGGGTTGTTTGCAAGTAAAGTTACTGAATGAAAAATAGTTTCAACTGTTGTTTTAGCGGCTTGGGGATTTTCTTGGGCAATGAACTCGGCTTCTGCCTCAAGATTTAAAAGGGCTTTTTTTAGCCATTTAATTTCCACCAGAATTTCTCCAGCGCTCCATTACGTTGTCAACGTCCTGGTTGCTGGCAAAATCCTCTGAATCAGCTTCTCTGATTGCTGCCTTTAGTTCCTCTATCTGCCATTCGTTAAGCTCAACAAACTCACGAATAGCCTCAGCGGCAAGAAAAGACTTGGAGCGCTGGGTAGCCTCTGCGAGCTTTTCCAGTCGATCTTTTAAGCTCTCCTCGAGCCTTACAGTCATTGTGCTGCTCATTTGAAGTACTCAATTGTGCGGTAATGTACACAATATAATACATTTACTGGTTTAGGGCTTTTTGGTTTTACTCGAGAGGTTTGTCAGGCTCATCACATTGATGCTCAGTGTAAAACCGGGCAGCCAGTGGCAGGCTGAGCCGGAAGGCTTCATCTTCAAAGCTCCGGTCCAGGTAATGCTTTTCAAACTCTTTCTTTTCTATTGAGCCTTCTTCGAGCTGGCGAACATGTACCAGTTCGTGGGCCATAGTGACTCTTATTTCACTGGGCTCCAGACCTTCAGCCAGTGCTATCAGATATTTCCTTGCTCCCAGTTTTCTGGCATAGCCTTTCAATCCCGGTCTATCCATTCTTTTGGTGAGATATTGAATACTGACGCCGGTAATACCGAGTTCATCCATATAGAAAGACTGCATATCCATAAAATCACAACCAAAGTGATTGAGATCTTCTGTTGAGTGGGCGGGAATAGTAAGAAAAAAACTGAGGAAGAGCGTGACTGGGTATTTAAAGTACATTCCGTTTGCCTGTTAAGCTATTAAAAAACTGACTCAGCTGCTCAAGGCAGTTCGGCAAAGCAGGAGAAGACTTTATGAGCTGGTTTCAGAAAAAGATTCAGCTGTCACCCAAGCGAAGAGGCTTTCATTTGATTACGGATGAGGTTGAGTCGCAATTGACAGAGCTCTCCAATTATCAGATGGGGTTGGCTCATGTTTTTATTCAACATACTTCGGCTTCCCTGACATTGAATGAGAATGCAGACCCGGATGTACGTCACGATATGGAAACATTTTCCCTTCAAGCTATTCCGGATAATGCCGACTACTATCGCCATGTTCTTGAGGGGCCTGATGACATGCCGGCTCACGTTAAGTCCAGCCTGTGGGGTGTCAGTGTGACGATTCCTGTTTCGGAGGGACGTTTCAATCTGGGTACCTGGCAAGGCATATGGCTTGGAGAGCACAGGGAGCATGGGGGAAGCAGGCGTCTTATTGTGACTTTACAAGGTCAGCTATATAGGTAATTATAATTTTATTGGCTTTTTATATGAATTTTTTGTCCCCAATGGTGACAAGAAAGTGTTCAGCCGCTCAGGGCTGATTAATAACAAGAATATCAATGGAGGACTCAAACCGACTGGCGTTTTTACAGCGCTGGACTATAACTAAAAAAAATCGGAACTAAAGTCATAAATCAATGGGTTGGAGCATAGATTGCTCCACTGACCAGTATCCAAGAGGAAAGAGCTATGGCACGGAAAACGCCGAAAAAAGCTGCTGCTGGTTTTGATGGGGTTGATATCGGTTTTCTGGGGAGTCGAGACGAACCAGCCGATCAACGTACTGTAGAGTCCCGGAAGAAACTCAGAGAAAGTCTTGATGCTCAGATTCAGGCCTTTCTCAAATCTGGCGGCGAAATAGAAGAAGTTCCATCAAACGTTACTGCGGATCCGCCCAAAAAGCCTTCGAGCGAATACGGTAACCGCCCAATCTGATGCGCTTTTTAAGCCCGACACTGTCGGGCTTTTTTATTTACATGGATGTAATGTATCCCAGAAATGCAGGAGCAATTTCTGGGGTTCTATAGACTCACTCAGACTCTTTGATAGCTGACCCTTCCTGAAGCACCATTATTCTTCAGTTAACAGTAACTAGAGCTCCTTCTTGTCCTTCCTCAAGTGTGCCAATAGCTTCCAGAGCCAGTCCATGGTCTTGAGTGACCTTGAGAAAGTCCTGCTCGGAGTCCGGGTCAACGGCTACCAGAAGGCCGCCACTGGTCTGAGGGTCACAGAGAATCTGTTTCTGCTGTTCAGTGATGGAACCTGCTTTGTGACCGTAGCTGTCAAAGTTGCGATGGGTGCCCCCGGGAATACAGCCCAGCTCCTGATAATGCTGGACATGAGGCAGAAGAGGCAGTTTTTCCATGGAAAGCCTGGCGGTGACACCACTGCCTTCGCAAACTTCAATCAAGTGGCCAAGCAGACCAAAGCCGGTGATATCGGTAATTGCGCTGATACCAGGCAGTTCGGCCAGTTCTGCACCGATTTTGTTAAGAGTACACATGGCGTCACGAGCCAGATGACTGTGTTCTTCCTGCAACAGTTTTTTCTTCTGGGCGGTAGTGAGAATCCCAACTCCCAGGGGTTTTGTGAGATAGAGTTTGCTGCCCGCTCGAGCCTGATCATTACGCTTTAACTTTTCTAGCGGTACTCTACCGGTTACAGCCAGTCCGAAAATAGGTTCGGGAGCATCAATACTGTGCCCTCCTGCCAATGGGATACCCGCATCAGCACAGGCCTGACGGCCACCATCCACCACTTTTGCAGCTATTTCAGGCGGCAGAATATTCACGGGCCAGCCAAGAATGGCAATGGCCATCATGGGTTTACCACCCATGGCATAGATATCGCTGATTGCGTTAGTGGCAGCAATTCGGCCGAAATCGAAGGGATCGTCCACGATCGGCATGAAAAAGTCGGTGGTGCTGACAACGCCTTCACCATTGCCTATATCAAACACTGCGGCGTCATCCTTACTGGAGTTGCCCACAACCAGACTGGGGAAATCAGGCAATTGAAGATTGGTTTTCAGGATGCCATCGAGAATTTCGGGAGATATCTTGCAGCCGCAACCTGCGCCATGGCTGTATTCAGTCAGCTTGATGTTGGCAATGTCTACAGAAGTCATTGAAGTGCTCAAGAGGGGAATAGAGGAAAGCTATGCACTCTAGCACTAACAGAAGTAGAAGCAAGTAGGAGAGACAGGAGCCACGAGGGCTCCTGCTGCATCAGTATCAGAACTTGATGCTCCAGCTGTTCAGGGTGCCGGTGTCCCTTCTGTAGTGGTCGCTGACCTTCAGGCTCCAGGTGCCCTGGGATTCAACGCCCGACATATTGACCTGGTAACTGGTCACCAGGTTATCAGTGCCGTCATTGCTGACATTCTTCAGAACACTGGTTTGACCATTGGGGGCAACCAGCTGAATCTTCAGATCACCACGGTAAGTGTGGGTAATGTTCACGCTGACAGTCACAGTACCTGAGTCACCGCTGCGAGTGCTGTTCACAGTGCTGGTGATACCGGTAGTGTTGTTATCAGGGATGGCCACAGGTGTGGTGTTTGAGAACTCATCGGAAGATCCACCACCGCTGGAAGCAGTGTAATCAGCTACCAGTGATACGCCAGAGAAGGCGCTGTAGCCTCTCAGCATAACGTACCATGTGCCGGAACCAGGAGAGCTGAATGAGCAGCTTTCACTGTTACCGGAACGGTATGGACGGCAGTCGTAGCTGCTGGTGGTAGGCTTGCTGCCACGGCGAACATAGAGATCAGCATCACCTGTGCCACCTGACATATTGAACGACAGGTTAGTAGCACCGGCTGGTACTTCAAAGGTGTACTCCAGTTCCTGGCCAGAATTCCCACTCAGGCCGGATTTAGCCACACCTTTTTCCAGAGCATTACCTGATGGAGGAGGTGTTGTGCCACCGCCGTTTACCGCTTCAAGAGCAGCATGAGCATCAACAATACCTGCTCCACAGTTGCTGGTGGAACATTGACGTGTGCTCACAGAAGGGAAGGCTCTGGCTGTGTTCTCAATAGTGGTCTCAACCTGATCAGGGGTCAGATCGGACTTAACCGAGTACATCAATGCAGCCACACCGGCTACGTGAGGTGCAGCCATACTGGTGCCCTGGTAAAAGGCATAACTGTCATTGCCAGGAGACTGGGAACCACTGTTAAGCGTGGAAAGAATACCGTTGGCAGGGTTCTGGGTTTCACCGCCAGGTGCAGTGACATCAACAACGCTTCCGTAGTTGGAATAATATGCACGGCCACCGTCGCGCTTGTTGGAAGCAACGGTAATGACCCCGTCACAACTGGCGGGTGAGAAGCCGGAAGCATTTTGATTACTGTTACCGGCAGCAACAACAATGGTTGCACCTGCTGCCCTGACGCTATTAATTGCATCAGTATAGGTTTGGCTACATGGAGAACCACCACCCAGACTCAGGTTAAGTACTTTGGCAGGAGTGGGGTTGGTAGGAACGCCAGAGACTGAAAGACCAGCAGCCCAGCGCATGCCGTCGACGATGTCGGAAGTGTAACCACCACAGCGTCCCAGGACACGAATAGGCTGGATTTTGGTATTCCAGCTGACGCCGGCAATACCAGTGCCGTTATTACTGGCAGCAGAAATGGTGCCGGCAACGTGTGTTCCGTGCCAGCTGCTGCTGGTTGTTGAGGGTGGGTAGCCATTTCCGCAGGCACCGGCAGGTGTCCAGTCACCCGGATCGGATGCATCACTGTCCCGACCGTTTCCATCCTGAGAAACATTCGTGTCGGTGATAAAGTCGTAACCGGAAACCAGGTTGGGTGCCAGGTCAGCGTGGGCGCGAATACCGGTATCGATAACAGCCACAGTGACGCTGGGAGAGCCCGTCGTGATATCCCAGGCCGCAGGCAGGTTAATACCGCCGGCTGATTCGAAATAGTGCCATTGCTCGTTGTAGCGAGTATCGTTAGGCGTAGCCATGGGGTACATCATGTAATCAGGCTCTGCGTAAAGAACATTGGATTGCTGAGCAATTTCTGCCGCCAATGCCTGCATGTCATCCAGTGACTTGAGCTCTCCCAGATCAACGACGCTGGCGCCATTAGTCAGAGATCGAACATTCAGTAACTGTTGCCCCGTGATATTCGCAATAACTGGATCAGAAGAAACAGCCATTGCGCTCATTGGCGATGCGTATTTGATAATCAAACGGTTTGTGCTGTTTGATAAATTATCCACCTCATTTGCTATAGCAACAGTGGTTACTGTTGATAGCAATATTGAGCCCGCCAGTTTTGATAGTGCTTGTTTTTTTGTTTTCATTATTTTTATTGATATCCGTATTTAACACCCTGCAGGTTCGAAAGGGTTTTCCGTGTTTGAGGGTATTGTTTATCCATAAGATGCTGGGATTCAGCATTTATCGAATAACCTCTCAAAACCAAAGCTGGATATTGAGAGAGAATAAATTAAATCAGCATGAGTGGGTGAAATTCAAATGATTTTTAATTGCGTTTGCATTTTTTGTGCATCTGTTGGCGATTTAATGGAATCAAGATGGAAGGATGAATTTTAAATATCATTATTATTAATGGTTACATAGTCGTATATTGGTTTGTTTTTATAGTGATACTTATATTTCAACGATTTTTATAAAAGTCAGTATAAGCAGTATGCTTAAATTATTATCAGACTTTTATGAAAGATTTATTATTCAATGGGTGGGGGAACCGGAAGAGGCTGGTTAACTCCATCCTGTTCGATGTATCGAATCGATGGGTTCTTCTCCAAGGCTTTAATATCTAATGGTTTATCAGACACTAAAATAATTCCACAGTTATTGAAAGGGCGGATCAAAGATAGATTTGCTGAGGCCAGGTCATTCAGCTTTTCAAAAAGATATTCGTCATTACAACTTTCTACAAAGTCAGGGTTGAAAACTGCAATCCAGCGATAGGGCGATTGACTGAATTCTGCAATCGAAGAAAGTGAGAGAGAAAGGCCAATAACAATTGTGAATGTCTTCCACATGCTTTTTTCCTTATATTGAGCTTCATGCCAGATCATTTTATTGTCAGGCAGAAAATGAGTTTTACATCAGTGCTCAAAGGTGTCATGAATTTATTGTATGCTCTGGGGGGGCTCTATTCCACTAGAAAAACGAGGAGCCTGTTTCTGGTAATAATCCAGTTACAGAAAAGGCTCCGCTTCATAGAGGGGACTTGCTGGGTATGAGGGACGATGGATATAGGTTCTATCTTGAATGACCTTTCATCCTTAAGCTGTTCAAAAGGTTGTCTCGACTTTTCAAGACGACTTAATCATCCAGTTCAGAAGAAATTAGTTGTTTATAGGCAAAAACAATCTTGATAGAAGGCCTCTTAAGCATCTTCTGGATCCAGAAACTGAACCATTGAGGGGCATTCATTTCATCTTCTTCATGGTCAAAAACAACTGGAAGGTATTCAACTGGGTGGGCTTTTTCTTCATCGTCTATGACCGAGAATAACAAGCCGGGAGGGTTGGCAATACCATCATTGCTTAACCAGGGTTGGCAGAAGAAACTCATTTCAAGATTGATGGACCAGAGTTTGAAGTTTTTACTGACGATTAGCTCGAAGCGAGCCTTGTTCTTTGCCTTACCACTGCTCGGGATAAAGTTAAGAGGTTCAGCACGGGCCGGCATTTTTCGAACATTCAGGCCTTCTATAGGTTGAATGTCGGATTCATACCAGGACTTGATATCAACTGCCTTTTGATTCAGAAAGTCACCGGCATTAACAGGGGATGCTGAGACGGTCATCAAATACGTTCCTTTGTTATTGTTCGTGCGCTAAAAAAATCTTGCGCCCATCACCTGACAATGCTGTCAGGCTACACAGAAATGACTGCATCTTGCAATATTTTATGTAGGGAAAATGATAGTTTTATGTAAACTTCACCAGCAGTGCCCTTGTTTAGTGCATTCTTTTTCTTCGCCCATGGCTGTTTAATTAATGAATGAATCAAGGCTTGGGCTCAATCTTACGCTGAACCCAAACATTAACTGATAATTATTCCGGGTTCTGTCTTCGGTATTTTTCTAACCAAACAGCAGAAAATGTAAGGATAATGTTGATGAGAATTGTTGCTGAAATAGAAAGAATCATAATGGCTTGCCACAGCGGCATAGTCACTGAAATATCGGAGAATTGTATCAATGCCAAATAATGCGCGGCCGCTAATACGACAATTAATAAGTTACCTGCCAGCCTGTTCTTTCCTGCCCAGCTAAGGCTATGACGAATCGTGATACCCAGCATAACCCACACGCAAGCTAACCAGGGAGGAAGAATGCGGCTTTCTCCTAGAAAGTGAAGAACGCCCATATTACTCATGACACTGTCCAGAGCGCTGCCAAGAATCAGGGTGATAGCGAGAATCTCCCGTTCCTTTTTCCAGGAGCCGAAGAAATACAGATGAATGGCGACAATGATGGCGGCAGCAAAAACAGCCAGAGTTGATTGGGTTACCAGACAAATCAACCATCCTGCCAGAGCCAGTGAAGCATTCAACAGGGAAGCGTGTAGTTGTTTCATTTAAAAACCACTTAAAAGACTATGGGTCTTAATATCGGATTGGGATCAGAGGCCAGCATGTCGCTGATGATTTCCAGGCCCTGTCTGAGCCGGTCTCTTGTAGATGGACTGCTGATGCAGATTCTCACTGCCTGTGGTGCTGGTGAGCTGCCCACTGCAAACACTTCAGAATGCAGCACTTTAACATTTTTACTTTCCAGCTGTTGTACAAAAGTTTCGGCTCGCCAGGGCTCAGGCAGTTTTAACCAGGCATGAAAACTGTAGGGCTGAGACTGAATATCAAGATGGCCAAGCGTTTCTTCCAGAATTTTCTGGCGATGCAGTATTTCTTCCCGTTGCCATGCAGTCAGTTGCCAGGCTTCTCCTGAGTCAATCCATTCAGTAGCCACCTCTGACATCAATGGCGGAGAGCTCCAGCAGTTATTACGCATGGCCACCCTGATTTTCTGGTTCAGATCATCCGGGCTGCAGATGAAACCCACTCTCAGCCCGCCAGCCAATGATTTTGAAAAGCTGGAGGTATAAACCACCCGATCAGGTGCCAGGCTGTAGAGAGAAGGAAGTCTGTTTTCAGGCGGAATAAACTGAACGTCGTCTTCTAGAATCACAACATTATGATGGCCGGCAACCTCCAGAATTTCCTGTCGTCGCTCCAGTGGCATGACTGCTGCAGTAGGGTTCTGCAGATTAGGCGTCAGATAAAGAAGACGGGGGCTGAATTGTTTGCAGCATTGCTCCAGAGCTTCCGGGGTTAGACCATGCTTATCCATGGCTAAGCCCATATGACGAAGCTGCCATTGGCGGGCGGCATTAGTAAAGCCTCTATAGGTCAAATTCTCTGAAGCAATAATATCACCAGGTCTCAAAAGCCCCTGAAGGGTGAGCATATTGGCTTGTTGCCCCCCTGATGTGATCAGGATGTTGTCCGGATCGGCCTCCATGCCGTGATAGCGCATCCAGCGAGCCATGGCCTCACGGTGTCTGGCAATCCCTGTTTCCGGGTGGTAATCCAGCAAAGGTGAAAGGCGGCCCCATTCTTCTGCAATGGAAGATAAACTTTTGGCCAGAATTTGCTCTCTGCGGGCTGGAACGGGCAGGCTCAGGCTCAGGTCGATGAAGTCTGTCTCCTGGGGCTCTGGTATGGTGAAGTCTCTTTTTTCCCACACCTTGCCCAGGATAAATGTACCACTGCCCACTCTGGCAGTGACCAGTCTTCGACGTTCAGCCTCAGCATAACCTCGGGTAATGGTACCTATCGTGACGCCCAGTTTATCCGCCAGTGAGCGGTGCGTCGGGAGTCTGTCGCCACTGTTGAGTTCACCTTCGGTTATGGCGACTTCAATCGCGTCTGCAAGAGCCTTGTATTTGGGACCTGAAAAACGATCCAGCTTAGGGATCCAGTTTGTCATGATTGTCATTGTTTTTAGATTGTCATGGTGACAATAAAAATATTTTCACCAGTTTAGGCAGCATCTAGACTGCAATCAACTCAGTAATTCATATAAAAATAAAATTGTATGGTGACAATTCCATGTCCAATACCAGCCAGTCCTATAATCTTGATCCCTATTTGAAAACACTTCAGACCGCCGTAGTGGAGGTTTCGGAGAATCAACTGGTTCTAGTGGATACGATTTTCTATCCCACGGGAGGTGGGCAGCCGGGTGATACAGGTTATCTGATGACTGAAAGTGGCGAGACACTAAAAATAATGGATACCCGTCGCTGCAGGGAGTCAGGTCGAGTGCTTCATTTTTTTGAAGAGGCGTCAGTCTCTCTGAAGTCGGCTGATAGGGTCACATTGCAGCTGGATTGGGACAGAAGATATGCCCATATGCGGATGCACACTTGCTTACATCTTTTGTGTGCTGTGATTCCCGAGAGTGTGACGGGGGGAGGGATGACGGATCAAAAGGGAAGGCTGGACTTCTGCCTTCAGAATGGATTGCCTGATAAGCAGGAACTAACTGATTCCTTGAACAGTCTGATTGAGAGAGATCTTCCTGTCACCGTTGAACTGCTGGATGAAAGCATTCTGGATGACCAGCCTGAGCTCGTGAAGACCATGTCCGTTCAGCCCCCAAGGGGAACTGGCCTGCTCAGGATGATTAGAGTACACGAAACAGACTTCCAGCCTTGCGGCGGTACCCATGTAGTCAGGACTGGCGAAATAGGTCGAGTCAGGGTGGCCAAAGTTGAGAGCAAAGGAAAACAAAATAAAAGAGTTCAAATTGTTTTTGATGACACATCTGGAGAATTGTCACCATGAAACAGCTTCCGATTTATCAGGTAGATGCTTTTACTCAACAATTGTTTGGTGGCAATCCTGCAGCGATTTGTCCTGTTGAGGAAGACCTTTCAGAAGAGCTGATGCAAAGCATTGCTCTGGAAAATAACCTTTCAGAGACTGCTTTTATTCGTGGTGCCCAGGGTCATTACCATATTCGCTGGTTTACTCCGGGGACAGAAGTCAGCCTCTGTGGTCATGCGACAGTGGCAGCCAGCTATATCATTCGCCATGAGCTGGGTGATCGCTCTGAAGAGCTTTCATTTGAAAGCCTGTCCGGTGTTTTAAAAGTTCGATTTATAGACGATTTAATTGAGTTGGATTTTCCTGCGGCTTCTTTCACGCAGGAGCCCGTTCCAGAGGAAGTGGCAAAAGAACTGCCTTTCCAGCCTGTCGACTCAAGATTTAACAGGGATGACCTGCTCATTGTTGCTCCCGATGAGCAGACAGTGTCACAGCTGGATCTTGATTTTACTGTTCTTGAAAACAGTCGGGTTCGTGGTGTAGTCATTTCTGCTCGCTCTGAAAGAGCCGGAGTGGACTTTGTCTCTCGCTGGTTTGGTGGCCCTGAAGTGGCCATAAAAGAAGACCCGGTAACAGGCTCCGCTCATACCATGCTGGCCCCCTACTGGTCTGAACAGTTAGATAAGAAAGTGCTCACCGCTGAGCAGATTTCCCAAAGAAAAGGTTATCTGGAATGTGAGTGGCAAGACAGCAGAGTACTGATTCGTGGAAATGCAGTCCTTTATATGCGTGGGCAAATAACTCTGCCGGGAGGTTCAACGTGACGGGCGAGTTGAGTATTGTTTTGTGGCCTCTGCTGGCTTTTGCTTTTTCAAGCACGGTTACACCAGGGCCCAATAATGTGATGATCATGACATCAGGTATGAATTACGGTACCCGTCAGAGCATGCCTCACTTTTTAGGCATCTGTCTCGGCTTCCCTCTAATGGTTCTGTTTGTTGGGCTGGGACTGGGTGCTGTTTTTGATCTTTTTCCGGTTCTCCACGATGTCATCAAAGTGCTTGGGGTGGCTTACCTTTTGTATCTCGCCTGGCTCATTGCTAAGTCAGAGCCATCGAATTTACAGGGTAGCCAGTCCAAGCCATTGACCTTCTTGCAGTCAGCACTGTTTCAATGGGTCAACCCAAAGGCATGGATAATGGCTACGGGTGCTGTGGCGGCCTATACAACAGTGTCTGGCGATGTCTTTCTTCAGGTATTGGTCATTGCTTTAGCATTTTTAGTCGCATCGGTTCCCTGTGTTGGGGCCTGGCTGTTTTTCGGGGTTCGACTGAAAAGGGTGTTGCAACAACCCTCGTATCAAAGAGCAATGAACTACCCCGCAGCAAGCTGCGGGGTATCCTCAGTGCAACTTGAGTGGTCAGTCCATAAACAGACTGATTTGGTTCGGACTTATTTCCTTCCGGTGTAGCTGCTTGTACTCCGCATTGCCTTGGTTTTTGACATAATTTGCAATTACATCTTCATTACCATGCTGGCCGACAGTATTCATAAAATATCCTGAACTCCAGAATGCTCCACCCCATAACTTTTGCTTAACTTCAGGGTTTTTCTTGA
>NZ_LASA01000216.1 GCF_001562015.1 Endozoicomonas arenosclerae | reverse complement strand
TTCTTATACAGTCGGTACCGACCATGAGTCCGAAGTCGATCGCTCAGAAAGTAAAGAGCATCACGGCACGTGAAGTTTTCAAGAAAAACCCTGAAGTTAAGCAAAAGTTATGGGGTGGAGCATTCTGGAGTTCAGGATATTTTATGAATACTGTCGGCCAGCATGGTAATGAAGATGTAATTGCAAATTATGTCAAAAACCAAGGCAATGCGGAGTACAAGCAGCTACACCGGAAGGAAATAAGTCCGAACCAAATCAGTCTGTTTATGGACTGACCACTCAAGTTGCACTGAGGATACCCCGCAGCTTGCTGCGGGGTAGTTCATTCTGTGACTAGCTAATCATTCTTTAAGCTCAATAGAAGGAAGACCCATACTACCGGTCAGCAACTTTCACTTTTGGGAATAGAGCAATATTTCGCATTAAAGTTCAATGAGAATAAAGGGAAGCTAGAAACTACATACTGAGCCATAGATGGGTAAAGGCAAACAAGATACAGAACGGTCCCAAGCTCCATAGCCCATTTACCTTCCTTAAGATGAAGCCAACTCAAACCTGCTGTTATTTAGGCTTTGGTGCCCAGGCAACACACCAGCCCCCCTCCTCTACCTTGCGGCCACCAAACAGAGTGCAGCCATTGTTTTTATCTGCTTGAAAGAACATGCAGTTTTGACAGGTGCTTCCAGCCACATATTTTGAATTCTTACTGGCATCAGAAGCCTTCTTTACATAGTTCAGTCCCTGCGCCTGAGGTTCATCTTCCTGAACCTCTCCAGTGGGAGCCGGAGCCGCCTTTGAGTCCAGCGACACCAAAGGAATCAGTCCGCAGGCCAGCCCAAGCTGCATAAACCGTCTTCTGTCCATTTTTTGTCCTCATCGAGTGTCTTTCGACTGCATTATTTTGTACGCAATTTTATTCAAAGCAGATCTTTCCTTATTTAGCAAAATACTCTTATTTACTACCGGTAAGTTCAGTTACCGGTAGTAAAAGAATAACTTTAATACTATTAATACCAGTATTATAATACTGGTATTAATAGTTCATCTTAGAGTCAGAATCATGGAAAACAAGGCGACTGCAGAGAATCAGAAGGAAATTCAGCGTAGAGAACTGGTTTTCAGAGTTCTGGACGACCTGAAAGCCAAGGGAGAAAGGATTAATGCGGATAAACTGGCTCGCCTCGCAAAAATGGGGAAACAGACTGTTCTGCCCTACTACAACGAATGGCGCTTTCTTGATGATGCAGAAAAAGAAGTCGATGATGAGCTGCCAGCAGACCTTGTTCGGGTCCTGAAGCGCTCTTTATTGCAATGGAAGCACGATGCCACAGCGAGTCAGCGTGACTTTGAAGACCAGGCCAACCAGGAGATTGATGAGCTACAACAAATCGTTCATCGACTGTCCGAAGAACAACTGAGTTTGAAGCAGCAACTGGAAGCTGTAGAAACCGAAAACCAGCAGTTAAAAGAAGCCAACGAGAAACAACTTCAGTATCAGGTAGATGCTGATAAAGAGATCGTTCAACTCAAGGAACAGTTTAATGCAGCTTCACAATCCAATATAAAGCTGGAAGAAACTCTTGCTGCAAGCAAGGAAGAACACAGCCACGCCCTCTCCTCTCTGGAAACAAAGCTGGATAATCAGTATCAGGGGCAGATCAACCATTGGATCAAAACAGTAGACAGTGAGCGCAGATTAAGGACAGATATTGAATCAAAATTGCAAAAGCAAAAAGACGCCGAGCTTGCCGCCGAGAAAGAGCGTAATGAGGTTCAATATCGCCTGGAAGCCAAATCCAAAGCTCATCTGGAGGCCTGTGAAGATAGAAATCGGTATAAAGCTGAAGCGAAAGAATCAGAACCCCACTCCCAGGCTATTAAAGAACTGGCTCTTCTTCTGAACCAGCCCATCGACAGCATAACTGAAGCAGTAAGACATTTACTGAGCATTGAGCAAAAAGCCAAGCATGGTGAGAATTTGCTAGCAGAGGCTGTCAAAAACCAAAAAGCTCTGGAAGACATCAACAAGTCTCTACAGATCCAACTCGACTCAAGCAAAGAACTGGAACGAGAAGTTGAGCGCCTTAAGGGCTACAACGATGCACTTAAGCTAACCATTGAGCAGAATAACGAGGCTCGCTCATGAGCCTCCCTGCTCTCTCAGAGTTATTGCAATTCCCGATCAAAGAGGATGACATTGTTTCATCCCATGATATGTCGGGTGCAGCTAATGACAGCGAAATATTGACCTTATTTCTAAACAAGTCTGCGGCTCGCTCAAGCGAAACATTAAGACGTTATGAGAGAGAGATTCTTCGCTTTACTGCCTGGCTCTACCAAGATATGAGTTCAGGCTATAAGGAAGTAAGGCTAAAGCATCTACAGATGTACCTTCACCATATCCAGAACCTGCCAGATCGCTGGTTAAAGAAAGGGGTTTTACCCGGTCAACCTGACAGAATTTTATTCAAAGGTTCCATACGTCCAGGTAAAAGTACAGATCAGGTCATTGACGTACTCTCTTCTTTCTTTTCGTTTCTGGAGAAAAATCGCTACACACTGGGAAACCCTGCCGTCTCATTGATTCGATCTGGTGAAAAGCAGTCTCGAGGCAACACTGTGATTCGCTTCTTTCATGAAGAGGAATGGCGTCATTTATTGCATTGCCTTGATCTTCAGGCAGAAGATTCATCCTATTCAGACTATGAAGCAGCACGAACCCGCTACATTATTATGCTCGGTTACAGTCTCGGACTTCGTGAGTCAGAGTTAACAGGGCATAGCTGCAACGATATCCACCCTGATAATGATGGCGGCTACTTTCTAAGCATTCTTGGTAAGGGACGTAAGCGAAGACAAGTCCCCCTTAATCAAAAACTGGTCAATGAAATCAAAGCCTTCAGAGCCAGCTACCAATACGAAGGACTTTTGGGTGATGACTTTCCACTGGCGCCCAGAACAAGGAGAGTGAACGGTAAACTGGCGGGACTCTCTTCCAGAGGACTGAGGTTCTGGTGGCAAAATTTTATGCGTTATTGTGCCTTGCAGGCAGAGAATAATCAGATGGCTGAACGGTTCTTATCGATGCCGTTTCACGCCATGAGGCACACTGCCCTTACACATCTGGCACAACTGATGGATATTGAGGATCTGGCTATTTTTGCGGGGCACGACTCCATCAACACGACCAGCCAGTATTACCACACAGAAGCTCGAAGATTGAAGAAGATGACAGAAGCACATTTTCTTTAACACTGACTGACTAGTTGAAATAACCATAGTGATGGAGCTTATTGCTCTATCACACTCAGTCGCTTACAACCTGTTGATCTTATTGGATTTAATAATTAAACCGCCTTATATCCCATTGTTCCGCCAGAGCACTAAAGAATACAAAGAATTTACATTCATTTATTGAGATCTATATTTTAACTGATTTGCTATCCGGCTAGATGTGTGGACCAGGGACTTCCATGACAGACGATGTTAACAATAACCTATTGCTTCATGGAGTATCCTGCATGAATCAGAAAGTCTTAGCGTCCGGTTATTTTCTATTCAGTATGCTGCTATTGGTTATACAGCCAATGGCTATTGCCAAACCACTGGCGCAGCACTCCCCAGCTGAGAACGGTCAGAAAGTGGTGGTAATGATTGAGCAAACTCGCTACTACGAAATAAAGAGCAGCATTGATATTTATCAGACGGATCTTGAGAAAGAAGGCTGGACCGTTCATCTTGAGTTACAACAAGGCTCAACTTTTGCAACGGCTGAAGAGTTCCATATACAAATCGATTCACTCTATGAAAAAGAGAAGATGCAGGCTCTGGTGCTGGTAGGTCGATTTCCCTTTTATTATTTCAGTACTCCAGACCTGATGTTAAGCAGCGACATCAAGAAAAAATCAATTATTTATACTTCCCGATTCTGGATCAGCCGCATCGACCCTTCCATGGCTCCCTACTTAAAAGAACTGCAGATAGATAAAGACAGTTATGAAAATCATCTTCTAAGAAACTACTTTTCACGGAACCACCTCTATCGCTCGTACAAAAAGACCTGTAAAAGCCCGGAAATCTGTAGCCGAATTCGCTACATTCAATCTCTTGCCGGACACATGCAGAAACTGGAGAAAGAAGCTGCAAGTCTAATTACAGCGGGTGAAGCAGTTTCAGTCGATACTCTTACTGACTTCATGAACAGACTCAGTCAGAAAGATTATTTCACTGCGTTTCATGTTTTCGGCACAGGTCATCCATTAAATGCTGAGGGTGATTTTGATATGGGCATAAAGCCCGACCCTGCCTTCCTGATGAAAAAATCTAAAGCCAATCACCAGCTATTGGTCTTATCCAGTGCAGCATCAGGCCGTCTGAATACCGAGAGCTCTGGCGCAGCACTACTGTTTGCCCCCTACAGCAGAACACTTGCGGTCATTGCTCCACAGAATGATATTCCTTACTACGCCTACCTGCGAAGCACTGTTCCGGATAAAGCCTCAAAAACAGTTGGCGATGCCTATCGCCGATCAAGCCTCCTTTCAACGTATCTGTGTGAATCTCATACATTGTTTAAGAAAGTCATTGACCTGGGCAAGCCGGAGCAGCTGAATGATGTTGGCTGGCTAAGTGTTAAACTTTTTGACTTTCTATGTCTCGTCGTCAATGAAGACAGAGACACTATTGGAACGTATCCACTCACCTTATTCGGAGATGGAACATTAAGACTTCCTCCAAGGCAGCCAAGTCATCCCAAGCCTCAGCAATCACCTGCTGAATCATTAGGCTTTTATAGCGAAGATATTTCAGAATTCACTCTGGACGAAGCCCTGTAAATGGCCTCCTGCTAAAGTTATTGAGTGAGCATCACATGGCCAGGGAAGGACATGAATTTCTGCAAGAGCTGTCGCAAACCGATTTATGGCAATGGGTTGGAAGCCCTCGGCAGCCATTGGCATCTGCACTGTTTCAACTGCCGCACCTGCAAAAAACCTCTTCTGAACAAGACTTTTATTGGCTTCAATGGGCGCCCTTTCCACCCCCGCTGCCTTAAATGCCCGGGCTGTAGGAAGACCATAAAGAACAAGTTCATTGAGAACGATGGCATGCCATGGCATCTGGACTGCTATCAAAAGCAGAACCATCCACTCTGCGCTGTCTGCCGAAGACCGTTGGCTGAACATTATTTAATGGACTTCTGGGGGAATGTTTTCTGCGACACTCACCAGGATTATACGAATTGTTCCAGCTGTCACCGGATCGTCTGCAAGAATATCACTGATGGCGGCATGTCCTTCCCAGACGGCCTGGTGATATGCAACCTATGTAATCTCAGAGGGGTGGATACACAGGAACAGGGCGACAGGTTAATGGAACAAATGCGGTCTGCACTAGCCTCTGTTGGTCTGAAACTTCATAAATCCAGTACACCACTAACACTGTGTGGCCGAGATGAGCTCAGAGAAGCCAGTCGTCATAATTTCCATAATGAACGACCCATACTGGGTCTGGCTCGCTGGAGCACAACCACAGCGGCCAGTGGTCAGGTAATAGCCAGAGAATTCAATGATATCCTGATACAAAAACACCTTCCCGAAGAGCACTTTCGAACAGTGGCCATCCACGAACTGACCCACGCTTGGTTCTTTTATAACAATTACCGGGACCTCCCTCTGGAAGTCGAAGAAGGCATGTGTGTCATGATGGAGTATATCTGGCTGAAAAATCAGGACACTAAAGATGCCGAGTTCCGCAGAATGGCCATCGAGAGCAGTGATGACCCGGTCTATGGTCTGGGCTTCCAGAAAGCTCGAGCCGCCTTAAAACTCATGCCCTTGAAGACCTTGCTGATTTTTATCAAAGAGAGAAAAAAATTCCCTACCCGCTGGAGCGCTTTCTTCTTCCAGTAAACCAATGCATCCAATGGCCGATTTAATTGTCAGGTACTTTAAACAGCCATTTATTATGATTTCAGGTTCAGATGACTCCCAACCCAAAAATCCACAGTCCATTGCTGAAGAGAGTTCTTCGGATGATGAAGTAAAACAAAAGTCTTTGGATGATAATGTTCCACCGTCCTCTCCTGACCATGACAGGCATTACGAAGAGGACACCGGCACTCAGGTCAGTCATCGTGCTACAGAAAGTACTGAAGTATCCCCCAAACTCTCTCGCCCTCCTGCGGCGACTCTCTCCAGTAAAGCTTTTGCCGAGAGAATCATTCAGGAAATGACGCCATTTTTACAACTTAATCAGCAACCTGGTGAAACACCTGAGCAATTTCAACAGCGACGGGAAGACATGAGAGCTTACAAGGTTCGCGTTGTCATCGAAAACCTGGATCAGTCTCTTGTTAAATGCATTAACAGGAGTGAACAGTTCTCAAAGCTAAAGCCAGCTCTTCAGTGTAATTTGTTGATGACTTTGATTTACGCCAAAATGCTGCTCAATGATCCTAAGGGTGTGCAAACAGTCATTGATTATGTGTACAGGGATTATAAGGATTATATCGATGATTTTTTTGAGGTATTAGCTCAATATCAGGATTTCAGTATCAACCCTGCTCGTTTAAAAAACCAGGAGGACATGGAATCCTTTATTAGCCTTACAGAACAAACCCAGTTTTTACCTGCTGTCTGGCTTTTAACTCAAGTTGCCGTCAGACCCGGTAATCATCTGGTGTCTCCTGGACGTGTCATTGACATGTTGAGCCATCTGGATACCACCAAGAATCTCAATAACTTTGTTCTCACAGCCTTTGGTCAGAGAGCCGACGATGTCGATATACCCTTTGAACTTACTCATGAAGATAACCAGACACAATTTCATCAGGCCATCTGGGTTTTTTCATCAGTCTTCACCGAACGCAAGAAAGAATTCTGGCCAGGCTCTGATAAGAGCTTCTCACCACAACTCCAGAAAGCGCTTCTAAAATCACTGCAGAATGCCGTAGAGTCACAAAAACGCCCGGAATTGGGTGAAGCCTTTTCTCAATTGACTCGAAGAGTCCCCCTTGCACGGACCCGCGATGGAAAAAAAGTCATGGAAATGATGACTGCTGCAGTAGCTGATGACCTTGGAATAGATAAAGTTGAGAAAGCATTTAAAAATCGACATTTATCTCGTTATCAGCGAGATATTTCCGGTCTGGTACTGGCCTGGCATATAAAAAGGCAAGGCTCTTAATGGATTCTGGGGAGCTGGTTGAGGACGAGTTATTTGACTATGAATAGAAGACGTTTTCTTGTACAAAAGTGTCATGAAACTTTATGACCTCCTCGACAACGCCAAGTGCTTTGAACAGATACGCCAGATTCGCTGGCCTGACGGGGTGAAATGCCCACACTGTGCCAGCTCAGACATAACCCGCCAAGGCAAGGACGATTCACAGCCTGACAGACAGAGATATTCTTGT
>NZ_LASA01000215.1 GCF_001562015.1 Endozoicomonas arenosclerae | reverse complement strand
GCGTATAACTTGAGGCGGATGTTCAGCCTGAAACAAGTGAATGAAGAGCAGTGGTTGGAACTGGTCTTGTTGGCGACTTATCTGTGGCACTATTGGGCTGATCTGAGGCCAAGAGTGAGAAAAATCATAAGGACAAGTTGAAAATGTAATGCGCCGGAGAGGGTTTTATAAGTTCTCTCCGGAATAGTCAGAGTCTGAAATTACTTGAACTGCGTTTATGGGTTCAAGTCCGACAGGCTGCTAGGGTCGACTTCCATGGGAGTCGTTTCAGCGGGATGCTGTTGTGCTAACTTTGACTCCTCCTCATCCTCCATCTGATTAATCATGTCCTGCATACACTGCAGACAGTAATAACCCCCACTGCCATCTGGTTCCATGAGATTTTTTGTGTGCTTGCTGCAATACCGTTTCTCGCAGGGAGGTCTGTCCGCTGCCTTTGCCTCAGGGATAGATACAGCCGTTGATGCAACCAGTATCGATAAGACACGGATAAAGAAAGCTGCCTTGATAGCAAAGTATTTCACTGTAAACCGGAGTCCATTGCTGTAAGTACAGGGTTATATTTGTTTCTGATGAGCTGATCGTAGAAGAAAGAGGGGGGTTTTGCTGAAAATGCAACTGGTTAGAATGACCGTTTACCAAATCACAGTGTGATTGTACTTTCGCATTTTGACAGAGGACTTGTGAATAATTCAGGGAAGTGACCGACTTATAAACAGAAGACTTCTCAGGAACAGACCATGAGCGAACCGTCCACTTCACCAGAGCTGGAAGCCGGGGCCAATCCCTATATCTGGCTACTGGGGCTGATTGCAGGGATTGCCCTGTTTGTGATGACACTGCTATTACCCGCTCCTGAGAGCATGCCTGTTGCCGCCTGGCAGTGTGCGGGGCTGGCCATGATGATGGCCGTTTTCTGGTCTCTGGAGATTCTCCCCATACCCATTACGGCTTTGATGCCCCTGCTTCTGGCTCCAATGGTAGGGCTGGTTTCTCTGGATAAAGCCGCTTCGGCCTACGCCCATCCGGTCATTTATCTGTTTATGGGTGGATTTATGCTGGGTCTGGCCATGGAGCGCTGGAATCTTCACCGCCGTATTGCATTGCTAACCATGCTGGCTTCCGGCACCGGAGAGCGCAGACAGGTCATTGGATTCATGCTGGCCACTGCTTTTATCAGTATGTGGGTATCCAATACCGCTACGGCCATTATGATGCTGCCGATAGGCATGTCTGTGATTGCCATGATGAAAGAGGAACGAGGTTCCCATGGTAACTTTCCTTCAGCTCTGCTTCTGGCTATAGCCTATGGCGCCTCTATCGGTGGTTTTGGCACTTTAATTGGCACGCCTCCCAATGCTTTGTTGGCGGCATTTCTCAGTGAACAGTACGGGATTGAAATTGGTTTTGCCCAATGGATGATGATTGGCTTTCCGGCGACCTTACTGATGCTTCTGGTGACAGGCTGGTGGCTGAGCTCGGGTGGTTACAAACTCCGTCCCGGAGAAAGTGCATCTGTTCGGCAATCTCTGAAAGAGCAGTTAGCTTCAATGGGGTCGCTAGGTCGGGCAGAGAAATGGGTGGCAGTGATCTTTACCCTTACTGCATTGGGCTGGATCTTCAGACCCTGGCTATCAGGCTTTTTGCCAGGGGTTCAGTTAACCGATACAGCCATTGCTCTTACGGGTGGTTTACTGATGTTTGTCATCCCTATTCGATGGGGAGAAAAGCTTGATTTTCTCCTGAACTGGAAAGATATTCGCAGGCTCCCCTGGGATGTGTTGCTGCTCTTTGGTGGTGGTTTGAGTCTGGCCGCCATTATTCGTAAAACCGGATTGGCCGAATGGATTGCCAGCAATTTCCAGGTATTGGACGGGCTACCCACCATTGCTGCGATTGCGCTGGTGGTCGCCGTCATTATTTTCCTGACCGAAATTACCAGTAATACCGCTACAACTGCTGCCTTCCTGCCGCCTTTGGGGGCGCTGGCGGTATCACTGGGGCTGGACCCGGAAGTCCTGGCCATTCCGGCGGCCATTGCTGCAAGCTGTGCCTTTATGTTGCCAGTGGCTACTCCGCCCAATGCTATTGTGTTTGGCTCCGGTATGCTGTCTATTCGTCAGATGGTTCGAAGTGGCCTGATTCTGAACCTGGCAGGTATTGTCATCATTACCGCACTCTGCGCTTTGCTGGTGGACAGGGTTTTCTAAAAGATGCGATCTGTCTGGAGTTTCAGGCCCCAGACGTTATCAAATACAGCACAAAAGCAACCCAGCTAAGGCCCAGCAAAAGCCAGGGAAGCCAGTGCTGTTTATAGTGGATAACTTCCTCGGTAATCGTTTCGGCTTCTTGCGAAGAGGTCTCAGCCTGCCTTTTAACCTTCTTCAGGTTTTTGTCGAGTTCCCGTGCTTTGGCCTTCTGCTGCTTTTTGTAATGCTCAATGCCTTTTTGAATGCCCTGAGCGATCAGTCGGGTTTGTTCTTTGGTTTGTCCCGGACGTTGAGTGGCTTTGGCTGCAGCCATTGCTTCTTCAGGGGTTTTTGAGGAATCAGTCTTCTTCTGGGGCCTGGCCATATTACGTTGCTGTCTCTGAAGCTTGGGGGAGAGTTCCGGATGATAATGCAAGATCTTAGCGAAATCAGCTCAGCCTTCTAAGATTAATCTCCTATCAAAATAATATTTCATACGGCTATGAAGACGATACTTCAGATATTGCTGCTGGCCATGCTTTGCAATGGTGTTGTTCTGGCAGATGAGAAGGATGGTAAGAGTAAGCCCGGAACCCCAGAAGAAAAGCAGGTCAGGCAGGAAGAGCTGGAACAAGAGAAGGATGATGCTGTTATTGATATGGGGGATTTCAATCAAGGGGAGACCATTACCTGCCCTTACGGATGTGGAGGTGCCTGTAATCATTTTCTGCCGGCCCCCAGAAATCGCCAGCTTTATCCTGTTGGGGAAGACCCCGGCAATTGGTATATGCTGCCTGATGAAAACGCGGATAAAACCAGAAGGCATTGCAATCCGGTTAGAATCAGTCTGGAAGTCATAGATCAGCTTTTCTACGGGGCTGTCTCCTTTTTGGGCTATTTTGCCATGGCCAATCAAGTGCTATTGGATGGAGCAATAGCCTGTCTGAACGGGCTCGTATCATTTTGCCAGCAAATTGATTTGCGACCTTCCCTTGATCAAAACCAGATGGTTGAAATCACGGGCGGTGAATCTGTTCTGGAAGCGTTTGTATCTCAGGCAATTAAAACAAAGGCTGGTGTTGCCAATACAAGTCTGTTGCTTAATTGGTCACTGGACCCATTGTCTGCCGCTGTGTTTTCGCTTCCTGTTTGGCTCAGGGCAAGGCAGTTGAGAGGCTATGGAGATTCCGTATTTTCCAAGCTTCAGAACTGGGTCAAGGCCCATAATTACCGACAGTCGACATACAGTAGTGTCGAGTTTTCCCTGGCAGAAGCTTTGCCTCAACTATCGTCTCATGCCTGGCTGGTTATAAATCACAATGGCTCTGTCGTGTTTTCAGTGGCGAATACCGGGCTGGATCTCTATAGTTTTATGGTGCATTCCAGTCCGGTTGTTTATCTGATCAGGGACAAAAGAGTACTGGATAACCTGATATATATCTTTAACGAACGGGTTTATCCACAGACGCAGTTTGGTGATGTCTGGTATTTCTATGACCTTGGGGAAGTGGATTATTATAAGCCACCTACCCAGTCGGAAGAGGATGAGGAATAAGAGAATGAAGACAGCTTTGACTCTCACGAGTGAGCTGATTTCTCAACGGTATGCTCCAGTTTGAATCCACGAGCTTTATAATTAGCCAATGCACTGGGGTGATCCAGTGAGCAGGTATTGACCTGAACCTTCTTCGCGCCCCAGTACCAGGCTTCCTCTATCGCCTTGCTAAGGAAGCCTCCACCTAATCCCTGCCCTATGAAAGGTTTGGCAAGTCCAAAATAAGCAAGCTCGACAATACTTTCCGGTTTTTTTTGCAATTCAAAGTATCCGGCGGGGCTGCCTGATTTATAGAGTACCCAGGTTCTAAGGTTTTCAGATTCTGCATACTCCTGCCACTGCTGCTCAGACCAGCTCAGCTTGTCGGTCCACTCCCAGTGCTTGCCCACGAATTCATACAGGAAGCGGTTGTACTCGAATAACTTCTCAGGACATTCACGTACTTCAAATCCAGAGTCAGGTAGTGGCTTTCCGATCAGTTCAGAGGGCGATGTCATCGCTAGGTACCAGATGGTGGTTGTTTGGGCTTTCTTCTCAGTCATTGGTGCTAGAACTTCTAATACTGTGCAGACAATGGAATTTTATCAGGCCGATAGTAAAGCTCTTTCCCCGGAAAATAACCTTATTTTTTCAGGGATGATTGATGAAGCTGAGGTGAATGAACTCAATAATTCCTTATCTTTTTATGAATTCAAATTGAACGGTGAAGGTGATCGGAGTTTTCAATAAAGGTATGAAAAAAGTCGATCGATTAAACATGATTTGAATCAATAGATGCTTTTTTTCGATATTGGCTACCCGGCATCTTGCCAATACTATTCGGTCACAATCTTTTGCTGATTCAATGATTGCCGGCAGGTGTCGGGGATTTAATTCGCCTGCCTTTTAATCAAAAGATTTAAAGACTGAATACACATCAGTTTGTAGATGTTAACTCCTTAAAAGAGATTTCTAATGAAAAAGACGCTTCTGGCCACCGCTGTATTAATGGCCTCTACGTCTGCTATGGCAGCCTGGACTTCTTCTGATGGTAATTTAACCATTGGTGGTGATGCTGAAATGAACTTTGACGTGATTAATAACGACAAAGGCATTGGCAGAGACGATAAAACCAGCACTCAGCTGGGTGATGATTCCCGTTTTCTATTGGACATCGCCTGGATGAATACTCAAGATAATGGCGCTTTTGTTACCGCTAGAGCACAGCCTTTGATTCGTGCCGATGGCAAAGTAGAAGTGGACGACGTTTACTTTGGCTTTGGTATGAAAGATGCCTGGATGTTCCAGATTGGTCGCTATGAAGCCATGGATCTGTTCCCTCTGGGTAAAGACGTTGCTGTATTCTATGCAGCAGGCTCCGATGGTATAGGTGATGGTGTTTATTATTACATGGCCAAAGAGGGGCGAGGCCGCAGTGATGATGCCGGTCAGGCTCGGGTAGTGGGTGAGTTCGGAAACTGGACGGCAGAAGTTTCTACTGTTTATGGTGATACCAGCGGTATTCTGAGTGGCTCTCTGGATTACCTGGATGATGGAAATAAAATCATTGAGTCTGATAACAACAGCTTTATGATTCGACCCGCTGTTAATTATTTAAGTGATGACGGTTTTGTTAGCGTCAGCTTTGGTGGTGAATACGAAGCCAATAAAGATTCAGTCAGTGTGACCAATAAAGAAACCGGTGAAATTTATGATCTTTCTCACCGCTATGGTTTGTCTGCTACCACTACATTGAATTTTGGTGACTTGAAATGGCATACCAGTGCAGCCTATCAGGATGCAAAAGAAGCCTGGAAAGCCCAGACATTTAACACCAATATTGAATACCTGAATGCTTTTGGTCTGGGTACTTCTTTTGCCAAAAATGATTTCAAGACCAAAGCGCACGACGCAAAATCTTATATTGTTTACACCACTTACACTATGCCGATTCTTGGTTTCAACAATGCAGAAGTTTCTTTTGCGCTGTCCTACTCAGAAACCAAAAATGCTTATGGTATGAAAGGTAACGACGAGGAAACCGTTGCCTTCCGTACCCGATTTAACTACTACTTCTGATCAGTTAAATCCATCCTCGGGCTGGTTACTGAATACCTGTCCGAGGGCTTTGACCAGCATACGATTGTGTTCCGGATAAACAACAATATCGCTTTGACTGTTCTGACTTACCATCAGAAAACGGCATACGGACTCACTGTGGTTCAGTAGAGCGTGGCCAATTTCTTCTCCGGCTAGAAAGCAGGCATAATCACCGGCAATCAAGTGAGATCGCTCATCACCTTCCAGTAGTGTGGCTTCCCCTTCTACCAGAAAAATGTGTTCTTCATCTTCGGTGTGAAACAACAATGGCGATGATTGCTTGCCAGGCTCAAGTTCTACCATACGCATGCTCAGGTTTTGGGCACCTGCAGCGCGACCCAGGTTTTTGGAGCGAGTACCAAACTGGTCACCGTGCTCCCATTCATCAGTATTTTCCAATCCTGAAATGAGCCTGAAGGCAGGTACTACTACCTAACCCTCGGCTTGTCGCTCATGAACTAATTGAAACAGGATTTCTCTGGCTTGTTGCAGCTTTCTGGCCGCTTCATTATCGGTCATGGCTTCCGCTTTGTCCTTTAGTTGGTCCAGTGTAATCCCTTCTTTCAGGTACTGTTCTGGTTCCTTCAGTGACAGGAACTTTTCGTAAGGGGTCATCATGTTTTCAT
>NZ_LASA01000214.1 GCF_001562015.1 Endozoicomonas arenosclerae | reverse complement strand
GCTCAATCTTCTTAATAACCCTCATTAAAAAACCATTTTTTATCAGATAATCGTTTATTAATCTTAAGCCAAAGAAATAATCAACTACTAAGCTTTGCAACTCTTAATACATACAGGTTGTAAATCATAAGCATGATTAGTTTTTTAAAAAAAGAATTCATCAAAAAGAGCGCTTATTTATTATTAACTTTGAGCAGCACTCACGCCTTTTCTCAGGATAACGCACTGTCCTACCAGTTTCTTAATAGAACATTCACCATTACAAGAGACTTTCAGGGTCAGATTCTTTCATTAGGCCATACACGGAGCCTGGTCGATTATTGTTCCGAAGAAGACCTGGACGATCTTGTTTTTGATTTTAGAAACTTCCGAATTACTGACGTGCATCGCTCAGTCATATTGACTCAACCACAAATGATTCAATGTGAGGCTATTAACAGTCGGTCTTACACAGGGCAATACAATTTGATCTCAGGTCTCAACAGAGGAGAGAATACATTAACTGAAATGAAAAAACCTTGGACAAAGTCCTCAGTTACCCCTCCGCAAGAAGGGTATCCGGATGACATTGAATATACTCTTAATATAAGGAATGATGAAGACGAACAATTTATTATCAACAATTTTGAGATCAAAGCTCCCCAACAAGAAGCTTCTGATTTATCTCAGGAAAGCAGTGAGAGATTATTTTCCACAGGCACTTTTGGAAGAAAGTACAGTGTTGCTGTTCGCGAGTTCCAGGGAGCACAATTACAACAAATTGCTTTCAGTCCTGCATGTCGATCCGCCCAGTCTCGCAGTTCGTGTCAGCTGACCACCACTACACCCACTGAACCCAGTCAGTGCCGAATCGAAATGATCTACAAACGCAACGACCACATTAAAACAGTAGAAAGCCTGATCGATTACCGACATTCATTAGCCGTTTTCACTCATGATGAGGAGGACAATACCGTGGAGATTGGTGCATTTGATTTGTTACGAGCTCGTGCACCCGATCAGGCCGATCGCGTATTACTTAACGATGAGCGAATCATGGCCGTCAATAGAATGCTCGCAGGCAACCTGACCATTGTTTCTGCAGAATATGTAAGCAGCAATCAGGATTTTATCAAACTGGTCATATCAATACCCAACAACCAGCAGAATGCTCTTGAAATCAGCGTTAAAAAAGAACGTCTGGATAATGTCTGCATGCAAGCCAATGAGGAACGCCAGCTATCGGATAATGCTCCCTGCTCTCAGCCTGATATCCCCGGAGAATTTTTTGATGGTATTCAGTGCCCTACTTTAGCTCCTCCCACTGTTCCAGCCCCAAATACAGCATCCACTACAAGATCTATAGATAATCCAATAAGCAGTGATGAATTCATTACAACTTCTTCAGCAGATTCAATAACAGCCCAAACAGTTTTGTATAGCTTCCTAACCTATGCATCTGGATACTTCCTGGGTCTCTGGTGATCATTTGGGTCTTTCTCTTGAAAGGCCTAAATATCTTCTATTGCATATTAATAAGATCAATTCAGCACCGGATTAACCCGGCTATTAACTCTATTCAGCTGTCTTTTGAAGTGCCCCATGCCGCGTATTTACAGCTTTTCAAACCTGTCCAGTAAGTTTGTTAGCCATTCTAACATCCTTGTCATGCACTAAGTCCGAAATCACCAACTAGACTGCCTTCGAACCTATCAGAAAACCTTATAAAGGAGATATATATCATGGATCAGATGAGTTCAATGAATGGCCAGTTTGGTCAGCCTTTTGCGTTCGGACAGGGAGGCGCCTTTCCTGGTACTAACCCTATGCAAGCACCATATGGTAATTACGGTTACGGCTATGGCTACACCGCAACAGCTTGCTATCAATACAATCAGATGCCTGCTGCACCTGCTTCAGGATATAGTAGCTACCAGCAAAGCGTTTACGACAGAGACGTAGCGAGTTCCACGTCTGCTGGAAATCATATAGACGAGACCTTTGAGTTTCCTAGACCAGATAGTTTCCCAAATTTCGTTTCTATCAAGTCTGAAGCCCCTAGCTCGCCTGATTCAGGTGTAGATGGCTACAGCACCAGCGATGAAAGTCTTTCCCACAGTGGCTCTTTTGGACCAGGAGCACTTATAACTGCTCTCGGCACCTATGACGATCAGAAGCCAGCGCCTGGTAAAGTACGTGCGGGAAAAACCAAGGTTCTGGACAAAAACAGTGATGAATATCGTGAGAAACGAGACAGAAACAACGTTGCTGTTGCCAAGAGCCGACAGAAGAAAAAAGAGCGTGATATGGCTACCGAAGCCCGCGTAAGAGAACTTGAGACTCAAAACGGACAGCTGCAGGAACAAGTGACTGACCTGACTCAAGAAATCAACATGCTGAAGAAACTCCACCGAGACATTTTCAGCGGCCAACAACAGTCGTAATCCCTTCCCCTGCTGTACCGGGTGCAAACCTGGTACAGCCCTCCCACTCAAACGCGTTGCATCAAGCTTTTCAAGAAGCCTCGGCCAAAATCATGTCAGCGCACTTTTCACCAATCATCATGGTGGGTGCATTGGTATTCCCACCGATCAGATTTGGAATAATGGAGGCATCACAAACTCTGATACCTTCAAGACCACGAACCTTCAAAGTTTCATCAACTACAGAAAGCTCGTCCTGCCCCATCTTGCAGCTGCCTACAGGATGGTAAACCGTTTCTGCCGTGCGGCGAATTACATCCCTTAGAACCTCTTCATTAGTACTTTCAAGGTTTGGAGTAATAGGCCGGGTTATATACTTTGACCAGGCTTTGGAAGCGGCCATATCAAAAGTAATATCCAGAGCCTTTCGTAATACCTGCATGTCGTATTCACTGTCCAGCAGGTTAAAATCTATTTCCGGATAATCCAGTGGATTGGCTGACTTTACTTTAATGGTGCCACGACTTTCAGGTCTTAGATTGCAGCCCTGAATAGAGATCCCTTTGGTTCTGGGCAAGGGGTCGGTCAGGCTGATCATGTAAGTGGGCACAAAGTGGAACTGGATATCCGGGCGACTCAACTCCGGAGAACTCTTCAGGAATGCTCCCCCTTCAATGCCACTGTAGGCCCCAATACCGTCTTTAGTCAGCAACCATTCCAGGCCGATTTTGGCGTTATGGGGGAAGAAATCCAAACCATTCAGGCTGATCTCTGGCTTTGTTTCATAGTTAATATGAAGATCCAGATGTTCCTGCAGGTTGTAACCCACACCAGGCAACTCATGGAGTGTTCTTACCCCGGCTTCAGTCAGATCTGATTCACGACCAATGCCTGATAACTGAAGAATATGCGGGCTTTTAATTGCCCCTGCACTGAGTATCACTTCACGAGAAGCGTTGATGACTTCCGTCTTTTTCCCACTCAGAACTTCTACGCCGGTCACTCTTTTGCCCGACAAAATGACCCGTGTGACTTCAATGCCAGTACGAACAGTAAGATTACTTCGCTTTTCAGCCGGTTTCAGGAAAGCTGCAGCACTACTGCTCCTCAAACCTTTTCGAATGGTTGTCTGATATAAGCCTATACCTTCCTGATCAGCGCCATTAAAGTCTTCACATTCTTTGATGCCAATTTCTTTACCGGCTTCAACAAAAATATCAAAAGCCGGTAGATTGGAGCCCGCATCACTGACCTGCAGTTCGCCCTGGTCACCGTGAAATTCGTTGGCGCCACGTGAATTATTTTCACTCTTCTTGAAGTAAGGCAGTACGTCTTTATAGCTCCATCCATCATTGCCTGCTTCTGCCCAGTCATCATAATCAGATGCGTGACCACGGATGTATACCATGCCATTGACGGCACTGGAGCCCCCCAGCGTTTTACCCCTGGGCACAGACAGCTTGCGGTTACCCATGTTTTTCTGGCGGGTAGACTCCATTTTCCAGTTCAGCTTGCTGCTCTTCATGGCTTCAGCAGCACCGCCGGGCATATGGATCACCGGGTTATTGTCACGGGGCCCTGCTTCCAGCAGCAGCACCTTATGAGCAGGGTTGGCTGAGAGGCGATTGGCCAGTACGCAGCCAGCCGAACCGGCACCGACAATGATAAAGTCATACATAAAAGCATCATCCTGCGTTTTTTATTCGTTATTGGCGGCTTTCCGGTACAGGCAGCTCAGGAACAACCTTTTATAACAGGTACATCAATTATTGAAGATCGTATATTAATTCGATCGACTTAATATCATACAAAAGGACCATGCAGGATAGAAATAGACTGGCGTGTAAAACTAAAAAGCCACCTGCGAATGAGGTGGCTAGGAGCCTGTCGGACTTAACCAGCAAAACAGGTAAAATCCTGATTCCAGTACCAGTAACACTCAAAGCACTATGAATAAGTGGAAGTTCAAACCGGTCGACCGAAACACTCCCGACCTTTTCCCTGCCAGCATCCAGGATTATCTTCCAGAAGGTCATATGGCTCGCTTTGTGGTGGATGTTGTTGACCAGCTCGACCTGTCTCCACTGATCAATTCTTATCGAGGCACAGGATCAA
>NZ_LASA01000213.1 GCF_001562015.1 Endozoicomonas arenosclerae | reverse complement strand
TGAATATGCACGAGATGAGGACGGCGACGGTTTTCATGAGATTCATGTGAATACAATGGAGGGGTTCTGGTCGCTGTTGCGTTCCTGGTTGCGTCCTCATCGGGGTATATCACAAGAGAAGTTACCGCTGTATTTGGGTTTCTTCGAGTGCCTGCACAATATCAAGAAGCGCGGGAAAGCAGCTCTAACCGGTCTTCTGGGAGTGTTGTTTGGATAACTCCCCGGAATCCATTAAGAGCCTTAACTTTTATAGTGCCAACATGGATGTGGTTATGAGTATAGGGCTGGATAAAGCGGCGGCTTTAGTGTCGGATGATGAGAACCTGAAGTTTCCTGTACAGGAAACGGATCAGGCTTTTCGTCCTGAGCAGGAGTCCGTGAAGCCCGGTGATAGCAAGGAAAAGAGCCTTCTTTATTGTTCTCGATACAGTATTCGTCGAGTGTCCACCCCCACAACGCCTTACATATCCGCTACCAGCGAAGACCTTTCATGGAGCACGGAAGGCGACTCGATGTCTTCTCAGCCCAGCCTGAATGTAGCCGAATGTGAAGCCCTCCTTTATCTCAGCCCGGCCCATTCTTCTGACAACCCTGACTATTCCTTTGTCGCAGGCCTTGAAAAGCAATTAATGTCTGCAGAGGCGTTCCGTCGTTCGAGGACCAGCAGTCTGGGCTCGAACCCCTTCACCTTTGGCAGTACTGAAAGTAAGGGAGACGAGTTGGTTTTTGAGGAACCGCCCAGACCGGTATTGATTCGCAGGACGCTTCAGGAATATCTGGTTCAAACCGGTGATACCTGTAAATTAAAGACGCGTTATATAGCCACCCTGCCTGACAGTATTTTCAATGGCACTTTTATTACATTCGGCCATCACAACGTAGAGGGTGTTCCTGAGTATGTAGATCGGCACCGGCTTATTCACGACCCTGCCAACTTTAAGGCCGCCCGGGATATGTTTCTTAGTGAGTTGGAAGCGATGTCCCGACTGAATCACCCCAATATTGTCCCATTGATCGGTGGTCACTCCTATGAAGCTTATGACGGGTTGCATCTGGTGCTCAGGCAAGGTTATGCCGGTCACCCGGTGAAACAGTTTTATTGCCCGGATGTTGGAGAAGAGCGGGGAAGCAAAATCAGAACCCGGCAGCTCATGACCCAGTTGTTGGGGTTCTGGCAGGCAATGGCCCACATGAAAAAACAAAAGGTGCTGCATCGGGATATCTGTCCTGACAATCTCATGATGCTTGATGGCAAGCTGGTACTGATAGATTTTGATCAGGCAACCGATTGTCGTATTGGTTTTCCCAGAGATTTCAGTGGTCGTCAGTTTTATGCTGCTCCCGAAACCCAGCAGTTGAAAACCCAGGATTACACGGCTGATGTTTTCTCGGCTGCCGTTACTTGCCTGAAACTTCTGGAGTGGCAGGGGTACATTGACCCTGATTCAATGAAAAGGATTGCCGTAGAGAAAAGGGAGAAGGTTGGAAAAAAAATAGTGAAGACTTATTTAAATGGCATCAGCCCTGTTCTGAAAGATCCCGTGCCGGTGGAAGTCGAGCAGCTTTTTGAAGTTTTGGTACAGTGTGTTGATATCAACCCTGTCATGAGACCCTCGGCAGAAAGTATGGTTGCAGAGATGAAGCAATTCATCGATATGACTATCAACGATTCGTCTGATACGACCTCCGGTGAGGATGACGATGACCATGAAATGGGTATGACTATAACCGATACGCCTGATGTCTCCTTAGGTGAAGATGATAATGACGAGGATTCCCTTGCTGAGGGCAAGGCTAGATAAATTTCAGCTGAGACCTTGTCTAAACTGTACCCATTGTCGTGAAAATGTTAGTCTCAGCCGTTTACTAAAGTGGCATATTCCCTCTTGCATCCGGATCAGTGAGAACCCGATGGTTCTAATGGTACCAGGCTGCTAGATTAGAGGGTGCTTTCCTCCCCCAAGACGCTGGTTGCAATGAGCACAACAGACACTTCATCCAACAAATCATCAAAATCCGCCAACTTTCTGGAGCAGATCATTGAAAAGGATCTGGCTGAAGGTGTGGTTCAGTCGGTTCAAACCCGTTTTCCCCCGGAGCCTAACGGGTTTCTGCACATTGGTCACGCTACCTCGATCTGTTTGAATTTCGGGCTGGCTGAAACCTTTAATGGTCAATGTAACCTGAGGTTTGATGACACCAATCCCGAGAAAGAGGAGCAGGTGTATGTGGATGCTATTCAGGAAGATGTTCGCTGGCTGGGTTTTCAGTGGAGCGGAGAGGTTCGTTACGCGTCCAGCTATTTTGATCAGTTCTACGAGTGGGCGCTTTACCTGATCAGGGAAGGCAAGGCCTATGTGGATCATCAGGACGCTGAGTCCATGGCTAAAAACCGTGGTGACTTCAAAACACCTGGTGTTGAAACCGAATGCCGCAAGCGTTCTGTTGAGGAAAACCTGGCCGAGTTTGAAAAGATGCGTGCCGGTGAGTACGAAGAAGGTCAGTGCAGCCTGAGAGCCAAGATTGACTTGCAGAACTCGAATATGAACATGCGTGATCCGATTCTTTATCGAATCCGTAAAGTGCCTCATCACCAGACCGGTGATAAATGGTGCATCTACCCAAGCTATGACTTTGCTCACGGTCAGGAAGATGCCATTGAAGGGGTAACCCACTCCATCTGTACTCTGGAGTTCCAGGATCATCGTCCACTGTATGAATGGTTCATTGAGAATCTGCCCGTGCCGTCCAGACCCAGACAGTACGAGTTTGCCAGAACCAACCTGAACTACACCGTCACCAGTAAGCGCAAGCTGAAAAAGCTGGTGGACGAAAGCATTGTGGAAGGTTGGGACGATCCACGTATGCCCACTGTGTCGGGTATGCGACGTCGTGGCTATACACCGGCATCCATTCGCAAGTTTTCTGATATGGTGGGTATCAGCCGTTCTGATGGTATTGCAGATGTTTCCATGTTGGAGCATGCCATCCGTGACGACCTGAACAATAACGCCGCCCGTGCTATGGCAGTGATGAACCCTCTTAAGGTGGTGATCACCAACCTGCCGGAAGGTGAAGTTCAGGAAATGACAGCGCCAGCGCATCCAAACAAACCAGAGCTGGGTGAACGTAAACTGCCGTTCACAAAAGAACTGTATATTGATCGCTCCGATTTCACTGAAGACACCACGCTGTCACGCAAGAAGTTCAAGCGTCTGGTGTCTGGCGAATACGTTCGTCTTCGCAGTGCTTATGTGATCAAATCCGAGGAAGTGATTAAAGACGAGCAGGGCGAGATTGTTGAGATTCACTGCAGCTATGTACCGGGCACTGTGGGTGAAAATCCGCCGGAAGGTGTTAAGCCTCGTGGCGTCATCCACTGGGTGTCAGCCACTCATGGCAAGCAGGCAGAAATTCGCAAGTATGACCGCCTGTTCAATCATCCTGCGCCTGGCAAGGGTGATGAAGACTTTATGGCTCACATCAATCCGGCTTCTCTGGAAGTGATCACTGGTTGGGTTGAACCTTCGCTGGTAGCGGCAGAGCCTGAGCAGGGCTTCCAGTTTGAGCGCGAAGGTTACTTTGTGGCTGATCGTCGTGAGCATTGTGCCGATAAACCTGTGTTCAATATGACCATTGGCCTGAAAGATACCTGGGCCAACAAGGTCTAACGACTGCTCTTGAACCGTGTTTACGGCAAAAAGTGATAGGAATACCGTCTCCCTTGCAGGCATTTGAATGCAAGGGAGAACAGAGAGCCTGAACATCAGGCTACAGGACAAAGAACGTGTTGCAGATATACAACTCTCTGACCCGAACGAAAGAAGCGTTTAAACCGCTGGATGAAAATCATGTGCGGATGTACGTCTGTGGTATGACGGTTTATGACCTGTGCCATATTGGTCATGCCAGAACGGTGACAGCGTTTGACGTGGTTTCCCGTTATCTGAGAGCCAAGGGCTACAACCTGACTTACGTTCGTAATGTCACGGATATCGATGACAAGATCATTCGTCGTTCCATTGAAAATGGTGAAACCATTGATGTACTGACGGATCGAATGATTGCCGCCATGCGTGAAGACTTTAAACGTCTTGGCAACCTTGAGCCTGATCAGGAGCCCCGTGCTACCGAGCACGTTGAAGGCATGATCGAAATGATCAGTGACCTGATTGAAAAAGGGTTTGCCTACGCGCCAGGTAACGGTGACGTTTATTTCCGGGTTCGCAAGTTTGACGGCTACGGCAAACTGTCTGGAAAGGTTCTGGAAGAACTGGAAGCCGGTGCCCGTATCGAGGTTGATGAGCAAAAAGAAGATCCAATGGACTTTGTGCTCTGGAAAGGCGCTAAAGAAGGTGAGCCCAGCTGGGTATCTCCCTGGGGTAATGGTCGTCCAGGCTGGCACATTGAGTGCTCGGTGATGGGTAAATGCTGCCTGGGTGAAACCTTCGATATTCATGGTGGTGGATCGGACCTCAAGTTCCCTCACCATGAAAACGAAATTGCTCAGTCAGAAGCGGCAAATGGCCAGACTTTCGTCAATACCTGGATGCACTCCGGCGCTATTCGTATTGATAATGTGAAGATGTCCAAGAGCCTGGGTAACTTCTTTACCATTCGTGAAGTGCTGGACAAGTACGATGACGAAGTTGTTCGCTATTTCTTGATATCTAGTCATTATCGCAGTCCTGTGAACTACTCAGATCAAGAATTAGAAATGGCTAAAACTAGGCTGGAGCGATTTTATCTAGCGTTAGATAAAGTGAACTCTCCTTTAGAAGAGACTTGGTCACGTGTGCTTGTTCAGAACCCTAAATGGCTACTGACTGAAGAAGAAGTAGCTGAGCTTGCTAAGGGTTTCGAGAAGAAGTTCTATTCCGCTATGGATGATGACTTTAATACTCCTCAAGCTTTTTCCGTATTAGCGGGTCTTGAGTCAGAAATAAATCGTAGTCTTGGTAACAAGTATGATCTGAGAAAGGCAAAGTTTTTGGCTGAGAAGCTTGTTGAGTTGGGAGGGGTTCTTGGTCTTTTCCAAAGATCACCTTCTGAGTTTTTGAAGTCTGGCGCTGATGTAGATGAAGCCTGGATTGAAGAAATGATCCAGAAGCGTAAAGATGCCAAGAAAGCCCGTGACTTTGCAGAATCCGACCGGATCCGTGATGAACTGGCTGCCCAGGGTATTATCCTTCAGGACAGCCGCGAAGGAACAACCTGGCGTATTGAACGCTAACCGGTTAACAGGGCCTGATATCTTCAGGCCCTGTCACTCTCCAAGAACTCTCACTCCTGCAGTCTCAAATCAGCACTATTTCCTCCCTCTGACAGCCCGAACTCAGCAATACCACAAAGTACGTAATTACCCCTATTCAGCGCTTAAAAAGACTGGCAGAATAAGCCCCAAAACCATTGCCAGCAGGATGCTGCAACGAGTTCAGGGATGTTACTCCACTGTCGTCTATATAACAGTCAATCTCGGGGCGGTAGCGTGTCTGAATATTTATACACTGTGATTTCGAAGCCTCATCACGCATAGTTCTACCTAGCACTAAGTCCCATGCCGTTCGCACTGAGCCCCATACCGTTCGCACTGAGCCTGTCGAAGTGCATTTCCAGCATCCTTCGCAAGTTCATGATGAACCGAGTATGTATGAGCTTGGTCGCACTAGCACGAAAATTACGTAAAAAGCGTTCGTATAAGCAAACTTTCCTTTGATCTGTAACTCACTGAAATTGATAAGTTTCTAAGGCATTTTTATCACACCTGCTGCTTAAGCGGAATTTAAAGAAATGATGAAATGTGAACGGGTTGTTAAGTGTCCATCAAGAGGTGAGTTCTCTGGAGCCCTTGAGGCTCTACGTACTGGAGAAGTTCGTCTTTCGCAATCTACAACTACTTATACGGCTTTATTCCGTATAAACCACTGTTATGCGCTTTCATCGACTTCTGAATTTTTGTCGTATAGTTCAAAGCTGTTGATGGGTTTGGTTTTCTGGTCTTTCCCACGCTGGCGAAATAGTCAGGTGCCTTTTATCGCTTGCTCTGTGCAATGCCAGCAGAGAATTCAGTTCTCTTGCACGCTGCCAAGATAGCATGTTCCACAGGTGGGCCGTGCCTCGCCTGTCCAAAGTTCAGATGAATTTTGCAGGTTCATCTTCGCAGGCGTTTGTAGTTCGGTGCTTTTTCCACGTGCAATGGCAGCATAAAGTGTGGTGCGCCTCGTTGGCGTTAGTTCGTGCCTGCTGGCAAAAGAGCTGGTTAGGTTTTGTGCAACGCCAGCATAGAGTTTTTTGGTTTTGGTGGCATTGGCCTGTTAGGAGTCAATCTCAGCTCAACTCCGGAATAGCTTCAAAGACAGTGGCCAACAAAAATCAATCATTACAAAACACACGCGCATAACAAATGGTTCCAAGGGACGCCGCCGTCGGCGGCGCCCCTGAACCAGGCGTTATGCGTCAATATCAAACCTCGAGAAAGTCATTTGACTGATATTTTAAAAATCGATACCCAGCCAGTAATCTATTTTTCAGAGAAGGATGAAAAATACTTCTTTGAGTGGGCTATGGAGATAGATGCCATTCTCAGTATTAATATGGGGTATCTTCACATTGATCCTGTAAAATTAACAAGTAATGATATTCACGAAATTTCAGCCCTTCTTGAGCGATATTCATTGATTTCAAGCAAGTGGGAAGATTTGATAATAAACAAGGCTCTTAATGGATTCCGGGGAGTTATCCAAACAACACTCCCAGAAGACCGGTTAGAGCTGCTTTCCCGCGCTTCTTGATATTGTGCAGGCACTCGAAGAAACCCAAATACAGCGGTAACTTCTCTTGTGATATACCCCGATGAGGACGCAACCAGGAACGCAACAGCGACCAGAACCCCTCCATTGTATTCACATGAATCTCATGAAAACCGTCGCCGTCCTCATCTCGTGCATATTCA
>NZ_LASA01000212.1 GCF_001562015.1 Endozoicomonas arenosclerae | reverse complement strand
GGTGAATATGCACGAGATGAGGACGGCGACGGTTTTCATGAGATTCATGTGAATACAATGGAGGGGTTCTGGTCGCTGTTGCGTTCCTGGTTGCGTCCTCATCGGGGTATATCACAAGAGAAGTTACCGCTGTATTTGGGTTTCTTCGAGTGCCTGCACAATATCAAGAAGCGCGGGAAAGCAGCTCTAACCGGTCTTCTGGGAGTGTTGTTTGGATAACTCCCCGGAATCCATTAAGAGCCATTATTTTAATACTCGATTCAGTTCGTCTATAAGACAAAACCTGTTCATCCGGGCCTACTTATCAGTTAAGTGGCCAGATGCAGTCAGCACTGATCGAATACAAACTTTTCAGACTGCGTTCTAACTGCTTTCTCTATTGGGACAGACTCGTGTTGCTGATTGATTTGAAATAAATTTGAGCTGTATTTCAAGTTTAAGTTATGTGAGCTGCTTCTCTATTTTGAAGAGGGAGGTAAAGAGGAGTGCTAAGCGATAACGCCCAACACTCGTGAGTCCTTTCAACCCTCTCGATCCACAACAAAAGGCCCAAAAGCCTGTTGAACCGGCATGATCTCCATGGCATTGATATTCACATGGGCCGGTCGACTGGCTACCCAATAGATACTGTCTGCAATATCTTCGGCTGACAATGGTTTCATACCTTCATAGACCGAATCGGCTTTTGACTGATCGCCTTCAAAGCGGACCACTGAAAATTCTGTTTCTGCCATCCCCGGCTCAATGTTAGTGACCCTGATACCCGTACCCAGCAGATCCGAACGCAGATTCAGAGAAAACTGCTTAACAAACGCTTTGGTGCCGCCATAAACATTGGCTCCGGGATAAGGGTAAGTGCCGGCTACAGATCCCAGATTAATAATACTTCCCGTGTTGTTTTTCTTCAGCGCGGGAAGCAGGGCGTGAGTGATCAGAACCAAACCTTTGATATTGGTGTCGATCATGTTCATCCATTGATCGGTATCGCTCTGGTCAGCGGGCTGGGTGCCCAGAGCCAGACCGGCATTATTGATCAGGGTATGCACGTCAGAGAAAGCTTCTGGCAGAGTACTGATGGCATCCTTTATTGCTGCTTCATCCCTCATATCAAAGACAATGCTGTGCACAGGGCAGGATGCCGAGAGTTCCTGAGCCAGTGCTTCAAGGCGCTCTTTCCTGCGACCGGTAATCACCAGCTGCCAGCCAGTCTCACTGGCAAAACGACGAGCACAGGCTTCACCAAAACCAGAAGTGGCACCGGTGATAAATACAGTTTTCAAGCTCAAGGGGTTGCTCCACTGAAGTCAGGTTCTGTTCGCGATTATGACTCAACAACACATCAGTGGGAAAGGGGGAGAGTAGGTTCTAGAAAATCAGGCCCGAAGGCCTGATTTCAAAGAGCGCTTAACCGAGGTTGCTGGCAGGAGAGTTGCCTTCGACAGCGGGTTCGCTGGAAGGGGTTCCGCGAGGTACACGGATATCTTCGACCAGAGTCTGGATGTGTTTGGGCGGTGCGGCCGTCAGATGGCAAACTACCATGGAAACACTGAAGTTGATCAGCATGCCTAAGGTGCCAATGCCTTCCGGAGACACTCCAAACCACCAGTTGTCAGCGGTGTTGGCTGCCGGATTGATGAATTTGAAGTAAACGATATAAGCAAAGGTGAAGACCAGACCTGACACCATGCCTGAGATAGCACCTTCACGGTTCATACGTTTATAGAAGATGCCCATCAGAATGGCCGGGAAGAAGGAAGCTGCTGCCAGTCCAAAGGCAAAAGCCACCACTTGTGCCACAAAGGCGGGTGGATAGATGCCAAACAGACCCGCAATAACAATGGCTACCCCTGCGGCAATCCTTGCTGCCAGTAGTTCCTGCTTGTCGGAAATGTTGGGCATCAGGTTTTGTTTCAACAAGTCATGGGATACTGAGGTTGAGATAACCAGAAGCAACCCTGCCGCAGTTGAAAGCGCCGCCGCCAGACCACCTGCAGCAATCAGAGCGATGACCCAGCCTGGCAGTTGAGCTATCTCCGGATTGGCCAGAACCATAATGTCGCGGTCAACATAGAGTTCGTTTTCACCCGCCGTTGGGTTATTAGACACTAGACGTTCACCACTGTCGCCACGCTCAGACGTGAACTGTGGCTTGCCTTCCATAGGATGTCCGTCGGTGTACTGGATTTTCCCGTCTTCGTTCTTGTCAATCCAGGCAATCAGGCCGGAGTTTTCCCAGTTGGCAAACCACTCTGGCAGTTCTTTATAGCTGGATTCGCTGACAGTATTCAGCAGATTAATACGGGCAAAACTCGCCACAGCCGGAGCAGTGGTATAAAGAATGGCAATGAACAGCAGGGCATAACCCGCTGATTTACGAGCGTCACGTACAGTAGGGGTGGTGAAGAATCTTACAATAACGTGAGGCAGGCCCGCAGTACCTACCATCAGAGCCATGGTGATAAAGAACACGTCAATGGTGGACTTTGATCCGTCTGTGTATTGCTTGAAACCGAGCTCGGCGGAAAGTCCATTAAGCTTTTCAAGGACCGATTGACCTGTCCCGGTCACTTCACTGCCAAAGCCCAGCTGTGGAATAGGGTTGCCGGTAATCATCATGGAGATGAATATGGCAGGTACCATAAAGGCAAAGATCATCACACAGTACTGGGCAACCTGAGTGTAGGTAATCCCTTTCATGCCTCCCAACACGGCGTAGAAGAAGACAATCCCCATGCCGATCAGAACACCCATGGTGATATCCACTTCAAGGTAGCGGGAGAAAACAATACCTACGCCTCGCATCTGACCTGCCACATAAGTGAAGGAGATGAAGATGACACAGATTACGGCCACGACGCGTGCAGTCTGGGAGTAGTAACGCTCACCGACAAAGTCTGGCACGGTGAACTTGCCAAATTTACGCAGGTAGGGAGCCAGACACATGGCCAGCAGAACGTAACCGCCGGTCCAGCCCATCAGGTAAACTGCACCGTCTCGACCAATAAAGGAGATGATACCGGCCATGGAGATAAAGGAGGCTGCAGACATCCAGTCAGCACCGGTCGCCATGCCATTGGCAACCGGGTGAACGCCTTTGCCTGCTACATAATATTCTCCGGTAGAGCCTGCCCGTGACCAAATGGCAATGCCAATGTAGAGAGCGAAAGAGGCGCCAATAAAGAGATAAGTCAGCATTTCTGTGCTCATGCTTCATCCTCCTCTTCATAGACGTTGTATTTATGGTCCAGTCGATTCATCTGCCAGGCGTAGACAAAAATCAGGATGACAAAGGTATAGATGGAACCCTGCTGGGCAAACCAGAATCCCAGGGGAAAGCCTCCCATCTGAAACTGGTCAAGAAAATCAACAAACAGAATTCCAGCGCCAAAGGAAACAGCAAACCAGATGACGAGAAGTGTGAGCAATAGACGGATGTTTTCACGCCAATAGGCGGCTGCCGCCGCTTTCTTGGGGTCTTGAGGGTGTGCCACTGTGGGATTCTCCCATATTTATAATTGGTATCAGAGCCAGCGGTGTTCAAGCACCAGAACAGTTGCTGCGAATAACCGGAAGTGAACTTTTTTCTGGTTTTCGCATTCCAGCATAGAGGACATACTCAAGCCTAAACGCCTTTCGTTACGCCTTTGTGGCTGAAAAAATCACTCAACAAGCAGGAATGAATGAACTGTTCAGATACTTATAAGACTCGCAGGTGCAGAGGTCACAGTAGCAGGATAAAGCAAGTCTGCCTTTTCGACTTTAGGCTAATAAGGGGGAAGGAACTCTGGTGTGACGATTGTAGATAATTAACATCGACATGCACTTATACAAGAGTAATTCTGATCTGCGTAAACTCAGAAAATCTCGTTATCGGTGACAGGTTTCAGGCAGTATGAGTGACAAGCAGATTCAGGCTCAATCGCTTATGAACAAAGAGCAGCTGCAATCCCCATCAAGACGAGCTTTCTTCCGTCGTTTTGCCGGGCCTGCTGAAGTTGAACTGCCTGTTTCAGAGTTTCCCCGTCCGCCATGGGCAATGGGCAATAATGAGTTTCTGGCGCTATGCAATCGCTGCAACCGATGTATTGATGTATGCCCCAGGAGAGTCCTTCGCCAATCCGATGAATCCAGCTCATTCCTTCAGGGACTGCCAACGCTGTCACTGGAATATGGCAGCTGTGATTTCTGTGGTCTCTGTGTAGAGGCCTGTCCAACAGGAGCCCTCTCTCGCGAATCTGGCGAAAAGAGGCAAGCTTTGGCTCTTGTGAGTGATCACTGTCAACTGACTTACAATCAGAGCTGTGACTTTTGTATCGACGCTTGCGAAGAAGGGGCTATAAAGCTGAGTGCCAGTAACCGCATTGAGATCGACCCGAATGGTTGTACCGGCTGCGGGGAGTGTTCTCTCGATTGTTACAATAAGGCGATATCGCTGGTTAAGCGTCAGGTCTGAAAACTTTGATGGTGCTTTCAGACCTGATAGTTGTTGTCAGAAACTTCCAGCAGTCAGGGTGCCTTCATTTAATAACTGTTGGGCGGCAGTCGTAAAACCATGCCATGCAGCTGTTGCCAGAAATCCCCCGACACTGATACGACCAACGCCTATCTCCTTAAGGTTGATAGCGCTCATTTCAGGGCTGATTAGTAAGACGTTAACAGGCTTTGGCTTAACGGCTTCAACAATCGCTCTAATGTGAGTTTCCTGACTGACCCCCGGTGCATAGAGAACATCAGCTCCGGCATTGGCATAAGCCACCAGTCTTTCAATGGTGTCATCAATATCACTCTGCCCCACCAGAAAACCTTCACTGCGTCCAACCAGAACAATATTGGGATCGATTTTGTCGATTGCAGCACGGGCCGCTTTGATTCGGTCCGAAGACAATTGAATGTCGAACAAGTGGTCTCCATCGCGGTCTTCTATGGACAGGCCTGAAATCCCGGTTTGAACGGCTAAAGTGACATTTTCAGCCAGTTCTTCAGGGCTTACCGCAAAGCCGGATTCGAAGTCTGCATTGACTGGAAGATCGGTAGAATCACTGAGAGTCCTCAGGTTTTCCAGAGTAGCTTCCATTGAGAGAGAAAGGTCATCACAGCCTATTGACGCAGCATACCCTGCGCTGGTGGTTGCCAATGCTTTAAATCCCATGCCTTGTAAAATTCTGGCGCCACCGGCATCCCAGGCATTGGGTAATATAAAAGAGCCTGAAGCATGCAGTTTACGGAACTGGTTTCTTTTTTCCTGAAGGGAAACGGGCATGATAAAACCTCTGACGGTCATTAAAATCACAAGGCTCCTGTTTGGGAGCCAGGCAGTGAAGAGGCTTTAGTTTGAAGAGAATGTGGTTGGCTCACTATCCGGTTCTTGTGATTTAATTTTATTGTGTATTCTGCTTTCGTTTGCCAGTAGCTCCCGTTTACGCTCAACGCCCCAGCGATAACCTGACAGGCTGCCATCGCTGCGAACCACACGATGGCAGGGAATGGCAATGGCCAGACTGTTGGTAGCGCAAGCTCTGGCAACGGCCCGAACAGCTTTGGGAGAGCCTATTTTTTCGGCAATGTCGGCATAGCTGGCGGTTGTGCCCACCGGGATAGTTTGCAGGGCTGACCAGACTCTTTTCTGGAAGGCGGTTCCCTGGATATCCAGAGGCATTTTCAAGTCGGTTTCAGGGTTTTCAAGAAAGCCTACAACATGGGCAATCAGCTTTTCATATTCCCGGTCATTGCCGACCAGCTTGCTCCGGGGGAATTGATCCTGGAGCTCTCGAACCAACTGATCAGGATCATCGCCCAGTGAAATGGCGCAGATGCCTTTATGACTTTGGGCTACAAGAATAGCGCCCAGATAGCACTCTCCGACGGCAAAGAAAATATCTGTATCAGCCCCTCCTTTTTTGAACTCCGAAGCCTTCATGCCCAGCATTTTTCCGGAAAATTCATAGAAGCGGCTGCTGGAACTGAAGCCCGCTTCGTAGATGGCATCAGTAACCGAAGTATCGGGTTTGAGTTCATTTCTTATCTTCTGGGCTCGGTGAGCTTGAGCGTATTTCTTGGGAGTAATGCCTGTAATGGATTTGAAAACCCTGTGGAAGTGGTAGGCACTTAATCCTGCATCTCTGGCGAGATCATGCAGTGCGGGTTCGGTCTCTGATTTCTCAATCTGCTGGCAGGCTCTGGCAATGAGTTCGGTATGCTTTCTGGTAATAGCGGCCTGATCCTGAAGATACCGTTTGCTGGGCCTGAAACCTTGCGCTTCTGCTGCCGGTGCGTTATCAAAAAAGACGACGTTCTCAGGCTTTGGGAGTCGAGAAGGGCTGCCGGGTCGGCAATAAACTCCGGTAGTTTTTACCGCATAAACAAACTCATCGTCAAAATCCCCGTTTCTTTCAATGACCGCTTTCCAGCGGGGATCTTTCTCTATCGGATAGGGGGAGTCACTCTTCATCCTTTTAACCTTCAATAGACTGGCAGCAGATACAGTTTACTGGTTGTCGATGCTATGACGATCCGAATCTTGCGGTTAAATTCTTCAGGATTCACAGGTCAGAAATAACCTCCCGGTGTCTGCCCGGTAGCCTGTTTAAAGTAAGCAATGAAAGCACTGGTATTACTGAAGCCTACATCATGGGCTGTTTGAGTGACAGAGTGTCCATCTGCCAGCAGCCTTATGGCCGCTAACAGACGCAAACGTTGCCTCCAGTCCCTGAAAGGCATTTTTATGTCTTCCTGAAATCTTCTGGCAAGGGTGCGACTGCTGACGTTAACCAGATTTGCCCAGTCTTCAATGCTGCGTTTATCTGCCGGGCTGTCGATCAAGTGCCGCTCAATCCAGCGGATTTTTTCATCGCTGGGTTGAGGCAAACTCACCGCTCTTGACGATGTCAGATCGACCTGATCGAGAATCACTTTGATCAAGCGGCCGTCAGCCCCTTGTTCATCATACTCTTTGGGCAAGTGAACCGCATGGCGGAGTAATTCCCTGAGCATACTGGAGACATTCACCAGAGCGCATTCAGTTGAAACCCTGGGCAGAGCTGACTGGGTCAGGAACAGGCTGCGCATTTCAACCACGCCCCTCATTTTTACCTGATGATCAAGGCCAGCGGGAATCAGTAGTGCTTTTTCAGGTGTGGCAATCCATGCCGACCGGGGAGTACGAACAGTGATAACCCCCGTAGAAGGATAAAGCAGCTGTGCCCGTTCATGGCGGTGCCAGTCCAGCAAATAGCCATTGGAATAATCCCACATCAGCGCCACGACGTCTTTTGGCGTTTCTCTGACCAGCGTTTCACGAACTTCGTGGTCTTCCCGGGTCATAGCTCCTTTTGTCCGAAGTTCGATAGTTTTTGGCATGCTTGGATGTATTTTTTCAGGACACACTTTTTATACTTCCGGACAGTTTGGCAGGTTCTGAGAAGTTGGCTCAAGTAGAATAAAAGTTCATATCTTCATTAAATTGAATGCGTATTTATACGGGCGGTTGGCTGGATGTATTTTTACGAATTCCTGAACCTCCGTTTGCTTTAAGTGATTAGAAGGTGAATGCGATGTACGCCGTTATTTTCGAAGTAGAGTTCAACGAAGGGTGCATGGAAGAGTACCTGAAACTGGGTGCAGAAATGCGCGAAAGAGTTGTTCAGTATGACGGGTTTATTTCCGCTGAACGTTTCTCTAGTGTTGTGAAAGAAGGAAAGGTATGCAGCCTTTCTTTCTGGGAAAGTGAGGATGCCATCAAGAGCTGGAAGCAGGATCTCCAGCATCTGTTGTGTCAGAAGAAAGGCCAGGAATCCCTGTTCAGTGATTATCGTATCCGCATTGCGAAAGTCGAGCGGGATTACAGTCTGAACTAAGCTTCCGTCAACTTTTAGCCAGCCAGTTTTGTTCGACTGGCTGGCTCACTATCCCATAAGCATTTTCTTATAACGTCCTCAAGAACAGTCTGTTTAAATACCATTTATTCTTGGTTTTTGGAGTTGATCAGGGTCTTATACCTAACAGTAAGGCGTTACTACGACTGAAAATGAGAGTGAGCCTGAAGGACAATGTCGCAATAATTATTGTAACAATCCGGGTTCAATGACTTTGCGTAGACTCTCCCTGATCTCTCTTGGTTTAATGGCTTCTATAAACAGTCAGGCGTCTATGACTCTGGATCGGATGATTGTTTACATGAATCCATCCCGCTCTGCCTATGAAGAGATAACGGTTTCCAATCCTGATGATGACAAGCTCTTTCTTCAGACTGAAGTTTTCAAGGTTGAGAACCCAGGCGAGGAGAGTGAGCAGCTGATTCCGGCTACCAATCCTGAAGAAATGAAGCTGCTGACAACGCCTCAGAAAGCTATTGTCCCATCGGGCAGCCGAAAGACCATGAGACTGGTTAGCCTTGAAAACCCAAAGGATAAAGAGCAGGTCTACCGGGTTACCTTCAAGCCTGTTGTTTCCGATGGCAAAGATCAGAAAAGTTCTGTCAGGATCCTGATTGCCTATCAGGCACTGGTATTTGTCAGGCCAGAAAATCCGCACTACAAGGTTTCGGCTATCAGGAACGGAGCTAGCATGACTTTGACAAATACAGGGAATGTTAATGTGGTAATGCGCAATGGTCAGGCGTGTTCTGAGAAAGGGAGCTGCTTTGATCTAACAGAGAACAAGCGGTTGTACGCTGGCCAGAGCTGGACCATCTCATTGCCTGTTGGAAAAGAAAAAGTCAGCTTTGATCTGTTTGATGGTCGTCAGGAGATCAAGAAGGTTTTCTGACCTTCTTGACCTAATTCCGACAGATTCCTAGTGCAGCCAAGCGTTAATGCCAATGCATACTCCGTTCATCCTGAGGCTCTATGTTTCTTGTCAACCTGCTTTTAGTAATTACATAAGAAATTAGAGCCTCATCGGTGAGAAACTCTCCACTGCAAGAGCCTTAGGTCTTTAATCAGACAGCATAGCTTTTTGCATAATGGGGGAATGATATTGAGCCATATCGAATGTCTTTTGGCTACGCCATACGCTGAATGCTATACGTATCAGCTTGCGCATCACGGCTACCAAAGCCTGGGTACAAGTCATTCT
>NZ_LASA01000211.1 GCF_001562015.1 Endozoicomonas arenosclerae | reverse complement strand
TTTTTTACTGAAAAAATAAGCAACACATTAAAGATAGGACAATACATTTATAATAAAACCGATGAGAAGATAAGCTTTTTTGACAAGGATTTCGAAAACTTTGATGATAAATTAAAATCTAAACTTCGACTGTATAATTTTGATGAAAAAATATCGAAATCATCCTCTTTAAAGATACGAGTGATGAAGAATGTAAAGTTACATGGTGAAAATAAGCATTTTTACGCTTGTGCTCAAGATGGCTCTTATTTTGATGAAGAAAATAGCGCGAGATTAGCTAAATCAACAAGGATAACTTATTTTAAAAAGACGATAAAAAAAATAAATCGCGCAATCATTCTTCCTATCCCTCATGCGCCTAGCAACTATTATCACTCGCTATCTGAGATGGTGTATGGACTGCACCTTATAAATAGATTTGATTCTAATCTACCTATAATTTACTCACAAGATAAGTTTGGACTTCTTCAAGAAGTAGCTGATAGAATGAGCATAGATCCTTCTAGATTTTATTCTATTGACCAAGTTAGTGATTCTATAATTGAAAATGCATTTTCAATTATAAGCGGCCATTTTTACTGGGATACTAATTTCTTTAAGTTTTTTCGTTCACTGGTAAAAGACAAAACTGAAACATCTCGAAAAGTTTATGTATCAAGAAAGAAGTCATCAAGATCTTTAAAAAACGAGAGCAACATAGAAAACATACTATCTTCAAATGGCTTTGATATTATTTACTCTGAAGAGCTTAGTATTAAAGAACAAATTGAGTTATTTGCTAGCGTTGATATATTAATTTCTAGTCATGGAGCAGGGTTAAGCAATATAGCATTCATGAAAAAAGGTACAAGCCTTATTGAGATATTCGAGGATCAATCAATAGTAACTCACTTTTATTTTAGATCTCGACATAATGACATGAATTATGTGCCTATTTTTGCAAAGAATAAAAATTTAGATATTAGTGATTTACTAGCTGCCATTGAGCATTTGAGTATCAACCAAGGCACTCAACACTGATACTTGCAATATGTTATGAGGAAATAGGGGATATCCATAAAATCCAGTGTCAACGGATTCAACGCTTGCAACTGGTACAACTGCCAACAATAACCCTGACACAGCGGGGACTGCCCACTTCAATAGACAGGTTTTCAGTCGTGGAAGCTGCACGGCAGTGTAAACGGGTTTCCGTTACTACAGAAACATATCTCAACTGAGACCCTGATCTATCTGTGTGACCCAGGCTGAACGGCTGGTATTTGTCCGAGCGCGTTCCATCTCTGCATTCATTCATGCGTATAATGGACTCATACACAGAGTTGGATAGTGAGTGGACACAGTATGCAACATAAAATCAGTCATTCTTTAATCACAGCTGAAGCCTACCTTTCTCATGAAAAAGCTTCTTTGGATACCCGCCATGAGTTTATAGACGGGTATGTCGTTGCCATGGCGGGTGGTTCTATCCGGCATGGGAAAATGATTACCAACATAGCCCGGCTTTTGGGTAATCATTTAGTGGGCAAACCTTACGATGTGTTTTCGTCGGATGTCAAACTCAAGGTTGAGTCGGCTTTTGTGAAATCCTTTCGGTATCCCGATGTTATGGTTTCCTGCGAACCCGACCGTCAATATGAAGATATGTGTGAATCAGCCACCGTACTGGTGGAAGTACTGTCAGAAAGCACTGAATTGACCGACCGGGTGTATAAATCTGCAGAGTATGGCCACGTCCTCAACGCTACACAGGGTGAGTATCTTGTGGTTGATCCGGATCGTCCTGTTATTGAAAAGCGCATGTGGCACGATGGTCGCTTTGAGGTGGTAGCAACCTATGGCACCGGGGAAATCATTACCCTCGAAAGTTTGAAGCTGGATCTATCCATGGATGACCTTTATCCCAACTGCCCCCCGTGAGTTACTGGATCACAAAGCTTACCTTCGTTATCAAAAGTATAAAGTGTAAAACCCTGGGAACAGTTCTACTACAACTAAGCGCTAAACCCCATACCGTTCGCACTGAGCCCGTCGAAGTGCATTGCCTGTATCCTTCGACAAGCTCAGGATTAACGGAGTATGTATGAGCATTAACGCTTAGCTGCACTATGAGGCTGACCGAGAATAGACAGCTCGGCCTAAAATCCATAGTAAAATAAGTACACTTTTTTGCATGATTGTAGCTTTAAACTCTGAATTCCAAGTTTGATGCCGGACGGTGAGAGTGCTGACAAGGGAATGGTCACGAAATCTGTATTTGTTAAGCGTACTTACCTGAATCCTATCCAGTTGTCATGAATAAATTCGAACCACTGTTTCCTTCTCTCGATATAGGAACAAAGCAGCTGACTTTTTCAACCCTGCTTAAGTCCTATAAATTAGTAGAAGCAGAAAACGTCCTGCAATCAACTTTCAAACAGTTTGGCCTGTGCCCAAACTGGCTGCTGATGCAATGCAGCCTGACTCAAAGCCATAATGACGTTAAAAAGGATGGATTAATATCACTTAGCAACCTGTTTCGTCGCTACCAGCTCGCTTTACCGGAGTATAAACGACATTCTCAACCATTAAGCCTGGATAATATTACTTTTCAAAAAAACCAAGGTCCAACCGAATTAATCCAACCATTAGTCTCAGTGATTATCCCGCTCTTCAACTCAGAAGCTACACTGGCTACAGCTCTGGACTCTATTCTCTCTCAAAGCTGGCAAGCCATTGAGATCATTGTTGTTGATGACAGCAGTACTGATGGTTCTCTTAATGTGGCAAACCGCTTTGCTGAAAAAGACGAACGGGTTCGGGTATTGCGGCATCATGTGAATCAGGGTGCTTACGCTGCTCGTAATACGGGTCTTCAGGTTGCCAAAGGGGATTTTATCACCACCCATGACAGTGACGACTGGTCGCATTGTCAGAAGATTGAGTTGCAAGTTAAGGCTCTGATTGAACAGCCTGAGTTTAAAGCCTCCGCTTCTCACTGGGCTCGATGTTCTTCAAATCTGGTGTTTGGCACCTGGTGGCAACAGGAAAGCTGGATTTATCGTAATGTCTCTTCCCTGATGTTTCGCCGTGAAGTGTTTGACGAACTGGGATACTGGGATAGAGTCTCTGTCAATGCCGATACAGAATACTATTACCGGATTATTTCGGCCTATGGCAAAGCGTCGATCACCGAAGTGATGCCCGGGGTACCGCTGGCTTTTGGTCGAATGGAACCTGGCAGCCTGACAACGGATTCAAAAACCCATTTACGCACCCAATTTGGTGGAGTCCGAAAAGATTATATGGATGCCGCCCACCAATGGCATCGGCAGCAGCAAGCTACCAGAAACTGGTATATGCCGTTCAATCCTAATGAACGTTATTTTCCAGCGCCTGAATTGATTGATCGCCCAGGTCAGTACATTGGTGACAAGCACTATCCGGTTTATAACGGTCAGCAAAGGACGACAGATGATGCTAGCACGGTGTTACTCTGCTCTCATTCTGCGGGTAAAACACTCTTCGGTGCTGAGCGAAGCCTGATCGATATCGCCAAAGCGGCCAGTCAGTCGGGTTTTCGACTGGTCATTACGTTGCCAGAACAGGGGCACCCTGATTACATTCCTGCACTTCTGCCCTATGCCTACAGGGTTATTGTACTACCTTACCCTTGGTGGCATGGCCATCGTAGTTTGGATTCACAAGCCGTACATGATTTTGAAACGATTATTTCTGAATTCAATGTTGACCTGGTGCATGTGAATACACTTGTTCTCAGAGAACCGCTTCTGGCAGCGCGCAGAAAGAAAGTACCATGCCTGTCACATGTGCGGGAATTGCCGAACTTTGACCCACTCCTGTGTGAAGGCTTAGGTGCAGATGCTGAAGAGATTCGATCCAACATCCTGAAATGGGCTGACGGCTTTATTGTTAACTCACTTTGTACCAGCCGGTATATTGATCAGCCAGAACGCAGTTCCCTGCTTTATAATACGGTGGATACGGCTGAGTTTAACGTACCTTATCAACCAAACGACAGAGTACGTTTTGGTCTGATCAGCAGCAATCTGCCTAAAAAAGGGCTTGATGATTTTGTTGAACTGGCCAGTCGGGCTGAAAATAAGCTACCCAATGCCGAGTTTGTTCTGATAGGCCCTGAAAATGATCATGTTGACGCTTTGCGTAATAGTAAAACTATGCCTCCAAATCTGGTGATTGCCGGTTATAGCGAAACACCGCAGCAAGCACTGACTCAAGTCGATGTTGTTCTGAATCTGTCTTCTTTTCAGGAGTCTTTTGGCAGGACCATTGCCGAAGCTATGGCTTCTGGTCGTCCCGTTATCGGATATCGTTGGGGGGCACTGCCAGAGCTTATTGAAAATGGCGTTAATGGTTATCTGGTTCACCTTGGCGATATCAACGGACTGCTCCGCCGTGTGAAACTCTTGGCTGAAACGCCTGAACTATTGAGAAACATGGGCGATGCAGGTCGGTTATCGATTTTAAACCGATTTGACTTCTGCCACTTTACAGAAACACTTAAACAGATTTATTCCAGATGGTTAACTTGACCATCGTCAACTCCTTCCCATTATCGAACTAAGACTTTATCTCTATGAAAATCGCAGTAGCAGGGACAGGCTATGTGGGTCTGTCCAACGCCGTACTATTAGCACAACACAATGAAGTGGTAGCTATTGATATCATCCCACGCAGAGTGGATATGATTAATGACAGGATGTCCCCCATTGTGGATCATGAAATAGAGGACTATCTGAGCAATAACCCTCTGAATTTACGTGCCACAACGGACCCAAGGCTGGCCTACGAAGAGGCTGACTTTGTAGTGATTGCAACCCCCACGGATTACAATCCTGAAACTAACTTTTTTGATACCAGTTCAGTAGAATCTGTAATCAAAACGGTTTTGGCCATTAACCCCAATGCCGTGATGGTGATTAAGTCCACTGTGCCGGTGGGCTATACCCAGAAAATCAAAGAAAAGCTGGGCTGTGACAATCTCATCTTCTCTCCTGAGTTCCTGCGTGAGGGCAAAGCGCTTTATGACAACCTTCACCCTTCCAGAATTATCATGGGTGAACGATCAGAAAGAGCGGAAGTCTTTGCTGATTTACTGGTTCAGGGAGCCATCAAAAAAGATATTCAGGTTCTTTATACTGACGCTACAGAAGCCGAAGCCGTCAAACTCTTTTCTAACACTTACCTTGCCATGCGTGTTGCCTATTTTAATGAGTTGGACAGCTATGCGGAAACCCATGGTCTGGATACTCGTCAGATTATTGAAGGTGTAGGCCTGGACCCACGCATCGGTAACCACTACAACAATCCATCCTTCGGCTATGGTGGATACTGCCTGCCAAAGGATACCAAGCAGTTGCTGGCTAACTATCAGGATGTGCCCAACAATATGATTGGCGCCATAGTTGAGGCCAACCGGACACGTAAGGATTACATTGCAGACTCTATAATCAAGTGTGCTCCCAAAGTAGTAGGCATCTATCGTCTGATTATGAAAACAGGTTCTGATAATTTCCGGGCATCTGCTATTCAGGGCATTATGAAACGCATTAAAGCCCGTGGCATTGAAGTGGTTGTCTATGAGCCGGTGCTTGAAGAGGATGAATTCTTCCATTCCAGCGTGATCAAGAACCTCGACGAGTTCAAGCAAATGTCTGATGTCATTGTTTCCAACCGGATGGTGGAAGAACTTTCTGACGTTTCAGATAAAGTGTACACGCGAGATCTTTTTGGTTCAGATTAAAAACTCCTGGTAAAGGCTTCAGATTTCTGACTTCGCTCTAAGCTATTCCAAGCCAAAGTGCTACCAAGCGGGTAATTTCTGTCATTTGCCGTGGGCTTATTTGCCCTATATGGCTGCCAATTTTGTCCACTTTTATCGTTGTAATTTTGTCAATCATTACTTGTGAAGGTTTATTGAGCCCGTTCTCATTGTCCTGATACAGATTGTACCTGAACAGCGGAGTATCACGGATTTCACTGGTTATGGGCAGCAAAGTCAAAGAGGGATGCTGATCGAAAAGGTCCGATTGTAAAATCAGTGCTGGTCGGGGTTTACCATAATCCCCTTGTATGGCAACGGATACTACATCACCTCGTTTCATGACCATCCCTCGTCATCAGAAAGGTGCTCAATCCAATCCAACGTATCTTTTTCTGCATGGTCATTTTTCAGGCTGGCTGATTGCTTTCGACATTCCTCTGCAAAGCCTTCCTGACGAGTATCCGGAACCCAGATTTGCAGAGGCCGGAACCCGGCTTCCCGTAATGCGTCACGGTGACGTTTTACTCTTTGCCGAGCATTGTCAATATGATTTTGATTTGGCATTACCTATCCATTATTTCATGTAACGTAACATGTAACTTAGCAGGGTATTCAGCCGTGTCAAACGAAACTCTCATGTTACTAAATATGAAACCAAGACTTATTGATTGAACTCACAGTAGAAATCAACCTTTATGGCCGCATATCACCTGATATCAGTGCTGTAATTTTCCTATATAACAACCGTTTTTTAACTCATGACAACTCAAATCAAAAAAGCCATATTCCCCGTAGCAGGAATGGGCACCCGCTTTCTTCCTGCTACCAAGGCCTGTCCGAAAGAGATGCTGCCTGTGGTTGATAAACCACTGATTCAGTATGCTGTTGAAGAGGCTATTGCAGCAGGTATAACTGACCTGATCTTCGTCACCTCATGGACTAAGCGCTCCATTGAAGATCATTTTGATAAAAATTTTGAGCTGGAATATAAACTTGAGCAGGCAGGTAAGAAAGAGCTGCTAAACACTGTAAAAAGCATTCTCCCTAAAGGTGTTAACTGCTTTTATGTTCGCCAGCAAGAAGCCCTTGGGCTCAGGGCAATTGCATCAATTCAGAACGACTGAGCAAAGCAGCTTTTTCAGGTGCTTATGGTCCCACCCTGCTAGCTTCCGGTGACTCTTGATACTGCGACTTCCCTTATTGGCTTTGATAGCGTTCAGCGCAAGCCGTCTCAGAATGGAGAAATTTTCAGCCCCATTTCCTGTGCTTATCTGACATGCGTCCTCTGAAAATGCAACGTCCAAAATCCAGTGCAGATTATTCTCCACCGCCCAATGATT
>NZ_LASA01000210.1 GCF_001562015.1 Endozoicomonas arenosclerae | reverse complement strand
CATGACTTTAAAGTTCATGCCGTAGATGCTGGCTATCAAAGTGGGTGGCAGGAACATAACGGCCGCTACCGAGAAAATCTTGATGATGTTGTTCTGTTCCAGGTTGATGAAACCCATGGTGGCATCCATCAGGAAGTTGATCTTGTCAAACAGGAAGCCGGTATGAGGGGTCAGGGAGTCGATGACACGTAAAATATCCCTGACCTGGTCAACCTGGCCGTCATCCAGCTTGTGTCGACAGTTCTTCAGGATGTAGCGGAGGCATCGCTGGCTATCCAGTAGATTCAGTCGTACTTTGCCGTTTATATCTTCCTGAAGGGTAATGTTTTTCAGTAGATCATCGACATCAGTGTCATCATCAGAAAGTGCATGCTGGCTGGTGGCCTCCAGATTTTCATACACTTCTTCCAGAGTGTCTGCAAGAAACTGAACTTTGGCATCAAACAGGGCGATCAGAATATCGATCGGGGTTCTGGCCTTGATATGCTGCAGCTTCAGGTAATTTCTCATCAATCGGAACAGTGCGGTGGGCTCATCCTGAAGCGTGATCAGATGATCGTCTCTCAGGTTGAAAGCGACGTTGATACTGCGAAAGTCCTGTCCTGCCTGATGGGGGAAAATCGAACGAATGTGAAAGCCGGTTTCGCTCTCGAAAAAACGGGATGAAGCTTCAATCTCATACAGCGCATCTTCATCTTCGATAAAACCCGGGCACTCCTGTTTCAGCCAGTTGTCCTCGTCTTCTTCAAGTTCAACAAGGTCTAGCCAGAGCAAGTTTTCAGGGAGTGCCATATCGGTCTGTACGCGAGTGATGCAGTACTGCTCGTTATCTCGGTGATAGGCGTTGATCATAGAATACAGACCCTGATAGCAATTCTGGTTCTTGGGGCGAGGGTCGCTCTATTGTACAGATCGAGGAACCTTAGTCCAGCAAGGTTAAGGCTCCTCTTGAGTTGAAGTGTTCAGACTCCTAAAGGGCTGGAAAATCGATCAGGGCTTTTCCTGAATAAGAATATCAAGACAGTTTTGATCAGGTTCCAGAGATACTTTGCGATAGTTCTCTTTCATTTCTTCCGGGGCGATGCCGTACTCATTTTCAGCCAGAAGACCATCTTTGTAGACTTTCATACCTGCCGGGTCCCAGCTGACGGCAATCAGGGCTGTTTGCTGATCGTTGCTTTCCAATAGTTCAAGCACTTCATGGGTAACCTTTATGGCCTCAATAGGTGCACTACGATAACTGTCTGTAAATTCGTGGCTCTCTGGCAGCTTTCCATACGTTTCCTGCCATACCGACTTTGGGATCAGCCACTCGTTGTATGTTTCGCCAACTATGGGCTCAGGCATTCTGGCTATAACAATTTTGTCGGTAATCCGGTTTTTGGTTTCAGGTATTGCGCCACCCATGCCATCGGATACCCAGGTTGTGTGCTCAGATCCCAATTCTTCAGACTTGGGCAGGCGACCCTGAGTCGGTGTTATTTTGCAGAATGTTTCTGCCTGGCTGGAAAGAGCCTTTATCTCAGGAATGTCCTGAAAAACAATGGGGTTGGCCAGTGACAGTGTCGGCACAAGGCTCAATGAGAGCGTAAGAGGAGCAAGCAGCTGTTTCATTAGGCAGAATTCAGACAAAAAAGACTCAAAGTGAGCTGGAAGTCATGGGCTTTCAGCAATAAAAGATAGATATTTTAAAGATATAGCCACATTAATAAATAGGGGTTTTATTTTTACCCTGATATTCAGGAATGAGCGGGCTTAGTCATCCTCATCATCGCTACTGGAGAAGTCGCTTTGATCTTCAATAGTTTCTGGGTCTTTAAAATAAAGATCGATAGTTCCGCCAGCAGGTAAAGGTATCCCATGGGTATAGTGGTCCTTTCTCTCGCGCTTGGGCTGTTTATTTTCTGGTGAGTCGGTGATAAGAATCACTACAGGTTGGTTATTCTCCCTGAGTCTTTGTTGAATCCTCCAGTCTCTGTTCGGGTCATCATCGCCGCCCCCATTACCTCTGCCACAGCATCCGAAACAGTAGCTGCATGCGGATAAAATGAGTGACCATACGGAGGCAGTGGCTGATTGTCCTTTGCCAGCGGATTGCTGTTGTGTCTGAGTGTTGGATGCACTCTGGCCGTCATGACATTTTCTTGGTGTGTGAGAGTTGTTCTGCAGGGAAGGGCTATCTTCCCACAGAATATCTGTAAGCTTTAATGATTGTGGCTTAGGGCCTCGGTAGCTCAGGTCAAGGATTGTGCATCCAGGGCTTTTTCTTTCAATGACCACTCTTTGTATTGATGATTCACCACTAAAAATTATCAGCGATTCGCCTATAAAGTTCGTAGAAGGGGCTATGACTGCGGCTCCATTCCATTGAGTTGCAGTCCTGTGGTCGTATGCCATGTTCTGAGCAGGGTCGATAATAAAGAATGCTCGAGTGTTTCCTTCACGGAGCTGGTAATTCTGGCTGATTTTAAATGTTGAGTCTGGCTGAAAGCCCTCTGCTGAATCCAGTCCTAAAAGCTGGTGGTCATGAATATGCAAAGGGCTTTTCAGGATAGCTTTTCCGGTAAAAGCAATAAGGCATGAATAACCTGATTTATCCGCAGTCAGTACCGATTCCCTGAGATTTTCCGCAGTTGTTTGCAGAACGCACGACAGTGGAGAACCTACTTTTCTCATATCAGGAAGCAGGTCAGCAGCTATATCCCGGTTTAGTATCTTGCCGATAGGATCGGGCCCTGGAAAAGGTGGTTCCGTGAACGGAGAACCGGCCTGCAGTATAGAGGGGGCTGCCCAAAAAAATACAATGGCCAGAGCCGGAGACTTGAAAGGGAAGGTGGCAGCCATGTTGTAGTCGGTATTAATAAATATAAACAGTCATTCAGTATAGTGATGACGACAGAAGTTCATCACTTTTTTCGGGATACGGGGCAAAGATTTTTCATTCAAAGGCTTTACTGCAAACGGACGCCTATTCTATTGGGTGGCCTTATTTTTCAAAATGATAACTCTAACTCCTGTCTAGCTGGGGCGGTAATATGCTGTCTGTTCTGATCTTTGCGCTTGCCGGACTGGTGTCCGGATTTATTGCCGGTCTGTTTGGTCTGGGCGGTGGTTTAACCATGGTCCCATTGCTGGTCTATCTGCTTCCATATTTCTTGTCTGGTCAGGAAGGTGTCATGCATCTGGCAGTTGGTAGCTCTGTGGCCTGCGTGATGTGTAATGCCCTGAGCAGTACATGGCATCGTTCCAAGGCGGGCGATATGCTCTGGCCGCTTTTTCACAATCTATTTGTATCAGTAGCCATTGGAACGGTTCTGGGTATTCTGATCGCTGCAGTAGCGCCGGGAGCACTTTTGAAATACGCTTTTTCCATTGTCGTGACTGTGGTTTTGGTTCGAGAGTATCTCGCAGGCACCAAGAAAAAGAAGACGACAGAAGAAGGGAAACTGAAAGTCAGTAATTTCTGGAAAGAGAAGTTGACAGGCTGCATGACCGGTATTGTAGGTGCCATTACCGGGGGAGGTGCCGGACTGATAATGACACCTTATTATCTTCATCTGAATTACTCCATTAGACAGGCTGCAGCCCAGTCAGCGGCTCAGTCAGCCATCATTGGCTTGGTTGCAACTCTTGGATATCTGTTTACACCGTTAGGAGTCAATGAAAAATGGGTGGTTGGCAGCCTTTATCTGCCGGCCATTATTGGATTGACTCCGTTTGGATTTCTGGGTTCAAGGGGAGGGGTCTGGTTCAGTCAGCGAGTGTCAGAGCAGAAACTGCATTTCTGTTTTTGCAGTTATCTGCTGATTGTCCTGATTGCGATGGTAGTGAAGGAGGTTTGAGCCAGGAATTTTGATCTCCTGGCTCAAGGATCTTGCAATGCTCAAGCTCCAAATCCACCATCAATGGTGAGTTGTGCTCCTGTTACCATATCGGCTTCTGGTCCTGTCAAATAGGCGACCATACCTGCAATTTCTTCGGGCCGCGCATGACGCTTGATGGCCATAAATGAATGCATGGTATCTCTCATCGGGCCTGATTCCGGATTCATATCCGTATCAACGGGTCCTGGTTGTATATTGTTAACGGTAATGCCTTTTCCACCCAAATCTCTGGCCAGGCCTCTTACCATGCCTTGGATAGCAGACTTTGTCATAGCATAGGCCGCACCTCCGGCCATTGGCATGCGGTCGCCATTGACTGAACCAACAACGATGATCCTTCCGCCTTCATGCATGCTTTTTGCTGCTTCTACGGATGCGTGGTAGGGGCTGCGAATGTTTACATCGATCATTTGATCAATAGCCGCAGGGTCGATTTCAAGCGGGTTGCCCATTACGCATTGCCCTGCAACCACGACCAGAATATCCAATGTACCGGTTTGGTGAATAGCATTAGAGACTGCCTGATAATCTGCACTGTCTGCCTGTATCGCTTTAGCTCCAAGCCGCTGAGCTAGCTCATTGGCTGCAGAAGCACAGGCATTATAGGTAAAGCTGGTCTGGGCCTTCTCTTGAACTAATCGTTCAACAATAGCGGCGCCAATGCCCCTGCTTCCGCCCAGTATCAGAGCATTTTTTCCCTGAAGATTTCCCATGGTTTCTCTCCTTAGAGTTTTTCTGAATGATCTTGAGTTGTGTTTAAACAATAGGTAATCGTTTATGGTTGAAAAACAGAGATAACAAGAAATGACTTTTCTGGAAATTAGAAAAATGGAGACTCCGGGGTTCTGTGGATGAATGAAATGGAAGAGATTCGTACCTTTATCAACCTGGTTGAGGCGCAATCGGCGACAGCCGCCGCAGAAAGAATGGGTGTAGCTGTTTCCGCTGTAAGTCGTCGTATGAAGGAGCTGGAAAGTCGACTGGGAGTGCAATTGATTACCCGGACAACCAGAACAATGCACCTCTCTGAAGCCGGTGAACTGTATTATCGTCGATGCCGTCAGTTAATTGATGACTTTGAAGAGGCGCAGTTTGAAGTCAGTCAGGCATCAAGGCAGCTAAAGGGGCGTTTACGAGTCTCTGCCCCTTTGAGCTTTGGTGTCTCTCATCTTGCACCTGCAGTTGTTGAATTTATGCACTTGCATCCGGAGTTGATAATTGATGTAGATTTAAGCGATCGTCGAGTTGATCTTGTCAAAGAGGGCTATGATCTGGCCGTCAGAGTAGGTGCACTTGAAGACTCTTCATTACGGACAAGAAAAATCTCTTCCGTCAGGCATGTTGTATGCGCTGCTCCAGAGTTTTTAAGCCGACATGGGGTGCCTGAGAAGCCTGATGATCTGAATGGGCTATCAGGGCTCTGTTACAGTAATCTCAATCGTCCGGAGCGTTGGGAGTATCAATCCTCTGAAGGAGAGCAGGGATTTGTCAGAGTGGCAATGAAGATGAGTTCGAACAATGGTGACCTTTTGCGGGAAGCTGCAATAAAAGGGCTGGGAGTTTTATGTGAGCCGAGTTTTATCATTCATTCAGCCGTTGAAAAGGGTGAGCTAATTCCGGTTCTCACTGACTATCAATGGTATGGGATGGACATTGTCGCAATCTACCCTCAAACACGGCATCTTTCAGTTAAAGTTCGAACGTTTATTGATTTTCTGGTGGAGCGCTTTGGTGATAAACCCTATTGGGAGGCTTTTCTGGAAAAATAGAGTGCTCATATTCTTTCGTTGAATTAACAATAATGATCGGAAAAATCTAAAGTTGTTGTTTCATATATTCTTCAACTCTGTGTGATAATCTTTCAAAACGACAACATTCAACGATAGCTTTCATTTCTTACAAGGCTATTTGGTCTGTTCAGGCTTTAAACTTTTAATAGCAGTAGGTGATTCTGGACGCATTTAATTTGGACGACAAAATGACAATAAAAAAATCAAGGCTGAACCATTCTTTCGGGGTTGTTTCCAAACTGCTTTATACTTCTCCTGAAGATGTTGTTATTGATGATCTTCCCGAAAATCCAAGAGATTATCTTGAGCTGGTCAAGCAGCCTGCCATTGCCAGAGTTAAAGACAGCGCAAGAGATGAAGAGGTTGCAATCATAGGGGGAGGTGCAGCGGGGCTTTGTGCCGCTTATGAATTGATGAAGGCAGGGTTGACACCGGTTATTTTTGAGGCCAATGATCGACTGGGCGGGCGTATCAGCACTTACAGCTTTGACAAGGAGCCAGAGGCTTATGCTGAGCTGGGTGCTATGCGATTTCCTGCCACCCAGGAAACCATTTTTTATTATCTGGATGCTCTGAAAGTTAAAGAAAAGCAGTCTGAATATCTTGATAATGGCAAATGGCCGTTATTCCCCAGTCCAAAAGCCACCAACACCCGATTTGAATTTGAGAACCGCAGTTTCTTTTATAACAAGGAAGAAGATAAGTACTATGGTGACTTTTATCTGATTCAGAAGGTCACCACCATTGAAGCCAAGTTTCAGAGACTGCTGGATTCCGATCTTGATGCTTTGAATCAGTTGGACAAAAGTTTTCTGGATGGAACCAGTGGATTAACTGAGCAGCAATACGCCGGGAAGAGAATGGCCTTATGGTCAAAGCAGGTGGATAAGTATCAGAACAAGAGCCTGTACGAAGTGATTAAAAATTATCGAGATGAAGAGATGGGGTCCTGGACCGATGAAGAGATCAATCTTCTGGGCGCCATTGGCATAGGCACAGGAGGGATAGGCTCTTTATACAATACCTGTTATCTGGAAACTCTGAGAGAGTGTTATAACGAAGATGATACCGACCAGAGAATGATTGTGGGGGGCGTAGATCAACTCTCAAATGCATTCTGGGAGCAGCCGGTTAAAATAGCAGGGGCGGACAGGTCCAAAAGCCTGAAAGATCTCCATAATGGCGTCTTTCAAAGAAGAGTTACCAAGATTAAAACCAATGATTGCTCCGGCTCTGTAGAGCTTACTTATCTTGAAAAGGGTAAAGAAAAAACGAAGACATTCTCTGCTGCCATTCTTACTTGCTCTGTCCGAGCTATTCAAATGGGAATCAAGATTAACAGGCAGGCATTCAGTCAGCCCGTCTGGGATGCTATCCAGAACTTTGGCATGGTCTCTTCACAGAAAACCTTCTTTTTGACCCGGTCGGCTTTCTGGCACCAATGGAATGAAGATCATCCGGAAAATGCCATGTTTACCACCATTTCTGATAATGCGCTTCAGCAGAGCTACTTCTTTGACAAGAAAGATTTTGGTGTGGACAGACAAACCGGTGCCGGGGTCGTTCTGGTGAGTTATTCCTGGGACAGCGATGCAGTGAAATACCTTGCTTTAACTGAAGAAGAGAGAAAAGAGCTGACACTGAATGCTTTTGAAGAGATTTATGGGCATGAAGCCCGTGCACTTCTGGAAAGTGAAATTATTGAAATGAAGTGCGTTGACTGGGATCTGGAAAGTGGTGTCAATGGCGCCTTCAGAATGGCTATGCCCGGACAGTATGGAATGCAGGAGGCATTGTTTAATCAGGGAATAGGGCAGTCCGGTCCTGATAATGGTCTTTATCTGGCTGGAGAGGCTTTGGCCTGGTATGGGTTGAGCGGTTGGATAGAGGGCTCTTTGCATACCGGGATTAATGCAGCATTAAGCTCGATTCAGAGGATTAACTCGAAGGCAGAGTAGATTGTACTCGAGATTTTTGTTTATAAAAATAATGATTGTCAGGAGGGTTTTCCTCTCCTGACAATCATTCCTTAAGAAATTTTGCTTTCCCAGAATACACTTTTCGTACATTCAGTGAGATTGTTTAACTGCACTCTTTTCGGAATATCATTCGATTCGTATCCCCACTCTAAATCGTGTACCTAACCAGTCTGTTACTAAGGCTGTCTATGTGAGGAACCAGAAGGCCTTTTATCTACTCTACACCTCAGGTCAGTTTAAATCAGGCGAGAATTTCAGTATGGACATTAAATCAGGTTACTCGGTTTTTGCAGGAGATCCCCAACAGCAGCTTGCTGAACAGGTTGAGAAAGAGCTATCCAGAGCGTTTAACGGTAGGATGGTCATGAAATCCATGAATTTACAGGTTCTGGGTTTTCTAGTGAAGAATGGCAGGCAGCATAAGTCGATTGTTAAAGGTCAGTCTGAACAGTCCCAACCTTCATCTTTAAGGCGTTGGGTCTGTAGTCTGTACGAAAGTGTGCTTTATTGTGGGGAAAGACGGGAAGATCGACTTATTCGCCAGCATATTAGGCCTTATATTCAGCAACAAAATGAAGGCTCTGTGGAAGATGAGTATTTGATTTTTATCAATTTGGCTCTACGGATGACGCATGACTACAGCTCTTTTCGAGCTATTGGCCACTTAAAGAAAAATATAAATAGTCTGGCCAGTGCACTGGATCTCATTTCAACCGAACGGCCGGAAACTCAAAATTTTTTTTACTGTGAGGGGACTTGTTTTGGTCTGACTGCCAGCTACCTTCATGCAGCTATATTAGGTTTGGAGGCCTTGAAAACCTTTACTGAGCGCTTACAGTTACTTAGCCGCCCCTATACTTCGATCTGGTTCTTTTTTGGTCGTCCTTTTGATAACTTGGGGTTAGGGAACCTGCGAATAAGTCCCTGATCATGAGATAATAATCTCAGCAGCTTGATCAGAGGTAGTCATGGACCAACAACTCTCTTTTTCCGACAGTGAATTCAGCCAGAAGCGACGCAGAACTCGTAGGGAAATTTTTCTTGAAAGAATGGAGGTTCTGATTCCATGGAAACGCTTAGAGGCCGTAATCGAGCCCTATTACCCTAAGCGTGGCAACGGAAGACCTCCTTATCCTC
>NZ_LASA01000209.1 GCF_001562015.1 Endozoicomonas arenosclerae | reverse complement strand
ATCCTGTGCCTCGATAAGAATTGATCAGTGGAGACAGGTCGAGCTGGTCAACAACATCCACCACAAAGCGAGCCATATGACCTTCTGGAAGATAATCCTGGATGCTGGCAGGGAAAAGGTCGGGAGTGTTTCGGTCGACCGGTTTGAACTTCCACTTATTCATAGTGCTTTGAGTGTTACTGGTACTGGAATCAGGATTTTACCTGTTTTGCTGGTTAAGTCCGACAGGCTCCTAGCGACCTGCATCCCCTCTTCTGTATTCATTGGAATATGGGGAATGAAAGCAATACAGGCTTTTTCCTGATCGTAAATATCAGGAAAGCGTTCTCCCTGAATAGCTCTCAGCTCCAATAGCAAATTGAAGACGGTATCAGAACCTTCCTGAAACGGTTTATTGCCCAGAAGCAGTCTACTTAACTCTTCAGTCAGCTCGTCCTCTCGTGATAATGGCCCCGGTCCAGCCAATACAACAGATCCACTTTCCAAAGCATCAGAGATTACAGACGTTGTAGAGCCCGATTCTGGCAGTTCATACTCGCCCTGCCAGCGCCTTGCACCATTCTCCAGACATACCACTACTTTTTCGAGTGCTACTTTATAGGTTGTTGCGTGTTCAGCATGATTTTTAATCGCGCTGATAAGGCTTTCCAGCTCTGTCAGCCCCAAGCTGAAGACAAGTTCATCCACCCGCTCAGCCGTTAACCCCTCAACCTTTTGTGCCAGCAAGTCCATAGGGTGGGCTTCCTGACAAATGCCAGTAGGCAGGTATTCTTTCTCGGTCATCCAGACAAGGCGGAATACAGGAACCGGGGATGAGGATCGCAGGGCTTCTCTCATGGTCTCCAGCCCTTTTTCTTCATCGGCTTCACAACCGACACCCTGATACTCTGCCGCTCCTCGATAAAAATCACGCTCCGGTGAATTAACCAGTGAAGGCGCTATCAGATGTCTGTAGCAGACGGTAGCAAGAGTTGCATTGACATAATCAGAAATGGACTCTGAACATAACCAGTCAAACAGACGACATTGAGCTTTGATATCAAAGCGCCCGCTTTCTCTTGCAATGATGACAGGTATTTCCGCTCTAACAGGATTAAAGCCATGCCGCCATTCCAACATGGATTTCTCATTAGTAAGTCCATTATGGACTGCTTTGATACTCTGGAAACAATGATAAGCTTTTTCAGGTTGCCCAAATTTCAGATAGCAGCGGCCCAGAGCGGTTAATGCAGGTATATCCGCTTGTGACTGCAACTCACTGAGTGTTTTTTCAGAAGGTAATTCATTTAAAGTCGTAGCCAATACGATTCGACACACCTGATAGGGCAGAGTCTTTTTCTTAAGACAATCCAGCACCTCTTTCTTATGCTCACTACTGAGAACACCCAAAGCTTCTGCTGCGAGAATAAGGTTCGCCTTTGTATCCTCACCGACGTCTTTATCTCTAAGATAAAGTGTTATGACAGGCACACAATCCTGATCGCAAAAATATGCCTGTAAAAAATGAATAAAGGGGTCTTCAGCATCCGTTGTCCCAATGGGAACACGACTGACTTCATCCAGGCTTTGATGATTTCCTGCAATACTATTCTTTACCCCCTGGACCAGGCTCACTGAGGAAACAGGACACGCGGACATCATTCTGCCAAGAAAGCCCATCTGGAAAACAGCGCATTGAGAGTTCATTTTCAATGCTTTGAAGAACTCCTCATCAAATGCGTGCCTGACCTTGCTCATGTTTTCTGCAATCAACTCTGGGCATTGGATAACCGCTGCCGTGAGTTTCTTCTGCAGCTGTACTTTTTTCTCCAACGCCTGATGGGCGGGAACCTTGTCAGAAAGGTAAACCGCTTCTGCCTTTAACAACCGGGCTTTCAGTTGATTCGTTACAAAATCAAGGTCTGCTTTTTCAGCTTTCAGCAAAGCCTGAAGCCGAATGGCAAGAGTGAGCGTTTTTCTGGGGTCTTCCTCCTGCATAGCAGAAAATAATGAGGCAGATCTCAGGATTAATGCCAGAGGGTCTGGCTCATCGAAACTGGCATTGAGCGCCTTTTCCAAGGCTTGAAGTCCTTGTGCCACATTATTCCAGGGAGCCAGAGCTTCTAAAGGCTCGTAGGTAGTGCAAAGCTCAGTATATTTTAAGGGAAGTTTAGTGTGATACAGGGGAGACGCTGCCGTGACCTTCTCACTGCATGTGCCAAATCTTGTATCAAGCTTCCACTGCCCTGAAGGTTCATCTTCACTGTCAATAAAGCGATTTAAAACACTATTGGCAAACTCAACGGCCCTATCTGAATCGCTCATCAGGCTTTGAATTTCTTCCTCAATCTGAGCATGCAGACTTTCGAACTCAGTGGGCTCGATCAGCGCACAATTACCCGCTAAAAAGTCCGCAGCTTTCTCAATCCAGACTCTTTTGGCTTGTAGATTCAAATCATCCTTGAGAACAGCTTTCAACCGGCTCAGTTGCAAGCATTTCGCTTTCACATCAAATGGGTGAGAAGAAACCGGATTGAAGCGACTCAATTCAAGATAAACATCCGGCAACTGTCTAAATTTTATGTCTGTCCCTAAAACCATTACATCGGGATCGAACATGCCAACCTTGCCTTTCGATTTGGCCCGGTAAAGCCTGCGATGTTCTTCGGCCTCGGCGGTGCGTTTCTGCTTGTCAAGCAGAGTAGCCAGCTTCAGGTGAAGTTCAATATTGTCCGGATCATCCTTACTTCCAAGCGCTATCGCCAGCTTCAGGGCCGCAACAGGGTCATCCATAAACTCATGGTAAAATCTGAGCATAGGCACCAGCTGACTGAACGCCGGGTCTTCGTGCCAGAGCTCCAGTAACTCAACCCGGCCTCCTATACACTGAACCAACCGGGATAAAATCTGCTCAAGTGTCATCGTGCTGGAGGCATGCCACAACACACTCATCCGATAAAGCGCAGCAACAGGATTCATCGCAAGCGCTTCATCCACCATATGATCGTTGGCTTTACCGGTTTTCAGCATCTAAACGTAATGCCGAAAAATCAACATTTCAGGATTAAGACTGAAGGGTGCCTCTTCTACAGCTTCATAGAAGGAATCAAGACGATCACTTTCTTCCAGAACACCCGCCTGAGCCGGTAACTGCTGTAAATTACTGCTGTAATATCTTAGTAGATCCATGCAACTGGAAGGCCCCGCCTGAGGAAAGCAATGGATCTGCGATATCTTGAGGAGTTTTCCCGACTTCAGTATCTGCTGCTGCTCCGTAAAGGAAGCTGCTTCTAGAGAGTCAGGCAGTGAATCCCCCATAGACTCAGTCGATTTCATATAACAGCTGTATGCGGCATAAGTCAGATCCGGGGTATAGTGCAAATAAGGAGTTTCTAACTCATTGAACAGCCTCAAGCACTCATAATAGTTAGATGTTGCCGTATACTCTTTAGCAACCAGAACAGTGGCTGCAGCAAAACCATTCTTTTGAAGACGTTTTAACTTTGGCTCTTAATGGATTCTGGGGAGCTGGTTGAGGACGAGTTATTTGACTATGAATAGAAGACGTTTTCTTGTACAAAAGTGTCATGAAACTTTATGACCTCCTCGACAACGCCAAGTGCTTTGAACAGATACGCCAGATTCGCTGGCCTGACGGGGTGAAATGCCCACACTGTGCCAGCTCAGACATAACCCGCCAAGGCAAGGACGATTCACAGCCTGACAGACAGAGATATTCTTGTAAAGAATGTCAGCGTCGTTTTGATGACCTGACAATTTCTGTTTTTTCAGGACACCATAAGCCTTTGAAAGTGTGGGTAAGCTGTCTGCAC
>NZ_LASA01000208.1 GCF_001562015.1 Endozoicomonas arenosclerae | reverse complement strand
AAAAACCCTGAAGTTAAGCAAAAGTTATGGGGTGGAGCATTCTGGAGTTCAGGATATTTTATGAATACTGTCGGCCAGCATGGTAATGAAGATGTAATTGCAAATTATGTCAAAAACCAAGGCAATGCGGAGTACAAGCAGCTACACCGGAAGGAAATAAGTCCGAACCAAATCAGTCTGTTTATGGACTGACCACTCAAGTTGCACTGAGGATACCCCGCAGCTTGCTGCGGGGTAGTTCATTATTTAATTAAATGTTTTTGCTACTACGAGAAACTGATGAGAAGTTATAGGGGGTAATTGAGGGAGATGATTCAGTTGGATTAAACGGCCAGATTGAGGGTTAAACTGGCCATTGGGAGTGGATTTTTGTGTCCTTGCATCCCACTTTAAGTGATTATACGATCCAACGAAATGGCCTTCATTCTGAATTTTATTAAAAAGCACTGTAGGTCGTTTAAAAACCATTCTTCAGTGTGGATGTTTCCAATCTGTTTGTTATCTGACCAATTTTAATATTTTTAAAATAATAATTATTTGTTTCGACGGGTGAATAATGAATTTTCCAATGTCAGTTTTGACGACCTGCCTGATTACCGGGGTGATATGGTTGGGTCTGGTTTTTCAGAAAGCTAATCCACCAACCGATTTCGAGAAGTACAGTACTCTGGAAATGGATCCTGCAACATTAAGCGACGCAGCCTATTCGATGGCGGCTTATGGCAGAGAGGAGACCATTAAGTTTTTTAACCTGGACAATTACAAAAAACAGCTTCAGCTAACTCAGTCAGCACAGGCTTCTGAGCCTAAGCAGATTGAGACAGCTTCGAAGCCTGTTGTCGCAAAACCCGCAATAAAAGCAGTGGTTGAGTCAAATACCATAGTGGGAATCAGTAAGTCGATTCAGCTGGCATCCATAGACGGTCTATGGAAAGAATTTCTTGATCAAAAAGCGCTCTCTGGTCAATTAAAAAGTGAGCGTTTTACCATCTTTGCTATTTACAGTGACTTTAACAGTCAATTCAGCAGAGCCAGGGTTAGTATCGGTTATTTTGACAAAGCTATGAAAGGCAACAGGATTGACCTGCCTCAGGGTAAGCAAGTGCCTATTTTGAAAAAAGGTCAGCACAGTATGTCAGCCATGGTCAGTGCCTGGGACAAAATTGACTACCAGCGACCGGTAAAAGCCGTAGTAGAGCGTCGTGACTACATCGGCGAGCAGGAAACAATCTCCAGTTTTGTTATTTACCAATAAGGAAGGATGGTTATGGAATTTTTAAACCAGACTTTAACGGACCTTGAAGTTTACGGATGGGAAGAATTTATAGGCTACTGGTTTTTTATTGCCACAGTAGCGCTCTTCATCTTTGAGCTGGTTGCGGTCGGATTTATGAAAAAGATGACCTGGAACCTGATTGGTGATTCTATCACCAACTTTATTACACTGGTGTCCTATCGGGTGCTGGGTGGGGTATTTATTGCTCTGTTCTATCTTGCCGGTTTTTTCTGGATCTATGAAAACTTCAGCATCACGCAATTGCCTATCACTTGGGTGAGTCTGATTGGCTGCATCATCATTGCGGATATGGCCTATTACTGGGAGCATCGCTTCATGCATGTGTGTGGTTTGGGCTGGGCTACCCATACGGTTCACCATAGTTCTCCCTACTTTAATATTTCAGTGGCATACCGATTTGGTCCGCTGGACGGTTTGTTCCCGTTCTTTTTCCATGCACCTCTGGTCATGCTGGGCTTCCATCCCTTTATGGTGTTCCTGGCCGAAGCATTGGTGCAGTTCTACCAGACAGCGCTGCATACCGAGTTGGTGAAAAAGCTGCCAAGACCTGTTGAAGCAGTGATGAATACGCCTTCTCATCACCGTGTGCATCATGCGACCAATAGCAAGTATATTGATAAAAACTATGCGGGTATCTTTATCATTTGGGACAAGATGTTTGGTACCTTTGCTGAAGAAGATGAGAAAGTCCGTTTTGGTGTCTATCCACGGATCAACAGTGTTAATCCGGTAAAAGTATTCTTTCATGGCTTTGTTAAGCTGGGCTCCCAGCTTTGGAATGCACCGTCCTGGTCTTATCGGTTCAAGTTGCTGGTTAAGCCGCCCATCTGGGCCTGGGAACAGGAGCAGAAGGCCAAAGCTCAGGCAAGCAGCTGACTCTATTCTCGTGATTTTTATCAGCCCGACTTTGAAAGTCGGGCTTTTTCGTTTCTACTAGTGCGCTAAGCGTAAATGGTCATAAATACTCCGTTCATCCTGAGCTTGTCGAAGGATGCTGGTAATGCACTTCGACAGGCTCAGCGCAAACGCTATGGGGTGTAGTTCTTAGCTGCGCTAGTCATTCAGCATCGAGGTATGATCACCATAATCTATTTTATGAAGTGGTTTTACATCGTACTGATGCTTAATTTTTGCGCGGTGTTAAGCTCAGGTTTTTCAAAAGCCTTCTCTCAATAGAAATGCTCTGTAGCATTTTCCATTCAAGCATTTAAAGCCTTCCAAGGTGCCATAAACGTTTTCATTTCCTGATAAATTCAATCGGTAGAGTTGACTAATGTAGTTACATTATTTTAGAGTCGCGACTAATGTAGTCACATTAATCGATAAAAATAACAATTCGTGATCTGCAGAAAACTGCGAAAACAATAAAAAGTCGCTCTCCAGCTATGGCCTAGTAGTTGGCAGGGCACCAGAAAAAAGTGGAACACATGCAGTATACAGTCGAAACCCAACAACAAAAAAAACACCGTGCGGCTTCAGTATTCACAATGCTGGCTCTGGTAGCAGGTATTACAGGATGCGTATCGGCATCGGATCAAAAGTCAGGTTCACTGCCCGGTGTGCCTGCTTATCAGGAGGATAATCAATTTCTGGCGGATTCCCCTTATCCGACCATACACGGTGATAGTCGTGTTTCAGATTATATTGAAGACAAGGCTCCAGTCAGCATTGAAAAAGCCTGGACGGTCCTGCCCAATGAAGTATTCGTACAACCCTGTTCATCAGGCTCGAATGGTCAGCTTTATTGCACCATGGCCAGGGGTGGGGAGTCTGGTATCTGTAACCTTGTTGCTCTGGATCTGAAAACGGGTAAAGAGTTATGGCGAGACGTAGACCCGGTTACCAAGGACTGTATTCTTGATGAAGGTTCTACCCTGAATAACCCCTATATTGACAAGGAAGGGCATCTTTATACCGCAGACACCCAGAAAATTGTCTCCTTTGATGCCAACGGTAAGGTCCGCTGGACAAATGATCTTCCTTCACGGATTCATTCTGAAAAGGGTTATCCCAATGTGCCTTTCGGGTTGAATACTTTACCCAGTGGGGAGCTGGTTTCAGCCACTGTGGGTGATGGTGTTGTTATGGTGGTTGACCGTTTGAGTGGTAAAACGCTGGCCGCTCTGGATCTGCCCAGTGAAAAAACCGACACCAGTGGCCCTGTTCCTGAAAAATATCTGCAAACCAAAGCGGATAACCTGGCCAAAGAACTCTGGTGGAAAGTTGGACTGGGCGACAGCGGTTATGAAATTGATAATAACACCGCGGTTGATCCAAAAACCGGTACTATTCTGATTTCCGGTGGTGCGCCAGAAGGCGATTCCGAACACCAGGGGGCATTGTGGGGGTTGCAGTACGAGAACGGTAATCTTCGAGTGTTGTTTCATGTTCCCATGGCCGGTAAGGGGGGAATTGCTACCAGTCCAGCCATTACCAAAGATGGTCAGTATGTCTTAATCGGAAATGATGCTCAGCAACTGGTAGCAGTTGACCTGCCTGCTTGTCTGGCACTGTCCGCCAAAACCATTGATGCCGGCCGTGCTGGAGCAGCCTGCGAAATCTATGGAGCATCTGATCCAGTCGGATTTGTTATTGCTTCATCTCCAACCGTAGCGCCTGATAACAGAGCCTACATTTCACTGGGTCTCAAAGGTTTGGGTTCTTTCCAGATTTCCGGTGGTAAGGGTGAGCCTGTCAAGGTTGAGAAAGTTTGGGAGTCAAAGCTGGCGAAGGGTCGTGTACCGGTATCTGTTATCACAGGATTCGACAATGTGATCTACTTCAGCGACCGCAACTACAGGGACTCTACCCATGCAGTAGTGGCGGTTGATCCAAAAGACGGTTCTATTCTGTCGACCACAGCAGCGGGTGATGCCATGAACATTACCATGGCCATTGATCCTGACACCAGGGAGCGCATTCTGATTGCCAACATTGGCAACCTTTCTGATGAAGTAGGCGCCCATCAATACGGTACCCCACTGCTGGACAGTCCAGCCGGGGTCACCACCTTCAAGGCTGTTGAATAAATTCTGGTTCAGAACCGGCCTTTCTGATTGAAAGGTCGGGTTAGCCATTGATTTTCTTCCTGCTTTTTTACCGCTTTGAAAATGGTTTTGTGACAAACACAAAAGGCCTCAAAATGAGAATAATAAAAACAGTTGAATCCTCATCGGTCAGCTCGACGGGTGAGCGCGATCAAATATCCAGAAAGTCCATACCGGCTAAAGCAAACCTTTTGGCAGTGGCTGTTTCTGTATTGTTTCTTTCAGCTGGCAGCTCCTCAGCTCTGGCAAAAGACTCAACTCAAACAGTATCTGGCAGTAAACCCAATGTGTTGCTGATAACGGTTGATGGCTTGGGCTATGGCGATATCAGTGCCAAAGGAGCCCCCTTCAAGACACCTAATATTGATAAGCTGTCGTCCAATGGTGTGACTCTGAATCGCTTTTACGGCGCCTCCCAGTCCAGTGGTACGTTAGCTGCCATGATGACCGCTCGTGACCCTCATGAGTTGGGTATCAGTTATGCTGAGTTCTATCCCTGGTCACCCGGTGCTCTGGCTCCCAGTGAGTTTCTGCTGTCGGAATCACTCAAAGCCGCAGGCTATCAGACGGCACTGGTAGGTAAATGGCAGCTGGGGTCCCAAACTCAGCGACATCATCCTAACAGTAGAGGGTTTGATTATTTCTTTGGGCATCTGAACGGTCAGGTAGATTATTTTAATCATACCTCAGCCAGAGGGGTTGATCTTCAGGAGAATGGTCGCTCACTGGGCGATTCCTACGAAAATGTTTTTGGTCCGCATCTGATCAGTTCTGCCTCAGTGAACTGGCTGAACCAACTGCCTGAGCAGGGTTCTAAACCCTTCTTTATGCAAGTTTCTTACAAGGCTCCAAGAGCACCTATTCAGGCTCCTGAAGAACTGGTGAAAAGAGTTCAGGCGCAGAGCCCGGGTTTGTCACGAGAGAGAATGATATATGCGGCCATGGTCCAATCGGTCGATCAGGGTGTAGGCCAGATCATTTCTACTCTAGAAAGCCAGGACAAGTTAAAAAATACTCTGGTTCTGTTTCTGAGTACTTCAGGGGCTGATCTTTCAAACGGAGCCAGTAATGGCGTTTTGAAGGGGGGGAAACTGTCGGGTTATGAAGGCGGTATTCGTAATCTGGCCATTATTTCCGGACCGGGTCTGTCCAAAGGATCCAGTAGCGATCAGGTCATCTCTGCCGTAGATCTTTTTCCAACCATTAATGATGCAACAGGTACCAGCAACGGAGCTCCCCAAATTAAGGCTCGCCTGCAGGATGGGGTCAGTGTCTGGGAGAACCTGGTGGATGGCAGTGTAACACCTCATTCAGAAATCTTTATTGCTGCGGAAGGGGAAAAGGGTGTGGGTAATGACTTTAAGTTTTCCATTATCAAGGATGACTACAAAGTTGTTCGACATGTAACCCGAAGCTATCAGGGTATTGAGATAAAAAATGAGCTTTTCTATCTCGCTTCTGATCCAGGTGAGACCCGTGATCTTTCCATGGAACAGCCCAAGGTTCTGACGTCTCTGTTATCAGGCTTTGTCAGCTGGCGTAAAAAGCACATGTGGACTGGCAACCACTATGAACCTGTGCCAATGCCGGGTTGGGTAGCCCCTACAGATTGGGCTTTGAGAATGGAGCAACGTGAAAAAACCGTCTCCGGCGAGATGGGCGACAACGTCTTCGGATTCATCGGAGGCAACTCCCTCAAGAGTCTCGACCGATTTATTTATAAGAAAACAGAAATGGGCACCATCATTTATGAATAAGCCCGCTTTGAAACTGTCTCCTGTAAATAACAACAATAAGAGAAGTTATTCGTTATGAAAAAAGTCAGGACTATTTGCCGAAGCCTGCTTTTCGGTGCAACTGCTGCCGCAATGGCCCAGTCTGCCATCGCTGAGCAGCCGAATGTGATGCTCATTCTTGCTGATGATATGGGCTGGAAAGATGCCTCCTATCATGGTGCCGAGTTTGATACCCCTTCGCTGGACAAAATTGCAGCGGAAGGTGTTGAGCTCAGGCGTATGTACGTCAACCCAAAGTGTTCACCTACTCGTGGAGCCTTGCTGACCGGCCGGGATCCCATTCGTTTTGGGATGGGTTATGCGACAGTCTACCCATGGGTCGAGGGTGGCATTCCCAAAGGCGAAAAATTGATTGGGGAATACTTCCAGGAAGCCGGCTATCACACCGCCGCTTTTGGTAAGTGGAATGTGGGACACACTTTCTATTATCAGCATCCGAACCAGCGGGGTTTCGATTACTTTTTCGGACATCTGAATACCAATGGTGATTACTACGACCACACCGTCAATGAAGTGGGTGGATTTGATCTTCAAAGAAACGGTACTTCAGTGGATCGCAAGCAATACGTTGATCGATCGGATATCGAGAAATACGGTCCCTTTGTTCTGGCCAATGATGCCAACCAATGGCTGGATGACTGGTCCAGTAAACAGAATGACGGCAATCCGGATAACGATGGGCCCTTTATGATGTATGTCCCGTTTAAGGCTCCCCATTCGCCGTTGCAGGCGCCACAAAGTCTGATTGATGAAGCTGAAAACAGCCAGCCCGGTGAGATCAGGAATGCCAAGCGTAAAATCTTTGCGGGTATGATGCTGGGCATGGACAAGGCTATTGGCCGGATGATGGATAAGCTTGAGGAACTGGGTGTAGCCGATAACACCATTGTGATGTTCCTGAGTGACAATGGCGGAACAGGTACTTATCAGGGGGGTGGACTGAACACTCCTCTGAGGGGGTACAAGCAGCAGATTTATGAGGGAGGTATTCGTGTAGTAGGCATGATTCGTTACCCTGGATCCGATGCCAAAAAACCTGTGCTTAAACCCGGTACTCAGTCAGAGCAGTTTATTACTGGCTGGGATGTACTGCCGACTCTGGCCGATGCGGCCGGTGTTGATTACAGCACTTCGCCGGAAGGCAGACCGCTGGATGGCAAGAGCTATTGGCCACAGCTTACCAGTAATAAGCCCAAGCCTTATGAAGGGGACATTTACTTTGCCACCCAGGCGACTGCCGTCAATCAATTTGCCTTTACCGCTATTCGTGGAAACATGAAGCTTGTTCAGCTGGTGGATATGCAAATGGAGTCAGTGAAGGTGACAAATGAGCTGTACGACATAATTGCTGATCCCAGTGAAACCAAGGATCTGTCCGCAAAACCTGAACACGCCGAGCTTCTAACGGATCTCATTACTGATGTAGAAGCCTGGAGGAATGATCGGGAGCCATTTGTTCAGAGTCGTATCAAGGTGGTGCCTCATCCAGGTTGGGTGGCTCCGGCGGACTGGGCTGAGTTTATCAAGGCAAACAGTGCACCGGGTGTTTTGCAGGAATACAGCCAGGAAAACCAGTGGGGTGAAGTGAATGTTATAGATTCCAGCGCTGAATTGAAGGCGCGGGATGAACAGTTTCAAAAAGCCCATCAGGGACGTTTGATTGTTCAGTAAGAGCGATTGAGTTTGAGTCCCATCGCAAAAACCTGCTGTAAATGGCAGGTTTTTGCCTTTTAAGGTCATTCAGGGCAGTTGAATAACATTCACGATGGCATTGGTCAGGAGTTTGGTAAATGCCTTTCTCTGAGCCAGGTCAAAGCCTGGGTTCTGTTTTATCTTGAGACTGTAGTCAGCCAGATAATGAAGTAATGTGCTCCTCATCATCAGTTTTCTGAGTTCCTGCTCCGGTTCGGGCAAGTGGCTCAGGTGGCTCGAAATCATTTTCGATAACTTTACCAGTACTGGGGATTGGCGGGCATTCTTTTCAAGCTGAGGATTGACCTGGTGATACCTTATACGGGAAAGGAACAGCAGGTAATTCATACCACCGTCCGGGTTATCGATTTCCTCAATCATGGGCAACGCCAGAACTTCGACAAGGTCTAATAAGCTTGGCTCGTCGTCTAGTTGATTGAAAAGCTCTTTTCTTCGTACTTCAATGCCGGGCTTGTGTTTGTCGTATATAGCCTTAACCAGGCCTTCCTTGTTGCCAAAATGATACTGAAGGGCAGAAGCATTTTTCTGCTTTGATTCACGCACTATTTCGTTTAGAGAGACGGAATCAATGCCTCGTTCAGCCATTAATCTTTCAGCGGTATCCAGAATGATATCCCGGGTACCTTTACTGCTTGGGGTTGTCTTTAAAGACTCTGCGGCTGACATGAGTGTCCTTAACACTGCGGTAATTGAATCTGGATCATACCATTGGCAATGACTGATAGACCAATATCGATTTGGAAAGCTATGTCAGTCTGTTAGCAAGTTGAGGAATCTTCTGGAAAATTCAATGTCCAGGGCCTTACCGAGCTTCTATAGGCTTACCGTTTCTCCAACAGTGATTTTAAGTAGGCTTTGATAACAGGGTCTTCGATCAGGGAAAAAAGAGTACCGAGTTCGTAACTACTCAAAATGGGTTGAGCCGTTTGGGTGTAGTTAAGGATGATTTTTCCGGCCAGGATCTCACGTTTTGTAAGGTCTCTAACTGCCTGGATTTCAGAAAGCAGCTCTCTGCTGCTGGGCATTGCCATTATCTCCCTGGCATCTTGATCCAATTGCCATAAAGGGTGGCTGGGCTGATGTGTTAACCATATGCTGTCCAGCAGGGTGGGTATAATATTGTGTTTGCTCATGATCCTTTGGCTGACTTCTCGCAGTACCAGAGGATTAAAGTTGAGTGCTTTCAATGCTTCCGATTTCTCTTGGGGGGCATAACGGTTTTCAAAGAATGCATCCAGTGCCGTACCCTGCCAAAAGGCTTTCAGGTCTTTATTGACATCGGTCTGAAAGCTTCGCCATTCATACAGAGGAACTTTATGCATGCTGATGACTTTTGCGAGGCTGAGGTTACCTGCCACCAGAATGAGGGGGTGTGAGAAATAGATCAGTGCATTGTAGGCATCCTGGCTGGCTATGGGGCCGGGAAGTCTCTTCCAATATAAAATGAGCCTGAACAAAAGCCCGGTTTCCAATACGAACTGAGCCTGTAAAGGTCCAGGATGTCGTTCATGATGAGAGGATGAAGATTATCATGAACACCAAACTCATCAAGACCCTGGATCAGGTCAGCGACTTCCTTGAACATGTCCCAGACATAGAACCTGGCTGGGAGTCTAAAGATGAGTGTTACCGATGGATAGAGTTAACTCTCAGTCATTTCCGTTACCGCTCC
>NZ_LASA01000067.1 GCF_001562015.1 Endozoicomonas arenosclerae | reverse complement strand
CCTTTTGATCCTGTGCCTCGATAAGAATTGATCAGTGGAGACAGGTCGAGCTGGTCAACAACATCCACCACAAAGCGAGCCATATGACCTTCTGGAAGATAATCCTGGATGCTGGCAGGGAAAAGGTCGGGAGTGTTTCGGTCGACCGGTTTGAACTTCCACTTATTCATAGTGCTTTGAGTGTTACTGGTACTGGAATCAGGATTTTACCTGTTTTGCTGGTTAAGTCCGACAGGCTCCTAGATTGGCAGTCTAAGGGAGGAGCCAAGCTGACATGTAGCAGGGGATGTACTTAACTAAAGCCCCGTAAGGAAAAAGAACTGTCGGTTTTCCAACCGGACAGGTATTCTGTTAACTCATTCATTGCAGAGATTTTCAATCCATGAAAATTACTGACAAAAAAGTCGCACTGATCCACTACACCCTGAAGAATGCCGGGGGCGAGGTGTTGGACAGTTCTGAAGGTCACGATCCACTGGCATACCTGCATGGTGCAGGCAATATCATTGCCGGTCTGGAAAGTGCTCTGGAAGGCAAAGCGGCTGGTGACAAGCTGGAAGTCTCTGTTGAAGCTGCTGAAGCCTATGGAGAGTATGATGAAAGCTTGGTGCAGCCTATTCCACGTGCCCAGTTTGGTGAGCATGATGTGGAAGTGGGCATGCAGTTTCACGCTGACACCGCAGTAGGTCCACGCATTGTTACTATTACTGCCATTGATGGGGATGAGGTCGTGATTGATGCGAATCATCAGCTGGCGGGCGAAGACCTGAACTTCGCAGTGGAAGTGGTTGAGGTGCGCGATGCTACTGAAGAAGAGCTGGATCATGGTCATGTACACGGACCCGGTGGTCACGAGCACTGAGCAGACATAAAAAACCGGGATTGCCCGGTTTTTTTATGTCTTCTGAACAGTATTAGCTGCGTTTGAAAGAGAGTTTGTTTCTGAATGTCCCTTCAGGCAGTTTGGTGAACAGTACGCCCAGCATCAGAAACAGGGTCAGGAACAGGGATTCATGGCTGAGCATACGGCCATTCAACAGACTGTCCAGACAGAGAGCAATCACTGGAAAGACCAGAAAACAAATGGATGCCTGAAACGGGCTGGCTAATTTGTTCAGCTGAAAGTAAGCCATAATTCCGCCAATACCTGCCACTGAACCTAAATAGATCACTGCGCCCAGTGAAAGTGCACTGAAACTGCCCAGATCCGGCGATTCCATGAAATAGCCGGTAATCATCAGGAATACAGAAGCTACCAGACAAGGCATTGCATTGTAGGTCAGCACATGGATACCCTGGCAGCGAGTCTGAACATTGGTGTAAATCAGAGCGTGCATCAGAACCGCTACGATCAGAGCGGCCACGCCAATCAAGCTGCCGTTACTGTTTACGGACATTTCGTTGCCAATAATCGTAATCAGGCTTCCTAAAGCTATCACCAGACCTAGCAGCTGATGGATAGCCACTTTTTGTCTTTGCAGCAGGACTGAGAAAATCAGGACTGCCACGGGCATGTTGGCAAAGATAATGGAGGCCAGTCCCGACGAGATAAATTGCTCACCAAAAATCATCAGTGTGAAGGGAATCGCGAAATAGAACAGGCTGATCAGAATAAATTCCAGCCCCTTGCCCTTGGGAAACCAGATGGTTACACCCTTCATTCTGGCCAGCAGGATAATCAGCGGAGCCGCTACAGCAAAGCGAATACCGGTTGCTGTAATCGGTGGAATAGTAGCAACAGCCAGTTCCATAGCCAGCCAGGTCGTACCCCATATGAAGCAAACCACGATGAATAAAAGGCTGACCTGGGTCTTTGTGTTCATTCCTACATCCTCATAAAACCTTTAACTGCCAGGGAGTCTGTCGGACTTAAGACAATTTCGGCCTGAATTCCAGAAAGAGCGGCCAGATTTTCCGATGAGTTTGCTTAAATAGGTCAACTATTCGCACAAATTCATCGAAAAATCTGACTCGCTCTACTGAAATTCATGCTCGAAAGCTTAAGTCCGACAGGCTCCTAGAAAAGCCATTTTCTGATGACTGCCTATGATGAAAAAGTATACGGGGTATGGCTGGAAAAATGTTTTCAAATTTGTCATGATTTAAGGGTTTTCATGAAAAAATATTCCACAATATGTTAGATAAAAAGGATAAATTGATTCTCGACTGCCTGCAGCGAGATGCATCCATTCCAGTGGCTGATATCGCTGATAAGGTCGGGCTGACGGTTTCGCCCTGCTGGAAGCGCCTGAAGAAGCTGGAAGAGGAAGGTTATATCACTCAGCGTGTGGCTCTGCTGGATGGCGATAAGCTGGGCTTGCACCTCACGGCCTTTGTAAACATCAAAACCCAGAATCACAGCAATGACTGGTTTGAGGCTTTTGTATCAGAAGTTCGTGACTTTGCTGAAGTGGTTGAGTTCTATCGAATGGCTGGTGAATACGATTACATGATGAAAGTGCTGGTCAAGGATATGGCCGCGTTTGATGTGTTTTATAAGAGGCTGGTGAACAGTGTAACGGGCTTGAGTGATGTGACCTCTTCCTTTGCTATGGAGAAGCTGAAAAATACCACTTATCTGCCTTTGGATTAGTAGTTGCTCATCCATGTTCCACCACTTTAAAAGTTTCTGCGTAACCACGAACTCCAGGAATTTGCCAAGAAGTAGCTCAAAATAATCCTATCACAGTCATGTTTCATGATTCTGTCGCTTAGTCCTGCCATGATTCTGGCACTTCCCTTGCATAGGGAAGTTATCAATAAAAATTCAAATAATTTCTTACAAACATACAGAAATGTATGTAAAATCTGGCACCATAAGAATTAAGAGTTAGCCTTCTGGAATCAAGCAAGTCATGAACAAGAAATATCTGCTGACAGGGATAGGCGCGCTGGTAATAGCTTTTGGCGTTTACCGCTTCGCACAGCTTACCACTCCAGATGTTGGAGTGATGGAGCCTCCTCCTGCCCGAGTCGAAGTTCAGGTGATGAAACCTGCCTCCGTATCCAGCTGGGCCTTTGCTGAAGGTACGGCGGAAGCCCTTCGTAAATCCTTTCTCAATTTTGAGCAGTCAGGCAAAGTCGTCTATATCGGAGAAATGGCTGATAACAGCCAGGTTCGTGAAGGCGTGAGAGTGTTTGGACCCTCTGAGGATGTCCGTAAAGGTCAGTTGCTGGCTCAGATAGATAACCGTGAAAGTGTTGCTGATGTTCGTTCTCTGGAAGCTCGCCTGCAATCAGCAAGAGAGCGTAAGAAAGAAGCCGAAGCGGGTAGAACAAGAGCTGAGAATGATCTCTCCCAGGCTCGCTCCGATTATGACCGTACCTCAAAGATCTATCAGAAAGGTGTGGTTTCCAGAGAAGAGTTTGAGCGTGCCAACACAGATCTGAAGAACGCTGAAGCCGGTCTGGCTTCCGCAGAAAGCTCCCTGCAGGCAGCCATTGCCGAGAGTAAAAGTATTGCGGCTGACCTGAACCGATCCACAGTGAGTCTGGAAAAAACCAGTCTGTTTGCTCCGTTTGACGGGGTGATCACCTCAATGAACATTCTTGAGGACAACTACTACTATCCTCCAGCAGGTGCGACCTCCAGTAAGGAAAGGGAAGTTTCTAGTGCCATTGTTGTTGTAGACGACAGTCTTTATGAAGTCAGACTGGAAGTGCCAGAGCTGTCATTTACGGGTATTGAAGAAGGCCAGACTGTCTACCTGGCGCATGATGATCAGGCGCTGTATCAGGCAGAAAAGAATGGCTTTACCCGTGGCGAGTTTGTCAAAGGTACGGTCTGGTCAGTAAGCCCTTCCATCAGTCTTCAGTCTCGTTCTTTGCAGGTTAAGGTAAGAACGGAAGGCGACGCCAGTGCTATTCGTGATGGTATGTTTGTACAGGCCTGGATTGCCACTGCAGAAAAACAGAATGTTCTGACCCTGCCCTGGCAGACACTTTCCTTCCGTAATGGTGTGCCTTTTGTTTATGTGGTGACGCCTGAAAATACCGTGGAAATGCGTTGGGTAGACCTGGGTCTTCAGGGGCTGGATAGTGCCGAAGTACTGGAAGGGGTTTACGAAGGCGAGAAAGTCGTAATTCGCGGCCAGCACCTGCTGACTCCTGGCAGTAAAGTGGAAGTGCTGGGAGCCAAGCAATGAACTGGTTGAAGAATAAGCTGTTTCTGGAGACCTTGCTTGGCCGATTGTTACTCGGACTGTTTATGCTGGTCGGGGTCATGTCATATAACACGATGGTGAGGGAAAACTATCCGGACCTGGAAATTCCCCAGGCGCTGGTGACCACTTCCTGGCCTGGAGCTTCGCCCGAACAGGTGGAAAAAGAAGTTACCAAACCGCTTGAAGATGAGATTCGAAACCTAAAGGGTCTTAAGACCTACAGCAGTGGTTCCTATAATTCCTATTCAGTCATTGCCGTAGAGTTTGATGCCGACATGCCCATGTCGGACGCCATGCAGCGTCTGAGGGCAAAAATTGATACGGCTGAAAGCCAGTTCCCAAGTACCGATATTGAAAAACCTGAAATTGAGGAAATGAGTGTTTCCGAATCTCCGGTAATCAGCTGGGTACTTCATGGGGATGTGGATGACCTGATCCTGACGGATATGGCCAAACAGGTGGAAGCCAGACTTGAATCAATTCCTTCCGTTAAAAAGGTAAACCTGGGCGGCTTGCGAGAGAAAAGTCTGCATATCCGTCTGAAGCCTAACAAACTGAGAGCTTTGGGTATTTCTCCTCTGACCGTCAGGGATTGTCTGCAGGCTGCTAACCAGGACATGGCCTGGGGGCAGTTTGAAGGTGAGGAGAGTACCTTTAATCTTTATCTTGAAGGTCGTTTCGACAGTCCTGAAAAAGTAAGGCAGTTACCCATCGTAAGGCTGGATGATAACCGTCCGGTTCGACTGGGTGAAATTGCAGAAGTCAGTCTGCGTCTTGATAAAGAAAAGAGTCGTACTTTCTTCAGTCTTAAAGGCAGTGAGTACACCCGTGGTGTCACGCTGGATGTAGTTAAGCGTCCAGGGGCAGATACCATTGCTGTTATTGCAGAAACTGAGCGCTTGGTAGCCGAGCTGATTGCTTCCAATACCTGGCCCCGTGCACTGGAATTGATCAGTGTGACTGATGATCGTGAACTGATTGAGCAGTCTTTTGATGATATATACAGTTCAATGCTTCAGGCTACATTGCTGGTCTTTATCATTTTGATGATACTGCTGTCATGGCGTGAAGCCCTGATTGCCGGTCTTGCTCTGCCTGTAACGATGCTGGCTACTCTGGCCATCATGGCGGGTATGGGATACAGCTTCAACTCCATGATTATGATAGGCATGGTGCTGGCACTGGGTATGCTGGTGGATGTCTTCATTCTGGTCATGGAAGGCATGCACGAAGGTCTTTTTGTTCGAAAAGAGTCGTTTAACAAAGCCGCAATCAATACGGTTAAAACTTTTGCGTTGCCAGCGTTTGCTGGACAGCTGACGACTATTTTGGCCATGGTGCCGATGATGATGGTGGGTGGTATTGACGGTAAATTCATCCGCATCCTGCCTATTACCATTACTGTGGCTCTGTTGGTGAGCTTGCTGATCGCATTCATCATCTGTATTCCACTGTCCCGTTATATGCTTGAAAAAGCGGCTGATGGTGGCAAAGAGTTGCTGATGGACAAGATCAGCCAGCGCTATCGTGGACAGCTGACTGACTGGTTGTTGAACTCTCCACTGAAGAGCAAGAAGCACGCAGCAGGTTATGTAGTGGGTGCTTTCGGTATGTTCATGTTGAGTATGGTCATTGCAGGCAAGCTGCCAGTGATGATGTACCAGGAGTCCGATGACCGGAAGATCGGTGTCTCCATTGAGCTGCCACCTCAGGCTACTCTGGATCAGGCTCAGGCTGTTGCTAAGAAAGTAGGCACCTACCTGCGTGAGCAGCCCTGGATCGAGAAAAATATTGCTTATATCGGCGCCAAGACACCCGTTGCAACCGGAACACTTAAAGAGGCTTTGTTGCCTAATGAAGCATGGAACCAGTTAGGCTTTACGGTCATTCTGGTGTCCAAAAATGATCGGGACCGACTTTCTTTTGAGTACCTTGATGAAATGCGCTCAGGCATTGATCAGGCAATCTCTGATGAGGCGGGCCTTCGGGTTCACCTGACTCATGTAGGGGGTAGACCCAGTGGTGAAGATCCTATTCAGATTGAGCTCACTGGCCCTGATTATGATGAGTTGATGGCTATTTCTGCCGAGGTTCGCCAGGCACTCAGCGAGCAGCCCGGTGCTGTCGGTGTCAGGGATAATCTGGGGGCTTCCCTGAGGGAGATTCGTTTCCATCTGAAGGCAGAAAAACTCAATTTCTATGGCATCAGCGAGTCTACCGTGGCTCAACAGATTCGGATCGCCATGGAAGAAGACGAGTTTGGCAGCTTCAAGATGGAAGGCATTCAGGATGATCCGGATATTCGAATCAGTATGCAGTGGCCGAGCCGTGGTAATGAGATGGGTGGGCCTCAGCATATCTCTGAAATCAGGCTGCTTCGCGTTATAGCAGACGATGGACGCTCGATTGCATTGTCGGATATAGCTGACTTTGAAATCATTGAAACGCCCAGAGTGTTTGTGCACAGCGCCAGCTTGAGAGCGGTAACGGTTCAGTCCCGAGCGGAAGGTCGTACTGCTGCAGATATTGTCGCTGGCATTCTGCCGGAGCTGGAAAAAATGCAGTCCGGATGGCCCGAGGGATACACCTTTACCATCGGTGGTGAAAATGCGCAGTCTTCTGAAAGCTTTGGCAGTATGGGGATCGCTTTCATCATTGCGGTGGTGATGATCTTTATCCTGCTGACGCTGATGTTTAACTCCATGATGCAGCCTGTGATCATTCTGTTCATTGTGCCGCTGGCTATCATGGGCACCTTCATTGGCTATTTGTACTTTAATGTACCTGTTACATTCTCGGCTCTGGTGGGCTGTATTTCACTGGCGGGTATTGCGGTGAACAACGGCATTGTTCTGGTTGAAACCATGAACAACCATCTTGCCAGTGGCATGAGTGTCAAGGTAGCCGCAGCCAGAGGTGCAGCGGACCGATTGAGACCGGTTATCAGTACCAGTCTGACAACGATTCTTGGCTTGATTCCTCTGGCGCTGAGTGATCCACAATGGTATTCGCTCTGTCTGGCCATTATCTTTGGTCTGATGGCCTCCACCGTAGTAGCCATGTTTATTGTGCCAGCACTCTATCTGCTGCTGACCAAATCCGTTAACCCGGCAAGTGAGATAAAGGTGAGCTGAGTTATGGCTCGAAGAACCAAAGAAGAAGCTGAAGAAACTCGACAGCTTCTGATGAAAACAGCACTAAGACTGTTCAGTGATCAAGGCATCCAGACAACCACTCTGGCTGCCGTGGCCAAGGAAGCAGGTGTTACCCGGGGAGCGATTTACTGGCATTTCAAGGATAAGGCTGAAATGCTGGAGGCGCTCTGGGATAAAATCATGCAACCCATGGAGCTGGTTTATGAAAAGCTCCGTGGTGATGTCAGTGGTGACCCGCTTCTGGTTCTGGAGCAGATTGCTGAAAGCTTTTTCCTGCTGGCAGCCTCTAATGAGGATTTTCAGCAAGTCCTGAAAATAACCATGCAGTCCCAGAGTGATCCTTTGTTGGCAGAGCGTTGCCAGCAACTCTGCAGGGAAGAGATGGAGTCGCTCAGTAATTTAATGACGCAGGCTAGGGATAAGGGCTTCCTGAGAACAGACCTTTCCATTAAGGCTGCATCATTAACGTACTATGGTTTCATTGAAGGTGTGGCGGGTAACTGGTTAAACAGTGGATGTGATCCGTTATTGATGGAAGAGGCCAGACCTATTGCCCGGGTATTGATTCAAGGGCTTCGAAAGCCAGCGGATTGACCGGTATTTGAGAGCTCAGGCTAGTTGGGCTCTTTTTATCATGTCCCCACTTTTGACCATGCCCTGGAGTCGTTAACACTTTGACAATGATATGAGGAGATCTATTTTTAGGGCACCAGTGAATATGCAAACTTTCAAATAATAAGTGAATTGCAGGGTGCTGAGTTGATCAATAAATTCTTAAAAGTAAGTCTTCTCTTATATTTTGGCCTTTTTATTCATGGCGCTTTTTCTGCGGAAGCCAAGGTTGTAGATCAACTTGTGTTTAAAGTGGTGAACGGCCAACTGGTGCTTTCAAGGGCAAACTCTGGTGCCAGTGCTTCAGCTCCAGGAGACATTCCTCAGTCACTGGTTCAATTTACAAGCTTGATTGCCGATCACGAAATTTCAATTCATGAAACAGAGAATGCTCATGAGATGATCTGGGAGTTTCCAGAGGAGATGAGTGACTCTGTGTCCGGTATTTCGTTCAGCCTTGTGGATCCTGATGATAGTCCTCTTAGCTTTCAGCAATCAGAATTTACTGACTGGCTAGAGGATGAACCCAATCAGTCTCTTCCTTCTTTCAACCCTTCAATAGTATCAGTGCCTGCTGTTTATACTGCGTTGAATCAGATGCTGGCAGGTACAGAACAGTCTTTTACGCAGCTAGTGACGCCTCTTTCATCAGATATGAACCCTGAACTTGTTGAAGGGGATTACAGAGTCAGTTTACAGGGAGATTCTGGAGGAGTGATTATTACTTTTTCATCGAGTGGGGGTTTAACAAGAAACCTTTACCGGGTCACTCTCACTCCATTAACGTACCTGCAGTTGAAGCAGAAGATTCGGCCAAGGGTTACACCCGTTGATCTCAGGGATAAACCGGATGAAGAGGGTAATAAAAAACTGGATACGCCTGATGGTGAACCGTTCAGTATTTGGCCTAAAGATATCGGTGGGTTGTTCAAAGGGGGAGGTAAATGGTTCGGTTCAGAAAAACTGAAAAAGGAGTCTGAGTTTGATGAGTCCTGGTTTGTTCTGATGATGATTTCATGGCTTTCATCTAAAGGCATATCAATAAGCTTCTGATCGTTTCTTTTAGCGGTTTTTTCTTTGCGCAATATAACCCAGCGAGTATAGTTACGCTCCTTTATGTGAAGCCTTTAAGCTCTCAGGAGCTAAAATACTTTCACCCTTCTTGTCTTCTGATTCCGGTTGTATGCGACATATCACTTCTCCGTTAGCTGGTTGTTTGCTGGCGGCTTCTGTTCTTGCAGGACGCCATTATTTTCCAGAGCAGTTTCAGGCGGTGGTTCAGTTTGAAGCAGCATTGCTGTTTTTGGCAGGGCTTATTGCGGGTATCCGACTACCAGATATTGATCTGGCACTACCTGGTTTGAGTCATCGCTCAGGCATTACCCATTCATGTCTTTTTGCCGTTTTGCCCTTATTCTTTGATCAGCCTTTTCTTGCTGGCGGTTTGGCTTTGGGAATAGCGCTGCACTTATCATCCGATATTCAGCCTAAATCCTGGACTGGAGGCGCTTTGATCAAGTTCCCTTTGCTGGGCAGCATTGGAATGTTTTCGCCGCTCTGGATTTTGTTGAACATTGTGGGCTGTTTCGTAGTGCTCTTCCATACGTTACCTCAGGAGCATGAGGCTGGCCGGTGGGCCATTATGGCCATGATGCTGATGGGAGGTGGCTGGTATTTTTTAAGCGAGGAAAAAAAGCGGCTTTTTCCTTTGATGACACTGGCGTTCAGTATGCTACTGGTGCATCAATATAAGAATGGCCAACTCAGTGTTGAAATTGTGATTCAGTATTTCGCATAAGTATTATGTATCGGGTGAGTCGCACTCCTTCTTTGAAGGAGTGCTTGGAAAATGAATTATTTTCCTGCGGCTAAAGCGCGTTGTTGTTCACGGACTTCCTGCTTGGCTTTCCGGCGGTTTAATACAGTATCACCGACTGCGCCACCCAGATGAGCTTCCCCCCGCTTACTGGCCAGCTGAATCTGGTTTTCACGCTCACGGAAACGCTTCTTCTGATCAGGAGTGTGCTTGTCGAAACAATGTGGACAGCTCACACCCTGTTCGAAATGCTTGCTGAGCATATCCTCTTCGGTGATAGGCAAACGACATGCGTTGCATTGATCGTATTGGCCTTTCTCAAGCTGGTGATTCACGGTCACCCGGTCATCAAAAACAAAGCACTCGCCTTCCCAGGTGGACTCTTCCTGAGGGACTTCTTCCAGGTACTTCAGGATGCCGCCTTTCAGGTGAAAGACTTCATTAAAGCCCTGTTCCTTCAGGTAAGCCGTAGACTTTTCGCAACGGATACCACCCGTGCAGAACATAGCCACTTTTTTGTGTTTCTCGGGATCAAGGTGGTCCTTGACGTATTCCGGAAACTCTCTGAAGGTTTCTGTGTTCGGGTTGACGGCATTTTTGAATGTACCGACCTGAACTTCGTAGTCGTTACGGGTATCAACAACCAGTACTTCCGGGTCATTGATCAGGTCATTCCATCCTTTGGCATCCACATAGGTGCCCACCACATGGTTGGGGTCAATGCCCTCGACTCCCATTGTGACAATTTCTTTCTTGAGCTTAACTTTGGTGCGCTTGAAGGGCATGGAGTCGGTAAAGGATGTCTTGTACTCCAGTTCAGCCAGACGGGGGTCGCTTTTCAGCCAGGTCAGTAACTGGTCGATGGCCTTGCGGGTTCCGGCTACGGTACCGTTAATACCTTCCTTTGCTAAAAGCAGGGTGCCGTGAACCTGATGATCTTCCATCACTTTCAGAAGGTTGGGCTTGATGGATTCAAAGTCATCCAGACGGACGAATTTATAGAGCGCACAAACGACGATTGACATAAAGGGTCCTGTTGCGGGCCGGAGCGTAAATCCGGTGCAGTTTCTCAAACATCTCCTTTTCTCAACAAAGAAGACCGATTTTCTGGTCTTGAATCAGACCAGCGGGTAAGCATAGCAAATAGTTTGTTTTGACGGCCATAGGGAGATTTGTTGGTGGCCATTCTTTGTAGAGTAACTACATGGTGGCGTAGTCCCTCAATTTTATGCTCACTTTTTCTTCTACCCAGAGACTTTTCCCGGTAAAGCCACTAAAACGCGCCAACAACTTGCTAATGGATTGGAAGGAAGCAGGGGCTCCGGCCGAAGATTTCTTGCCACCATATCCAGATTTGAAAAAATACTGACCTGCTCCTGTTTTCTCAATCAATACCTTATATATGGCTTTGGTTGAACTGGCTACCAGGAGATAGTATTGATTATCCGTGGGACTTTTGTAGACCAGATGCGTACCGCGTGTCCTGAGCCCTCCTAAAACGGATTCCAGGCGACGGCGAGCCTCAGTATCTGGGATAGTACTATGATACCACCCCTTCATTTTCTCATAGACTTTTGCTTTCCCTTTAGGAGGGCCTACAACGGCTAGATATTCATCGGCACTGTACTGCTTTTGATCTTTTGCCGGGCGAAGGTCACGCTGAGTGAGCGTTTTAGCTCCATCTTTGGAAATCTGGAGTTCTCTTTGTGTCCTCATTCGAACACCTACATTGCCACTGGCCCTGTAAAGACTGACACCGGCTGAGATGAAGGTTTCGGTGTTGGTAAAAGGCTGCACTGGGGGCCCTGATATGACAACTTCCACCAAATCAGTCTGTGCGGCGGTGCCGACAACATGCTGAACAGCAGGTTTTTGGGCAAGGTCTTGCACATGAGCTGTCTTCGGGGCAGTAACAACTGGACTTTTACGGCTACGATACCAGCTGACTGCTCGTTCTAATCCCTTACCGGTGATATGAACGGCAGAACTGGCGAGTATATTTAATATCTGTAGTTTTATAATGCTGGAAGACCTTTCCAGAAGCAGCCATTTATGAGTCTCAAACCAGTTGTAGGTTGCCAAATGTAAAGCGGTGGGGGCAGCGTGTGTTCCTGCATCTAAAAGGCCCAGGCAGATAGAGTTATCCAGAAGGTGACTGGTTTGAGGCAGTAGGAATTTCTTACTGCCCTGATTGAGTTCCCGACATCCATTTTGTTTCATAGTCAGCTGACCAAAACCTTTTCCGTTGGGAGGTACAGCTCCTTTGGCCATAGAGAGCTTATTGGACGGTGTTCTGCCCTCCTTGATATTGGTTTTTATCCAATTGTTTATATGGCGTACCCAGAATGGGGCCAAGGGTGTCTCATAACGGCCTGTGGGTGTGACTGTGTTGCCTGTCAGCGTCAGGTCAACCCATTCATTGTTCGATGCTGATTGAAAGATAACGGTGGTAAGCAGAATGTTCTCTTCGGAATAAACATCCATCTGTAGTTGTTTTCTAATTCCTCTGCCTTGTTGGGACGCTTCTGGCATGCCCAAGAGAATATAGATCTTATTCTTCAACAGCAGGTCTCGTAAATCTGAGTATTCATCGGCTGTTTCAGACCAGTTTTCATCCTCGTCTTCATCGGTGTTCTGAGTCTCAACAGGCAGAGGGAATATCTTATAGTGAAGTCGATCCGGGCCCTTGGAGAGCAGTATGAGAACATTGCATTTTTTTTGATTCGGGAAGGGTATTTGCCACAGGGCGTCATGGTTCGCTTTGGCTTCTTGATACAGCTCCCAGGTTTCGTTACCCAGGGAAAAAAAGTCCAGGGCAAACATTAAGGGAGTCCCTACCTTGAAGATGTATTTTGCTGATGGTGGGGTATGACTGCTGGTTGCCCCTATGATCGTAAGAAAAGGGAGAGAAATGGTAAACGAGGAAAAATACTTTTTGAATACGGTTTGATTGTAATTTTCCACCTCGGCGGTGGTGGCCCCTTCCCAATAGATTGAGGCACCGGACTTCTCCTCCAGTACACCCAGAGGTAACTGGGTCAAACCTGCAGCAGAAGTGTTAGAAAAACAGACGACAGTAGCCACAAGGCATACTGTTCTTGAAAGAAAAGTTTTCAATGACTACTCCACCTGCCCAGAAGTTAACGGAACTTACAGCGGGTCATTCAGCACAAATGAGAGTAGTCTATTTTGTGAATATGATCTTATATTCCTCTCAGCAGAGAGGAGTTAGTTCAGCTCTGCAGCCATACATCCTTGGCCCAGTGCCAGACAGATGGCCAGGTCAGCTCGGAGATATCCCCTTCGGTCCACAGGCCCACTTCACCTTCAGCCGATACACAGTAGAAGTCACCGTTATGCTCACAAAGGGGCAGAAGGTCTCTGGGGACACCCTGGTCCCAGGCTATGGCTGCTACTTCCGGGAGATAGGTATGGGACTGGGAGTCAGTGATGGTGACGGGCTCCATGGAACCATAAACAATATCACTGACCTGGAGTAGAAACTCCCTGAAATCCGAAGGGATCGGAATCAGCAGCTGTTCTTCAGCTTCGATAATTTCATCTTCGTCAGGAAGCTCCAGTGGCGTGGGTACCTCGACGGCACTTTCCCGGAGTTCATCAATAACATCTTCCATAGCGGTAACCTGTATGTTGCGAGGAGCCTCTAACGGCAGGACCGTCAGAGGCTATCAAGAGGCTTGTTCGAGCCAGACTACCTGATTATCTGCGACCTTTGCCTGATCTGCCAGATTGAGAAGGTTTTTTCTTTGCATTCCCCGTGCGGGCTTTAAATGCAGGCCTTCTTTTATTGTCAGAGGGTTTTTTGCCTGGCTGATTGGCAGAAGAACGAGGTTTGCGAGTTTTTTTGGCAGGCGCCTCGTCACTCAGTGATACGTTTACACCGTCTTCGAAGTAAGGAACCGGCTCGACTTTCAGAGGCTTTTTAATCAGCTTGCGAATCGCTTCCAGCAGCTTTTTCTCTTCCGGGTTCATCAGGGAGATAGCACGGCCGGGGCTGCCCGCACGACCTGTACGACCAATTCTGTGTACGTAGTCCTGTGGCACTTTTGGCAGGTCATAGTTAATAACCAGTGGCAACTGATCCATATCCAGACCTCTGGATGCTACATCGGTTGCTACCAGAACCCGGTAAGCCCCAGCCTGGAATTCAATCAGGGTTTTGCTGCGCAGATGCTGGCTTTTATCGCTGTGCAGAGCCGTTGCGCTGATACCGTCATCGAATAGAAGGCCTGCTATTTTGTCGGCCGCTTTCTTGGTGCGGACAAACACCAGAACCTGTTCCCATTTCCCACCTTCAATGATGTAACTGAGAATCTCGGGTTTGTCCTGCTGGTCTACCGGGTAAACAGACTGTTTTACGGTATTAGCCGCAGAGTTAGGGTTCTCGATCTCAATCTTCACCGGATGACGCTGGAACTCATGGGCCAGAGTCTTGATCTCTTTGGAGAAGGTGGCGGAGAACAACAGATTTTGACGCTTGGCAGGCAGTGCTTCCAGGATTTGATCCAGTTCGGTCTTGAAGCCGAGATCCAGCATTCTGTCCGCTTCATCCAGCACCAGTACTTTCAGGTGCTCAAGCGTTAGATGTTTCTTGCGAATCAGATCCAGAAGGCGACCGGGCGTTGCCGTGAGAACATCAACACCCGCTGTCAGGGCTTCAATTTGAGGCTCTATATCAACACCGCCATAGGCAACAGCTGAACGAAGAGAGAGGTTCTTGCCGTAGCGAACAACACTTTCACCTACCTGAATAGCCAGCTCACGGGTTGGCACCAGAATCAGGGCGCGAACGGGATGATTCTTCAACGCACGCATTTCTGACAGGCGTTGCAGCATTGGCAGGGTAAAACTGGCGGTTTTACCAGTACCGGTCTGGGCGGATGCCATAACATCACGGCCCGTCAGAACCATGGGGATGGCTTTGGCCTGAATGGGGGAGGCTTTTTGGTAACCCTGTTCAGTGACTGCCTGAAGAAGAGGTTCACACAAACCAAGGGATGAAAAGTCAGTCATTTTGATCTGTAGACCTCGAAGACATGAAATGGGCTGGGGATTGTACAGCAGTCAGTGAAGTTCTGCATTGGGGTTTACCGCCTCTTGGAGGCTGACCGAGAATAGCGTCCGAGCATAAAATTCAGTAGAACGAGGCTACAGCCTTGAGCGTTCTAGACAGCTTCGATGGATTTGTGCGAATAGTTGACCTATTTAAGCAAATTCATCGGAAAAATAGACCGTTCTTTCTGGATTTTAGGCCGGACTGTCTATTCTCGGTCAGGCTCCTATACAGACGGGAGAGCCTGGTTAGAACTGTTTGCGCAACCGAATGGGCAGTTTACGGAATTCCATCTCATAATAGCCTTCTGAGCCTACCATCCACCAGGCGGTATCGTAGAGCCACTGGGCCATACCGTAGAGGCCTTCCTCATAGGTATTGATGGCACCGGTCAATGTGATTTCGCCCAGGCTTTTGTTGACGTTCATAACCCTCACCAGACCGTCCAGTTCCGGACCTTTCAGCTTGAAGGTTGAGTCAGAGCTGCAACCACTCAGAGTGAAGTATTCATGCTTGATAAGGTTATGGTGCAGTGCGCCTGATTTATCCATATCCAGCTCAAACAGTTTGATGGTGCCGTAGGTGTTGTTATCAGGGCCAATTTTCAGCTCCATATGGAACTGTTCAACCTTGCCGGAAGAGCGGTCAAAAGTGATTTTCGACATGCCTGAATACTGGCCTGCAGGCAGGTTGCAGTAGTTTTCAGCGCTGGCAAATGAGGCCAGACTGGCAAGCGTTATTAATAAAGTGCAGATCAGTAGGTTTTTCATATCCTTGTCTCGTTGTTTTATGAATTACGGGCTTGTGGACAAGGAATGGAGGGGGGAGTTTCGGGAGGGAAGTGGCTTGTTCAGGTGTTGTTCAGGTTGGGGCGGTTTTCTTACACCAAAGTCTAAGAAAACCGTAGTACTTAAGGCTTTTTAAAAGCTCAACTCTTCTTCCGCTTCAGTGGCTCAAAGCCGGCATCAACGGATTCAGTGGTGGCTTTGTCACCGGAGGGCTTGCGACGTTTGCCAATGTTCTTTTTGGTTCTCTGGCGGGTTTTTGCGGCAGCTGCCTTTTCCTTTGCGGTGGGCTTTTTCTTGCTGCCAGCGGCTTTGCCAGAGTTTTTGAGCTTTTTAGGGCCTTTCCAGCTGCCTCTGAGCTCCTTGATGGAACGCTTCTCAAACTGGATTCTCAGATAACGTTCAATGCCTGACATCAGGTTCCATTCGCTAGGACCTATCAGGGCGATTGCCAGACCTTTCTCGCCAGCGCGTCCGGTTCGGCCAATACGGTGAACGTAGTCATCACCATTCCTGGCCATGTCAAAGTTGATGACCAGATCGATGCCTTTGATATCCAGCCCCCTGGCGGCCACGTCTGTGGCGACCAGAATATTGATCTGACCGGAGTTCAGCATGGCCATCATTTTTTTCCGTTCCTGATGGTCCATTTCACCGTGCAGGACACCTGCTTTCAAATCGCTGTAGCGCAGAAAACCGCAGAGCTGATCAGCGAAGTTGCGGGTGTTGGTGAAGACAATGGCTTTATCAAAGCTTTCGTTTTCCAGCAGCCAGCGTGTCTGTTTTTCTTTATGCTTCTGATCGTCGGACAGCATGATCTGCTGGTGGATATTTTCATGCTTGTCTCTGGCCGTACTCATGGTGACAGACTCTGGCTCATTGAGCACCATGTTAATCAGCTCACCCATACCCTTCTGCTTCAGGGTGGCTGAGAACAGCATGGTTTGGCGCTCTTCACGACATTCAGAGGCGATCTTCAACATGTCAGGGCTGAATCCGAAGTCCAGCATGCGATCGGCTTCATCCAGAATCAGGTATTCCAGATCACTGAAATCCGTATTGCTGTTGTCCATATGTTCAAGCAGGCGTCCGGGTGTAGCGATCAGGATTTCCGGGTTTTTTCTCAGGGTATTGACCTGATGACGGAACTGATCACCCCCTGTAATCAGTCCGGCATTAATGTGAGTAAAACGAGCCAGAGCTTCAGCTTCTTCCAGAACCTGCCTGGCCAGCTCACGAGTCGGGACCAGAATCAGCATACGGGTGCTGGAGCGGGGGGCTGGATTGTTCTGGAAATGGTCCATTGCGGGTAACAGAAATGCGGCCGTTTTTCCGCTGCCGGTTTCAGAGCTGACCAGCAAATCTTTACCTTCCAGAGCTTTCGGGATCACTGCCGCCTGGACAGGGGTGGCCTCGCTGAATTTTCGTTCAGTCAGGGCTTTTTGCAGTCTTTCGTGCAGTTCCAGGTCAGAAAAAAGCAAGTGATACTCCTTGATGTTGATGTCTTCATGAGGGGGCTGGCATTCTATGCCTCTGCAGCACAAAAGGCCATAAGCTCAATCAGCATTTGCAGGAGGGGATTGAGGGAGAAGGTAGTAGTTTACAGTGGCTTTGGCCTCATCACCTAACAGGTCTGCCCATTCGTTGATCCAGGTGTAGCTGGTTATAGCATTTCTCATGTCCTTTAAAAGACAGATAGCTGTAGTGAGGCCGACCAGTGTATAGGTTATTCCTTTTGATGAAGTACTTTGGCCCGAAGTGGGCTTGGAGGATCGACTTAAGTAGAGAATGCGTACCAGTTGCAGGGCAAAAAGATCAATGAATTCGATAAACAGGTAACCGGCCTTCAGACTGTCCTCAACCAGATTACTGGCAAAGATCCCAAGGTAGTGATCTGACTCTGTGTGCTCATTTTCGTTTTCCACCAGATCACTGACTTGCCTTCCAGCTCCACCCAGAAAGATATAGCTGGTTGCAAAGAGTGGTAGTAGCAGCCAGTTGCTTAACCCTAATGCGTAGCCACCATAAGTGATCATACCCGGGATAAGAATGGCCCCCAGGTCTTCTATGACATCGTCCAGACAGTTATCGAAGAAATAGTTCAGTTCTGACAGTGGCAGCAGATAGAATTCTTCTTTCAGCTTTTGTCCGGTCGAAAGCTGCTGACCTAGCGCACTGAGTTGCTCCAGTAATTCAGGGTTGACCTCTTCAATGTGAATCTTTCCACTGAAACAGAGTTGAGGGTAGGTCAAAAATTGCGATGTTCTGGAGACCTGAATGGACTGGCATTTGGCGTCTTTTTCTAAACGGGTTTTATTCCTTCGAGAGAGTCTTGCTTCATGAAAACGGACAAAAAAATGCCCGTTGAAACCTTGCAGTCGCCCTGTACAGTCTTGGACTGTTTTTTGGTCAAAATTTCTTTGCAGGCATCTGACGGTCTCTTTCTCATAGTCCAGTATTAGTGTGATGGGTCTTTGTGGAAGAGGCAGGGCAGTGGTCTTTTGAAAAGTTATAAGCAGTAGTAAAAGAATCAGACATAATATTTGTATATGGGGATTTCCTCTATTGGGAATAAAGCGACAAATGTTGTGTTTTTGCGTTGCTTCAGAAAGCACTCTATCCTCGTAGGCTTTCATAGATGTATCCCGAATTCGCCATGCCAGAATATTCCACACTGCTTATCATAATCACTGCATTTCTGATTACAGGAAGTGTCAAAGGCATTACCGGGTTGGGTTTGCCTACCGTCAGTCTGGCACTCCTGACGGTAACTGTTGGGCTACCTTCCGCAATGGCACTGCTATTAGTACCATCTCTAGTGACCAACCTTCTTCAGGCATTCTCTGGTGGCTATTTCAAAGCAATCATAAAGCGGCTATGGCCTTTTTTCCTTTGTGCAGGTTTGGCGGTATTGCCCGGGTCGTTGGCATTGTCTCGTGTTGATCCTGCTTGGCTTTCTATGGTGCTTGGAGTTCTGCTGATCATTTATTCAGGATTAAGCCTGACGGGAAAGCGTCTGGTTCTTGAGCCGGTCGCCGAAAGTCGTTGGGGCGTTTTTCTCGGCATTATCAATGGACTGCTGACGGGCATGACCGGTTCGTTCGTCGTACCGGGAGTTATGTACCTTCAATCCGTTCAACTCAGTCGGGATGCCCTGGTTCAGGCCATGGGTATTTTGTTTTCCCTTTCAACGCTGGCTTTGGCTCTGGCACTTCAACAAAACAGTCTTCTCAGTACTGAGCAGGGTACTCTGTCCTTAGTGGCTTTGATTCCAGCGCTGGTGGGTATGCTTCTTGGGCAGAAAATAAGAAGACATCTCAGTGAAGAGCGTTTCAGACTGGTGTTGTATATCGCGCTATTGCTGCTGGGCCTTTATATTATTCTGAGCAGCCTGAAGGCATTAATCTGAGGTTGTCAGGAGAGAATGCTTCCCACCTCCGACTGGGTCAGAAGTGGGAAGCAAAAGCGGGATTACATCACACGCATACCCGGCTGGGCGCCTTCGTGCGGTTCCAGAATCCACAGCTCTTTGCCGCCAGGTCCTGCGGCCAGAACCATGCCTTCACTGACACCAAACTTCATTTTGCGAGGTGCCAGGTTAGCGACCATAACGGTGAATTTACCCACCAGAGCTTCCGGTGAGTAAGCAGACTTGATGCCGGCAAATACGTTGCGAGGCTCAGCTTCACCAATATCCAGAGTCAGGCGCAGCAGCTTGCCTGCACCTTCCACATGTTCGGCATTGGCAATTCTGGCGATACGCAGATCAACCTTGGCGAAGTCGTCAAAGTTAATTTGTTCCGCTACCGGCTCTTTTTCCAGCCATTCGTTGCTGGCAGGGGTTTCAGCAGGTTTTTGCTCAGACATTTTGGCAAGCACCTCCTTGCTGGCTTCGATCATAGCATCCACTTTATCTGACTCAACACGGGTCATCAGTGGCTTGAACTTGTTCACTTCGTGATCCAGAAGCAGGGTCTGACTGTCAGCCCAGGCGAGAGGCTCAACGTTCAGGAAAGCTTCGGCTTTGGTGGCCATGGAAGGCAGAACTGGCTTCAGGTAGATCATCAGCAGGCGGAACAGGTTGATGCCTGCAGAGCAGATGTCATGCAGTTCCTGATCCTTGCCTTCTTCTTTGGCAACGACCCACGGCTTCACTTCGTCAATCCAGGCGTTGGCTTTATCCGCCAGAGCCATGATTTCACGCATGGCTTTACCGAATTCACGACCTTCGTAAAGTTCAGCAATGCGGCTACCGGTTTCCTGGAAGTCAGCAGTAAGCTCAGGAATCATGTTGTTGGCAGAGAGCTTTCCACCAAAACGTTTCTTGATAAAGCCAGCGTTACGGCTGGCAATGTTCACGACCTTACCTACCAGGTCTGAGTTGACGCGCTGAACCAGATCTTCTGTGTTCAGATCCAGGTCATCAATGCGGCTGGAAAGTTTGGCTGCATAGTAGTAACGCAGGTACTCAGGGTCCAGATGTTCCAGGTAGGTGCGGGCTGTGATAAAGGTACCACGGGACTTGGACATCTTTTCGCCATTCACCGTCAGATAGCCGTGAACATTGACGGAAGTCGGTGTGCGGTACCCGGTGCCTTCCAGCATGGCTGGCCAGAACAGGCAGTGGAAATTAACAATGTCCTTGCCGATGAAGTGGTGAACTTCACAATCACTGTCTTTCTTCCAGTAATCGTCAAAGTTCAGATCGTCTCTTCTCTGGCAAAGGTTTTCGAAGGAAGCCATATAGCCAATAGGAGCATCCAGCCAGACGTAGAAGAACTTGCCCGGCTCACCTGGAATCTCAAAGCCGAAATAAGGTGCGTCACGGGAGATATCCCAGTCCTGCAGGCCAGCGTCCAGCCATTCGGCCAGTTTGTTGGCAATCTCGTCAGAAATGGAGCCGGAGCGGGTCCATTCTTTCAGGAAACCATCGAAATCGGACAGTTTAAAGAAGAAGTGCTCACTCTCTTTTTCCACTGGAACCGCACCGGAAATGGCTGATTTCGGGTTCTTCAGGTCGGTTGGAGAGTAGGTGGCGCCACACTGTTCACAGTTATCACCGTACTGATCGTCGGCTCCACATTTTGGGCATTCGCCCTTGATGTAGCGGTCGGCCAGAAACATCTGCTTTTCAGGGTCAAAGGCCTGGGTGATGTTGCGGCTGGCGATATGGCCATTTTCCTTGAGTTTCAGGTAAATGGCTTCAGAGAGCTTGCGGTTCTCTTCAGAGTGGGTGGAGTGATAATTGTCGAATTCCACCAGGAAGTCGCCAAAGTCACGGATACGCTCTTTGTTGATCAGGGCGACCGACTCTTCCGGGGTGATGCCTTGTTTCTCAGCGTGCAGACTGATGGCCGTGCCATGAGCATCGTCGGCGCAGACGTAAGTGCATTGGTTGCCGAACAGCTTCTGAAAACGAACCCAGATATCGGTTTGAATGTATTCCACCAGATGTCCCATATGCAGAGGGCCGTTGGCATAGGGCAGGGCGCTGGTGACAAGTATTTTACGTTGGCTCATTCGAGTACTGTGTTGCTGGAAAAGTGAGTAGGGGAAAGGAGGGAGTATACGATAAATCGTTAGCATCAGGCATCAATAGTCTCTTCCAATATGAAATGAGCCTGAAGAAGGGGCTGGTTTCTAACATGAAATGAGCCGACTTCAGCACTGTCGTTCATGATGAGGATATGAAAATCATCATGAACACCCATTTCATCAAAACCCTGGAGGATGTAAGAAGCCTCCTTTCACAAGCAGACTGTCTGGAGCCCGGCTGGGACTCCAAGGACGAATGTTACCGTTGGATTGAGCTAACCCTCAGCCACTTCAAATACCGTTCCC
>NZ_LASA01000051.1 GCF_001562015.1 Endozoicomonas arenosclerae | reverse complement strand
GAATATGACGATGTTGTTTCCAGAGGAGGATTAGATGATTCCCCTGAAGAAAATGCAGGTGTTGCATCCATAGGTGCACCACTAACAACACATGACATCACCCATAACGGTAGACAGAAAAGACTCTTTAGAACTAAACGACTCATCCTAACCAATACCCTGAATCTGATTTTTAATAAAGGTTCATAAATTCGACTTATATGGGAAACACTTATTATTTTTGAAATAGCTCTCAGCAAAAGAGACGGAGACAGAAAATGTCTATGCCAACTAGAAATAGAATATGAATAAGGAATTCCAAAACTATCTCGAATCAGCATAGGGACGAATAAAGCGTAGTTGATATTTTCCTTACCAACCGTCCATTTGGAATGCACATTTCCGAAACAGGATAGGTATTAATACAATACAGAGAAAAGATGCATCTTCTGATGACAGGTGACACCGATGCTTATAAACGAATACAATTTAAGTGAAGGGTCTAAATAATCTGAGGTTTTCTTGAAACAGCGCGTTACCACCATACTGAAATTGGGCACTCCCATCATCATCGCGATGCTGTCTCAAAGCCTCCTCAACCTTGTCGATGCTGCACTTGTCGGGCCTCTTGGAAAAGAAGCCCTGGCCGCTGTGGGTGCAGCCAGCTATGCCAACTTTGTTGCTCTTTCACTGGTTGCCGGCCTCTCCGCGGGTGTCCAGGCCCAGGTAGCCAGACGTTTCGGTGCTGGAAACAGCCGACTTTGTGCGACACCTGTCAATCATGGCATTATCATTGCTCTGTTCTTTGCTCTTCCCGTTAGCTTACTTTTAATGCTCCTGGCTCCCTGGATCTTGCAAATTTTTAATCAAGGTGAGCTGGTACATGATACAGCCGTTACTTATTTCAGAATTCGGGTCATGTCACTGGCCGCTGCGGCTCTCTGCCTGTCTTTCAGAGGCTACTGGAACGGCACTGGCAGACCTTCAGGCTTTCTGCGCATCCTGGTTGTTTCGCATATTTTTAATGCTGCGGTCAGCTTTTGTCTGATTTATGGCATAGGACCTCTGCCTGCTATGGGAGTGGCAGGTGCCGCACTGGGGACGTTCCTGGCTATGTATCTTGCCGCTGTTCTGAATCTGTTCAGCCTGCTGAGTACTGCGCGGGAACATGGTTTTATGGATTTCAGATTTCTGTTGAAGCGTGACTTCAAACAGACCGTTCGATTGATTCGACTGGCGGTTCCAGACTCGCTGCAACAAATGCTCTTCTCTTTTGGCTTTATGATGCTGTTTGCGATCATCGCCCAGATGGGTACCAGTGAACTGGCCATCGCTCATGTTCTGATGAATATCTCCCTGCTTTTAATATTGCCCGGTATTGGCATGGGAATGGCTGCCAATACTCTGGTCAGCCAAAGTCTGGGAGCAGGCAAACCGGACAAAGCCTGGCGCTGGGGTTGGGATATCGTCTTGGTTGCCGCCAGTGTACTGTTGTTTTTAAGCCTCCCCTTACTGTTTGCCCCTGAGTTTTTACTGGGACTGTTTCTGCATCAGGAAAGTCTGGTGGAAATGGGCAAGATCCCTCTGCAGTTAACCGGAATGAGTATCTTTCTTGATGCTGCCTCACTGGTATTCACTCAAGCCCTGCTCGGAGCCGGAGCCAATAGAACTGTTCTGGGCATAAGAGCGGCTGGTCAATGGCTTATTCTTTTACCCCTTTGCTGGCTGGTTGGCCCCGTACTGGGTCTGGGACTTACCGCTATTTGGCTTGTCCAGGCTTTACAGCGACTCATCAGCTCTCTGGCCTTTGTACTGGTTTGGCAGACCCGGAAATGGGAAAGGATTGTTGTTTAAGTGGGAAGTTGAGAGATGAGAGTTAAGCAGCCATACAGCTAAGCGCTAAACCCCATAACGTTCGCACTGAGCACGTCGAAGTGCATTACCTGCATCCTTTGACAAGCTCAGAATGAACGGAGTATGTATTGGTATTAACGCTTGAATGCACTACCTAACTGGCTAAAAAGCCGACCAATGGCAATCAAATGTCGTTTACTATTGAAGCACCTGCCAATGCAGACTTGCTGACTTCAGGTCACCTATGATGGTCTGGATACGAAACTGCTGAGAATCAATACCATCGTCATTCAGCCGTGATTGGAGTAGATTTTGCGACGCATTCAGACGTTCACTGAGACGGTCCACTTCCGAAGTATTTCTGGCAGAGGCTGACTCAACAGTAATCAGCAACGGTTGAGCCTGGTTTTTAAGCGTTTTCAGTAAAACCTTGTAAGCTTCAGAGCGTTCCAGGTCTGATGTATTTACCGGTATATCATCCATGGCTACCTGATTACTCCGTGCTCCCCTGGCTTTCCCCACAGTAAAAATATCCACCAGTGCATATTCCCTGCGATTACCTCTTTTCACGGTATAAGTCAGGTAGTAGGTAATCTTGCCATTTGTCTCTTTTTGACCCAGATAATAGGCCTGTTCTTTATCCAGTCCATACAGTCGAGCTATATCAAAAATATTGTTCGCCCAAAAGTTACTGGCACCACAACTGAATCGCTCACAACTAAACACTGGCTCCACACCCAATTGCTTAAACTGTCGGGTAAAAAACCGGTAAGCTTCATCACTGCTCTTGCCACTGGGCAAGAGATAGAGCTTTCGATCCAGAGCCCCGTCGAGCCACTGTTCTGAATCGGCCATCACGACACCGTTCACTTTTTTCATGGAGCTGCTGATGACGGGATAGCTGGTGACCTGCTGATGAAGCTCCATATCAAGGACGGCATTGGGAAAAGGAGCGATATCGTCAGAGAATGCGCTGACAGGGAACAGAAAAGCGCCTGTCACAAACAATGATAAGGTCCGTCGATAGAAAGAATGAAAACGAGTCATACGGTGCTTTTTCACTCCTTACTGAAAAGTACCGCCGCTCATAGCATGAAGCTTTTGTTTTTTCTTGGCTTCTGGCTACTTAATGGTTTTCCAGCGGTACTTTCGGTTGGCTGTTGAGGTCATGAAACTGAGTATTCCAATAGCCTCCAGCCTAACATGAGCCATTAGACTAGCCAATAAAAGTCAGTCATTCATCACTTCATTGACAATTCGGGCTACCGCTTCTGTTTCGCCATCCATGTGGAAATGGTGAGATCCAGGCATAGGGTAGAATTTTATATGAGCCAGACGCTTTCGATGTGGCTCTATCAATGCATCCACATAACCTTCCTTTGCATAGAGCATATGCGCATCACAGGTCATCTTTTCAGCAAAGGCCAGGGCCTGATCTTGAGTAAATCGAGTCGGTGATGGCAGGTTAAGACGAGGATCAGTACGCCATGTCCAGGCATCGCCATCCTGAAACAGTGCGCGTTCAACCAATAACGCCGAAGAGTCTCGAGTAACAGGAAATTGTCCCAGACATCGTACTCGCACGGCATGCTCCAGAGAGCGATAACGGTTTACAGGTTTACCCCTGCGGAATGATTTACGTTCCTGAATATAAGCCGCCAGAGCATTAGGGGCTTCTTCTGGTTTACGTGGCATTGGGTAAAGACCATCCAGTAAAATAGCCTTTTCGACCCTGTCCTCCAGAATGGCAGAAGCCATCACTGAAACAATAGCGCCCATGGAATGTCCCATCAGGCTGAAAGTCTCAAGCTCCAGGGTATCGACGACTTCAACCAGATCCTCGACATAATTCCAGATAGCGTAATCCATCTCTGCCGGACGATGAGAGGAGCGCCCATGACCTGCCTGATCAATAGCGATCAATCGAATCCCTTGCAGAAAAGGAGCCAATGGCCCAAAGCTGGCAGCATTATCCAGCCAGCCATGAAGGGCTATAACAGGACGGCCGTCGGGATCACCCCATTCCTGACCAGAGAAGCTCATCCGCCCAATATTAATTTCGATATCCCTAGGCTCCATAACTCTCTCCAGTCAGCCTCTCTATCATCGCCTGGACACTGCTTGCCGCCACTTCCGGGAACTCCAGTGGAAACAAGTGGCCTCCAGCCGTACTCTTCATTTCGAGCCCCGTCAGATAGCGATGCACGAACACTCTTCTGCGTGACAATATGTCACTGTTTTCGCCATAAAGCATGGCAGCAGGTACCCGTTTTTTTTCCGCTTTTGGAAAACGATCCGGTGAGCTGGCAAAAATAGCGGATTCAACAGCAGGATCAAACTTAAGCTTCAGACCATCGGAATGGTGATGCAGACCCAGGTCGACATAATCTTCCAGACAACGCTCATCAAAGTCACTGAACAGTGATTTGGTACGGAAATAATCCAACGCTTCCTGTCTATTGTTCCATTCAGACTTTCGTTCTGCAGCTCGGCCCGATGGCGTAATTCGATCCATAACGCCGAACTTCTTGGCCACACGCAAAACACTACTGTCTAAAGGCGTCATTAAGGGTGCATCAAGTAATAACACAGCTTTATAGAGATCAGGTCTTAGACGTGAAGCAAACCAGGTGATGACACCACCAAATGAGTGACCCAGACCTATCACAGGCTCGTCATATCGACGCTCAAGCTGCTCAATCAGTTCATCCACCAGCTCAGACCAGTGATTACTGACAGGGTACCTTGGGTTATGACCGTGGCATTCCAGATACTGAATCCGGAAGCTTTCCTCCAGCGAGGTCAGAAATCGACGATAGACAGGTGCAGGAAATCCATTGGCATGGCAAAAATGTATCGAATCCTTGCTCATCATTTTAATGCTTTGCGACGAATGACGGACACATCATGCCACGTCTAATGACTGTGAAAATACTCTAAACATCGTATATGGAAACAATGTTTAAGCCACTCACCTGAACGGGTATCTGTTATCAATCCCAAGACTCAAAAATCAGGATAAAAGTCTACCCAATCCAACTGAATTAAGTGCCCGAAAACTATCAGGAAGTAGAAAGTAAAGCAAATGTAAAAGAAGGGATTAACGGCATATATGATTGGATATTATTAATCAGTTTATCTTATCCATCCTGATTCAATGGCAGGCTGTTAATTCTTCTGAGAATACGATCCAGCATGGCGGGGTATAAAGGATGCCTGATCAAATCCTCATAAGCCGATGTGGTCAGGCCTTGGGGAAGCCAGCTTACCTCTGGCATAAAGATATGCTCGCCCTTATTTTGTAAGATAAAGTCCTGCAGCCATCGCGCTCTGGCTTCATCCTCTGTAGCAATCACGGCGAACCGGATGCCTGCCAGATCCGCCACCAGATCAGGAAAGCTGAAGCCGCTCCCCCCTGCCCTGGCATCACTTCTTTCTTTACTGACACCAATGTTCAAAGCAGACTCTTCATCCAGTGTCAGCGCCAGTGCAGCACTGACCATAAAATGTTGCGACAAGTCTTTACGTCCGCGAAGCAAAATCGGGCGTGACAGTGGATAGGGTTTCATACCCGGAGCAAGAAAGACTCGTGTAGACGGATCAGCCAATTGAATAGCCAGCGCTCTCAACATGCGCTCATTCTCTTTAACCGCACTCCCCCCTTCAGAACTTCTGGCTCTGGCTAATCCCACCAACGTATGGAGTAGTCTGGACAATTGAAGATCACTCCCCTGCTGCTGGACCGCTGCTGCAGCAAGCACATCAAGGTAGAGTTGAATCGCTTCCTTCTCTTCGGGAGAACCCAGCATCAAGCTCATGGCGCTGGCTTTCAATTGTTGCCTGAGCTCTTTTCCTGAACGATAAACCAGAGTGATTCGCCTGGGAGTAATGTCAAAAGCCTTCACAGAACCGGTTAGTGTTTTCCAGAATTTTGCCTGCTCATCAGGGAGAAGAGGCAGCAACATATTCTTGAATGAAAATCTCAATAACCAGCCTGGGAAAGACACCTTTCCTATTTTGACTGAATCCAGCTCTGGCAAATCTTCATGCTCAGACACTGTCATAGTCATATTCAGGTAAACCTTCTCAATCAATGGCGATCGCAGGGACGCCCTGATAACAACAGCCTTCTCCCTCAGTTGAGATTCAATACCGGTAATGGCAATGGCTTTCTTGCCTGAAACCCGAACTCGATTAGCCAGGTAAAAAGCCAGATCCCTGATATCGGAAGGCTCAATACTCAACCGATTTAACTGATCCTGTTCAAAAGCATCACGAATATGGGACATCCACTCTTCTGCATGGGCATATGAATCTTTTCCACCCCCACCGGAATAACGGATATCCGGTTCACTGGAAACAGCCAGAGCCAGCACAACAGACAGCCCACCGATTACCGTTACCAGGAAGACATTAAACAGAATAAAGATCCGCGAAGTTGAAGGCACCTGCCACCGAAAGGAGCGAAATGAAGGGAGTTTTCTGATCCGTTTGCCCATGATCATGACCATAAACCTGGTTAACGGGTATATCGACCAGAAAACTTGAATGTTTTATCGAATGAGGGATCAGATCAATGTAACAGCAACACTTCCCTGTATTGCCGTATGAAATCAGGCTGTTTTGGGAGGAAACCTGGGTTCAAGCATACCCAGTTTCATGGCCTCATGGACTTTTGCCATCAAATCCATCTCTGTCAGGCTATGCAATTCAGACAATGATTGGATAATAAAGTACACAGGCTGAAGAATATCAATGCGATACGGGGTTCTCAGAGCTGTAATCACATCAAATCCCTGACGCTCAGGCTCAGGGCTTTCCAGAGAATAGACCGTCTCTTTGAAGCTGGAGAGAATACCCCCGCCATAGATACGCAGTCCGTCATCAGTGTGAACCAAGCCAAACTCCACTGTCATCCAGTAAAGCCGTGCAAGGTATACCCTCTCTTCTTTGGAAGCCACCAGCCCCAACTGACCATATATCTCGGTCAGACGAGCAAAATCAGGATTCGTCAACAATGGACAGTGCCCAAAAATCTCATGAAATATGTCCGGCTCCTGGAGATAATCAAGCTCTTCACGGGTACGAATAAAGGTAGCTACAGGGAACTGACGGTTGGCCAACAGTTCAAAAAAACGATCAAAAGAGATCAGTGCCGGCACCCGGGCTACTGACCAGCCAGTGGCCTTTTTCAGTTTTTCGTTAATATCATTCAGCTGGGGGATCTCTTCGGCAGACAGGCCCAGTATATCCAGACCTTCCAGAAACTCAGGGCAGGCTCTCCCATCAATAGCCTCTAACTGACGCTCATAAAGTATTCGCCAGGTTTCATGCTCTTGTGGGGGATAGTCAATAAAGCCATTTTCATCGGGCTTTCTGGCAACATAACTGGTCGGTTTCTTCAAACTGAAATTCCTTTTGACTATGAAAATGCCCTCACAGGTTCTGCAAGCATTCTCATGGTTCAGGTGCTCTTGCATCTACGTAAGCCCCATTAGCGACTCACTCTGTGAAAAATATTGATTTCACCACAATCCATCATGGGCACTTTTAATGCCCTGATTGACCCATCATCCAGATAGGGGAAACCATCCCCCCTACCTGATGAATATCAGAATTATTATTGGTCCTGCAAGACACCCCTGCGAATCTGATCCCGCTCCATACTTTCAAACAGAGCTTTGAAATTACCTTCACCAAAGCCTTCGTCGCCCTTTCTCTGAATGATTTCAAAGAAAATCGGGCCAATGGCTGTTTCTGTAAAAATCTGCAGCAACAGACCGCCATCTGAAGTAGGAGCACCGTCCATCAGAATAGCCCTTGTTTTCAAGGCATCAACGTCTTCACCATGCCAAGGCAGACGTTCGTGCAACATCTCATAGTAAGTCGCCGGCGGAGGCGTCATGAATTTAACGCCAAGCCCCCTCATTTTATCCACCGCCTCGTAGATGTCACTGGCAGTCAGGGCAATGTGCTGAATGCCCTCCCCCTTATACTGTTCCAGATATTCTTCAATCTGGCTTTTATCATCGGAGGATTCATTGATGGGGATTTTGACTTTACCACAGGGGCTGGTCATGGCTCGGGATTTCAGACCTGTCAGTTTGCCTTCGATATCGAAATAACGAATTTCGCGGAAATTGAACAGGGTTTCATAAAAGCCAGCCCACTTGTCCATATTGCCCCGGGCAACGTTGTGGGTAAGGTGATCCAGCACTTCCAGACCGACTTCTACAGAGCCACCCGTCTCTTCAGCAAACTCAAAATCATCGTCATACATTGTGCCTGCAGGCCCATAACGATCAATCAGGTAAACCAGAGCTCCACCAATACCGACAATGCAGGGAATCTCATGCCCATCGACAGAATATTCAGATACGCCCTGCTTAGCCCCCAGACTCAGGGCACGATCCAGAGCATAGGCTGCATCAGCAACACGAATACCAAATGAACAGGCACAGGGACCGTGTTCATTGTGAAAGGTTCGACCAAAACTGTTGGCATCGCCATTCACCAGAAAGTGTATATCTCCCTGTTTGTAGAGTGTCAGGTCACGGCTTTTATGGTGTGCAGCAGCCTTGAACCCAAGACTGGAAAAGAACTCATGGAGTGCAGCGGGTTCTGAAGAGGCAAACTCTACAAACTCAAAACCGTCTGTGCCCATTGGATTGATGTCAGATACCTGTGCAGAATGGCCAATACCTTTCATGAATTACCCTCAATGTAATGAATGAATCCGGGCTAACATTCCCTGTGAAGTCCGCTATGCTGTCTATCGGCCAACCCTGGCGCATCAGCAATTTATTAGAATTATCCGGAGCCTGTCAGACTTAAGCTTTCGAGCATGAAATCTAGTAGAGCGAGTCAGTTTTTTCGTTGGATTTATGCGAATAGTCCTCTATTTAAATAAATTCAACGGAAAAACTGGCCGCTCTTTCTGGATTTCAGGCCGAAATAGCCTTGAGTCTGCCAGGCTCCCTGCCCTGAGTTTTATCAAATTTGGATTCAGGGAGAGGCATATCCGTGGAGCCCGTCTGGCAACGGCAAAATATTGTAATAGCTGCATCCACTGGATAAATAGAGTATAGAAGGGTGGTCATGCAAAATGGTTGCGACATAAAAAGTAATAAAACAGGATTATGCAAATTGCTTGCATATCAGGACCGTGTTCATGATGGCTGAATCTTTGGATAAGTACGACGTAAGTCTTCTGGATAGCCTGCAGAAGGAAGACGGTGTCTCTCTGGCAGACCTCGCTCAGCGGGTGAATCTGTCCAGTTCTCAATGCTCCAGGCGCATTAGCCGCCTGAAGAAGCTGGGGTATATCAGAAAACAGGTAGCTCAGCTGAACCCCCAGGCCCTGGGCCTGGATGTGTCAGCCTTTGTGACGGTAACTCTGGCCAAGCACGGCAAAAACTCAGCGGAAAGTTTTCAAACCTCAATCCTTCATATGGATCAGATACTGGAGTGCCACGCTATTACGGGTGAGGGCGATTACCTGCTGAAAGTCATGGCACCCAACAGTCAGGCATTAAATGAGTTTATTATGAAAGAGCTGCTTACCCTGCCGGGCGTCAGCCATGTTAAAACCGCTCTGGCCCTGGCCTCAGTAAAATCCACCACAGCCCTGCCCTTATAAAGGGCTGTCAGCGATGCAACAAAATTGCAGCAGCACCTGTTTTAAAAGCATTAAGCCTCGGGCCGCTGCACTTTCGGGTATACCGATTCCTATATTCGATCAATATCCTCTTCAGAAATGGCCAGCCCTGTCTGGGTTTCAATAATTTCCAAGGGACCCTCGCCCACATTCTCCAGCCTGTGTTTCAGCTTGCTCTTGATATTAATGGATTCACCCGGTCCCAGATCATGTACCTGACCTTCAACTCGAACTCTTGCCTGCCCCTGGAGGACCACCCAACTCTCGGATCTCAGGTTATGACTGTGTTCTGATAAGGAAGCGCCGGGCAAAATGCTCAGCTTCCTCACGCAGTAATTGTCTTCCACAGACAGATTTTTATAGTGACCCCAGGGGCGAAAGACTTCTTCTTCCTGTTGAGGTAGCTTGACGCTCGAAGGGCTTTGGAACTGTTTGGCCAGCTTGCCTACATCCTGTACATGATCTGCTGAAGCCACCATCACCGCATCATGACTGTCAACAATCACTACATTCTCAAGCCCCACAGCAGCTACGGTTCTGTGCCCGGAGCGAATGTAACTATTACTGCATTGCTCGACAATGGCCTTCCCTTTGATGACATTTCCCTGTTCATCAGCTTCGGAACATGCCTGTAATGAGGTCCAGCTACCGATATCTGACCAGCCACAGGATACCGGTACGACCACCCCTTTTCGGGTATGTTCCATCACCGCATAATCAATGGAGTTGGAAGGGCTACTGCCATAAGCCTGTTCATTGATTCGAAGAAATTGCAGGTCTTCGTGAAGACTGGCTAATGCCTTATGACATGCGACAACAATACCCGGTTCATTCCTTTGCAGCTCATCCAGATAGGCTTCAGGCTGAAACATAAAGATGCCGCTGTTCCAGTAATAGTCTCCGGATTCTACATACGACTTGGCCGTTGCCAGATCAGGCTTCTCGCGAAAACTGTCTATACGATAAGCGTTACACTTTTTCCCGCCCCGCTTGATATAGCCATAACCGGTATGAGGTTCTTCTGCTTCAACCCCCAGAGCCACCAGCGCCCCGGTCAGTGCATGTAGCTCAGCAACTTTCAAAGCGTCCTGAAAAGCTTTCACATCCAGAATACGGTGGTCAGCAGGTAATACCAATAAAGGTTCATTCTGCCCCAGTGCGACTCTCTGCAGCGCCACCAAAGCCAGGGCAGGTGCCGTATTTCTGGCCATAGGTTCAAGAAAAATAGCTTCCAGTGGCTGATTAATCTGACGGCTATGTTCCAACACCTTGAAACGGTGGGATTCGTGACATATCACGATAGGCTTCTGCTTGCTCAACCCTTTCAGACGAAGCAGGGTTTCCTGGATCAGGGAGTGATCCGAGAGTAACTTCAGAAACTGTTTAGGATGGTCTTTCCGGCTTAAAGGCCACAAGCGTGTGCCACTGCCCCCTGAAAGAATAACCGGTATCATTCGTTCTTCACCTTATACTGCGGGCTTATCATTCTTTGTATTCCCTGAGAACGCATCTTACCCGTGAATGGGCAACCATGGAACTTCATATAATACAAATGACTGAACTCCACACTGAGACAGACATCTCAAACAAAAGGCCAGACAACTCTTTGTTCAAAAATGCTTCAATTTTTGAAACCAACGACTGATTAATTCGGCAGACAGTACAAAAGAAAAATAATTTCTAACGTTTACTGCGGTTTATGACTAGCTTATAGGCCATAACATTTGCCTGTTTTTACTCAGCCCGGAGAACGGTCATGCAAGAGTATGAAGAGATGATGGGTGAGCTGATTGAGCTTGGCATCAATGCTAACCCGGTCGCCCCCTATGCCTGCTGCATTCTCGACCCCTGTGGTCAGATTCTGGTCACCGCCGCTCATGCCCGCCATATAAGTCCTTTGTTCAGCGCAGAGGGACTGGCATTGCATGCACTGACCCAAAACTATCATGTCCGCAAAGATCAGGAGCTGATTCTGCTGACCAATGCTGAGCCTGAATGCTCGGCCATGTCGACCATACTCTGGTGCAAAATGCATGATATCAATATTGCCAAAATAGCCTACGGTGCTTCAAAACAGCGTCTAAAAGAACTCTGGGGTTGCCCCTTTGGCTTTGAAGCTGCAGAAATTCTGGATCGCGCCGGTAAAGACAATGAGAATCGTCCAGAACTGATCGGCCCTGTTCTGGAGGAAGATTGCATTGAAGCCTTTGAAGATGCAAAAGCACTGTTTGACCAGGGAGACCGCCCGGTCATGTCACTGGACCTCGACGAGTTCTGGATGACTGGCGACTGGATGCTTGAACTGGAAGATTAGGCCCTGAAAGGCATTCTTTATCATATCGGTTTGGGAGCATCCTGGCAGGATTCCATTGAAAGATGCTCTCAAACTGGCTAACTCACTCAATTATCTCTAGTTTTTTATATATGAGTTGCAATAAAGATATCTAACTCAGAATTGCATACCTCTTATCAAGGAAGATCGGTCAGGCATGCGAATACCCAGGATATTCAGCTCCGTCTATCACTCGCTATCCAGCGGGCTTGGTCGTATCTCAGGTTTATGGCAGGGCCACAAAGTTAAAGCTCAGCCTGCTCACACGGCTCTACCTCACGGACAACCTTTTTCAGCAAAAACGCTGGCTCAATGGCAAATATCTGCCAAAGGGGGCGGCGAAGAATTGCTGCAATTGAGAAACAAAAGACTGAAACAGCAGCCACTGGATCAATTCGTAGAATCACTGGAACAACATTATTCTGATTTCTATGAAAGCAAAGACCAGTTCCGCAGCAAAGTTGCCTTTTTGATGACAGAGTTGGGCATGGCCACTGGACAAACCAATGCTCTCAAACCGGCAGGGTTCTTTGCCACAAAGCTCAATGACCAACAATTATTTCTATTGGATCGTTACCTGACTTGCACAGATCCCATAGAATTTGGTCGAGCCTGGATTGAGGATGGGCGCACTTTAAACCAAAACTATATTTTCCATTGTGTATACCCTGCCAGAGTCGATGAAGCGCCTCTTTTTTCTAATGATGATTTAACCCGGCTGGGATTTATTCGCAAAAACAGCCCCGATAGCTATACATTGCTCCCTGTAGAGTTAACTGCAGAACACTTTTGGGCGATGGAGCGGACTCTTAAATCCCGACCTGTCCAGAAACTTGCTTCGGAGCAGTCAGGCTTCATGACACTAAAGAAGCTGGAAGCATTTTGCCTCTCACTTTCAGAATTTGTCGAAGAGCCGGCCAAAAGCCAGTTGCAAGAGCCTCTAGAGGTTGACCATCTTGATCGATTACTGGCATTAACCATCGATCCCGCCATTCAATATTACGAAGGGTTAGATCAGTCATTGCAAATGTGTGTTAGCGCTCTTCAATCAAACATCAGTCTTCAGCAGCGATTGGCAAGCACTGAGACTGCAAATCCAATTGGACCCGTTCTTCAGGAATGTCTGTCTTTATTGTCAGCAGCTACTCTGGATGAAAATACAGAGATAACGGCTTCTGCCCTTATATCCGATATTCAACAGAAGCAATTAACTGAAGAGAGGCTTAATCATTATGTAATGGCGCTAATGATTCAAATGCCTGGGGAACTCCCCATGTTCAGCCAGCTTTTCTCACTGGTTTCCCAACACCTGATATCCCCCAATCCGCCGGATCAAATACAGGACTCTCCCTGGCAACAAACATTTCACCAAAACATGGACCTGATTGTTAAGAGAGTCGAACGCTTCAACGAAACTGATAAGGATTTAAGAAAATTTAAAGTCTCAGAACTACCGGCACTTCTTAGCAAGGTTAATGACAGGACAAATGATTTTGCCTACGACGCCAGCATCTCTCGCCTGTTTATTCTTGTAGAGGAAATGAACGAAGCCTGCCAACTCACTACGGTTTCTCAAGAAGTTCGGGAAATGATCAAGGGGCCTTCAGAACAATGGGTCGAGCATATAGCGGAAGAAGCAGCAAAGAGACTCCCCAAGACCCTTCAATACGGGCTCAATACACAAACACCTTTGACTCCAGAGTCCCTGAATATCAAAGACCAGATGCGTAAAGAGTGGCAGACCATTTTAAGGAGTATTAATGAATCGGATGAGATGCTGGCTCAGTTTGAAAAAGACCGCCCCCGTACTGACTTTGATTTCAGAGTAGCCCCTGGAAGTAGAAAAAAAAGAAAAGACAGGCATTTCGAACATGGTCTCCATACTATGGAAAGCACACAGCTGATGCGGTTTCTTGGAAACAGACGGGCTGCTACTGCATTGTCGAAACTCCTCACTCAAAGCTTTGCTGCCTACCAGACGAAACTCGAAGCCTATCGATTACGAAAAGTCACTCCCTTTCTACTAACCCCCATGGGCAAGGACCCTGATGACAACCATCTGGTAACCGTAACTCATCTTCCTGATGGCAATCTGGCCATTGACTATACAACCAATGCCAGCAAGCCATCTTATTTATTCGGGGCTCGCGGTGCGGGCGTTATAGGATTGGAGACCTATCAGATCAATGGAAGATCCATAGTTTCCATGGATGCCCTAAAACGTGGCATTGTGAGTGCAACGGAACCAGAAGTGACCGTAAAACTGGCAACCAAAGATGGCAAAATCGACTGGTACACAGAAGAAAGTGGTCAATTAATACCGATCGAATGCCCCTATCAAAATTGATTTATTTTTTTACTTCTCCAATCTTTTCTTCTTAGCAACCATACGACACTTTCAATTAGAGGTTACTCACATTAATTAATCAAAGTGATTAGTTTTCGCCCTGTCTTTTCTAAAAAAAAACATCTGTCGTTTAAAAAAACCGGAATCAATACCGCCCTTAGCTTTGATCACCAAAACCATTAAAAAAATCTGACTACTAAGTCAAATTGCTTATAAATTTATGATGCAAATTATTTAAACTGGTACTAGAATCCCAAACCCGATCATAACTGCTCAAAAAGCAGCATGATTCACTGACACGGATCTGGTCACAAGGGGCTCTCTATCGGCATTAAATTTGCTATGAGATGACTGACCGGAAAATAAAGACAATAAACACAACACCCAGGGAGTTACAATGTACCGGAAGAGTACACTTTGTTTGGCTATTACTGCAGCTATCACTGCAACAACAGCACACGCAGATTTCAGTTCTCTTTATGAAGACGCCACGATCGGCGGAAAATTGAGAACTGTTTATATCGACGCAGACAAGAAAGACGGAAAAGGCGACGCTGGTGCATGGACTGCCAGTGCCGTTATCAACCTGAAGTCGGGTTATGCTTTCGACATGTTTGGTTTTGACGCTTCATACTACGGCGCAGACGCCATTGACGACGGCAACACCAAAGACCCTAAGAACCTGCTGATCTACGGCAGCAAGAAAGGCATGAGTAAACTGGGCCAGGCTTACCTGAAAGGCAAGTTCGGTGACAAGGATATGGGTGCTTCTTTCAAAGCTGGACGTACCCGCATCTACACCGGCCTGATTTCAGGTTCTGGTTCTCGCTCTATTCCAAGCTCCTGGCAGGGTATTGATGCCGACTTTAACTTCAGCGGTCTGAATGTAGGTGTTGCCTGGGTTAATGCTGTTCTGCCAAGGGACACTGCTGGCATGAAGCAGATGGAAACCTACGAAGGCAAGCGTATTGACTCCATTCTGGGTATGGAAGCCAACTACAAGATCGATAACTTCAGCCTGAAGTACATGAATGGTTTCGCCAAAGACTACCTCAAAGGCCACCAGTTCATCGTTAAACACCACACCAAAATGGCTGACGGCAACGGCCTGACACTGGAAGGTAACTACCGTATTTCTCAGGAAAACGGTGACCTCTGGAGCGGACGTGGTGGCTGGGGTGGTAACGGCTTTGGCGACAAGGCTCAAACCTTCGATTTCAATGCCAAGTACTCCTTCGGTGCTGCCTATGTCCGTGCTGGGCTGGGTTACACGCAAGCTGACTCCTACATGTACGATGGCAGCGAAAAGACCGGTCGTCATTACTATGACTTTGGTCGTTACTCCTACGGCGCATGGAACACCTGGACCAACTCAGGTCTGGTTGAAGAGTTCTACTGGGATGGTGAGAAAGTCATCGCCCTGGGCTTTGGTTACAACTTTGCTGACGCCGGATTCAAGGGTCTGACCATTGACTACAAATTCCGTCATGGCTCAGGCATCGACGTAGTCGGTGGTGGCGACGCTTCTGAAACCGAACACGGCATCGATCTGAAGTACAAATTCCAGAATGTTAAGGGACTGAGCACTCGTGTTCGTTACGCTGTCTACACCCACGACGACGTACCCGGTGAGAGTGACGAAAACCAGCTGCGTGTTTACCTGGACTACAAGTTCTGATTGTAAACCCACGCTCATTCAGTGTGTGAGCCATTTCTCCTACAGGAGAGATGGCTCCAATAACAAGAAATTGGCTGTAAGTGTCGTCTGAGTCTGCATGCTCCAACCTTGACAGGGACGGCATTTCATAACAATGAAATCAGTCAAACAAGGATGCCCTTATGCAATTAATGCGACACGGCCTAAAACTGTTTACCGCAACAGCTCTGGCCCTTTCCATCAGTGGCTGCTCTCTGATGGAGACCAAGCCCCAAGTCAGCTACCAGCAAGATAAAACTTACAAACTCACCGTTCTCCATACCAATGACCACCATGGTCGATTCTGGCAGGACCGTAAAGGACGCTACGGAATGGCTGCACGGATGACTCTGGTTAACCAGATCCGTGATGAAGTACGCGCCAATGGCGGCAATGTCCTGCTTCTGTCAGGCGGTGACATCAATACCGGTGTTCCTGAGTCCGATCTTCAGGACGCTGTTCCTGACTTTATGGGTATGAACCTGCTCGGTTATGATGCCATGGCCGTCGGTAACCACGAATTTGATAACCCCCGCGCTATTCTTGATATGCAACAGGAACTGGCCAAGTTCCCCTTCCTGTCTGCCAATATCATAGATGAGAAAAGTGGCAAAACGCTTTTCAAACCTTACACCATCATAGAAGTCAACGGCCTGCGCGTTGCCATCATGGGCCTGACGACTACCGATACTCCTAAACAAACCAGCCCTGAAAATGTTGCCGGTCTGACGTTTGAAGAGCCAGTAAAAGTAGCAGCCAAGCTGGTACCAGAACTGGAAAAAAAGGCCGATGTCATCATCGCCTCAACCCATATGGGCCACTATGTTGATGCCAATTATGGTGTTAATGCGCCGGGTGACGTTACTCTGGCCAGAAATGTTGATGGTATTGACCTGATCGTCGGCGGCCACTCTCAAGACCCTCTGTTCAAGCCTGACCAGCAAAACGGTACCTACATCGTACAGGCCCAGGAATGGGGCAAATTTGTAGGTCGTGCAGACTTCGAGTTCAAAAATGGTGAACTAAACCTGGTTGACTACAAACTGATTGCCGTTAACCCGAAAAACGCTGAAGTAAAACTGGCCCAGGACCCAGCCATGCTGGAAATGCTGACGCCCTATCAGGAAAAAGGCGCCAAGCTGGTTCAGGAAAAAGTAGGGACTGTTGATCAACGTCTGATGGGCGAGCGCAAGGAAGTTCGCTTCGAACCGACTAACCTGGGCACACTTCTGACCGAAGCCTTCATGGCAAAAACCGGTGCAGACTTTGCTGTCATGAACGGCGGCGGTATCCGTGCCAGCATCGACGAAGGTGAAATCACCTACAAAGACGTTCTGACTGTTTTGCCATTCGGCAACACTCTGACCACCGTTGAAATGAACGGACAGGAAGTTCTGGATTATCTGGCTGTAGTGGCGGCCAAGCCCACCAACAGTGGCGCATTCGCACACTTTTCCGGCATTGAGATGATGATCAACGACGGCAAGGTCAGCGATGTCAAAGTATCAGGTGACAAAATCGACACCGGGAAAACCTACAAAATGGCCATTCTCAGCTTCTCTGCCGGTGGCGGTGACAAGTACCCCAAACTGAGCAACAAAGCCGGCTTTGTTGATACAGGATTCCTCGACGCTGATGTACTCAAGGAATATGTTGAAAACAACTCTCCTCTGAAAGTAGCCAATTTCAAGCCGCAAGGCGTTGTACGTCAGTAATTCAATATTATTGATCTGAAACCCAGCGCTTGCAGTTCGCAGTATTTGCAAGCGCACATTCCTTTCATAAAAAGCAGTAGTTACATAACTGTCATTTTCAGGATGTATGGTCAAAAAACCAGGCAGTTATGACCACAAAAAATGAACACCGGAAAATATTTTTGAGTCCATTCCAATAACAACGGGCAAAAAAATGTTTTTCACAATAAAAAATGAGTGAAATACTGTGAAAAATAACCTGACCCCTCTCGCGCTGGCTATTGCAGCAGGCGTTGCTATGCCTGTTTCAGCCCAGGCCGATTTAATTATTTCCGAATACGTTGAAGGCAGCGGCTACGAGAAAGCCATTGAGTTGTTCAACAACACCGGCTCAACGGTAGATCTTTCCAATTACCAGCTGGTGAAATTTACCAACGGCAATGCCTCATCCAAAAGCACATTAGCCCTTTCTGGCAGCCTGCCTGATGGCAGCACTTATGTTATCGCTCATAGCAGCTCCAGTGATGCCATGAAAGCCAAGGCCCAGCTACTCAATGGATCTGTCACAAACTTTAATGGTGATGATCCTGTTGAACTGCAGACAACTGCGGGTAACACAGTTGATCAGATCGGCGTTTTTGGCGACAAAGATTTTGGCAAAGACAAGACTCTGGCCAGAAAATCCAGTGCCCTCAATGCCAGCAGCAGCTACCAGGAAGACGACTGGGATGTACTGGCAAAAAACACGATTGAAGGCCTTGGCAAAGCACCGGTTGATGGTGGAGGAACCCCTCCCCCTCCAGCCTGGGTCTGCGAAGGTGATATGACACCGGTTTATGCCATTCAAGGAGAAGGCGACAGCAGCCCACTGGTTCCTGAAGGCAGCTTCTCAGGTGATATCGTAACCGTTAAAGGGGTTATCACCAAACGGGTAGAATCTCTCTACAAAGGGTTCTTTATCCAGGATGCAGAAGGTGATGACAATGATCTGACCTCTGACGGTATCTTTGTCTACACAGGCAGTGCTCCTGCTACCGATATCCGTGAAGGCGCCACAGTTTGTCTGCAGGGCCAGGTAAAAGAGTTCTTTAACCAGACTCAGGTTTCCCTGTCTGAAACAAATTATCAGATTCTGGATGAAAATCCTCAGGTATCGCCGGCTTATTTGCAGCTTGATCCAGAACTGCCTCTGGAAGAGCAGCTGGAAGCTTATGAAGGCATGCTGGTGACTACAACGAATTCCGACCTGGTAGTCACCCGTAACTTTGGCTTCGACTACGACAGTTTCAGAAACAATATGGTTCTGTCCCTTTCTGCGCCACTCTACAAGCCTACCCAGAAACACCCTGCACTGAGCGACGAAGCCAAGCAGTTGGCTGCACAAAACAGCAAAGGCCACTTGTTTGTTGAAACTGATCAGAAGCCTGCTAATGGTGACCTGCCGTATTTCAGTGGTTTCAATGCAGAAGACGGCTATATCCGCATTGGTGACAAGGTCGATAATCTTGAAGGTGTTATCGGGTTCAGTTATAGCGAATACCGCCTTATCCCCGCTACCGATGAAAACCTGGTAGCGGCTGACTTCCAGCATGACTTCACGGATCGTACCGACCAGCCTGAACTGCCCGCAAACAGAGACCTGACCATCGCCAGCTTTAATGTTCTGAACTACTTCAATTCAGGAGTCGGTGGTGACAGTAATCCGTTGGGTCAAAACCGTGGTGCCGGCAATAACGAAGCCGACTTCGACAAGCAGCGCACCAAAATCATCAACGCAATGGTGGCTATGGATGCCGACATCATTGGTCTGATGGAAATCGAGAATAATGGCTTCGGTTCGGCATCAGCTATCCAGAACCTGATCAATGGTTTGAACGCAGAGCTGGCTAATGCTGATGATCACTATCAGTTCGTACAGTCACCTGACGGTAAAGTCATTGGTACGGACGCCATTACTGTTGGCCTGCTCTACCGCCCTGCCAAAGTCAGCCTGGACGGTCAATCTAATATCATTGAAATGCCTATTCAGAAGGCGAAATTCCTGGCCCTTCAGGGTGGAGAGGAAATCACCAAGGACCTGTTCAAAGGACAGCGTAACGCACTGGTGCAAACCTTTAATGTTTCCCTTGAAGACGGCCAGCAACGCGACCTTACCGTTGTTGTTAACCATCTGAAATCCAAAGGTTCACAGTGCTTTAACGATTTCGTTGAATATCAACAGCCTGTGCCTTTAACCAGCAGCGGTCGTATTGATGAGCGCAACGCCAAAAGAGTCGACGGTTACGAAGACGACCTTCAAGGCAGCTGTAATGAGTTCAGACTGTCTGCAGCCGAAGTATTGGGCGACTATATGCGCAGCAATACGGCGGGTGACGTTCTGGTGATGGGTGATTTGAACGCCTATGGCAAGGAAGACCCTGTACGACTGCTGACCGACTATCAGGGCGAAGGTCGTAAACTGGTCACCGCCCCATACACCTTTATTGGCGAAAAGCCTCTGGACGGTGATCAGGGACGTGAACTGGACATGGGTTATGGTTATATCAACCTGGCTGAGTTCAAACAGGGTACTGAAGCTTTCTCTTACAGCTTTGATGGAGAGCTGGGCAGCCTTGACCATGTACTGGGTTCTGGCTCTATCACTGCAAAACTGTCCGCTGTCACTGACTGGCATATCAACTCAGTGGAGAACAGTCTCTTTGAATACAGCCGCAGGTACTCTGGTAGTCTTGAGAAGTCTGACAATGTCTTCAGTTCATCGGATCATGACCCGATCCTCCTGACTCTGGACTACAGCCTTTCCGAGACTCAAACCGTCAGTGTCAACGACCTTTCTGACGCCAAAGTGTCACTGGAGATGCAGGATTACAACAGTGATATCCTGGCACAGTGGGGAGTGGCCTACCCTGAATTCTCAACAGAGAACGAAGATCAGACAGGCTTGCTTACCGCCAGCGATGATCTGCTGAAACTGTCAGCCATTGAAACCATTGACGCCGATGAAGTGCTTTATCTTGACAGTGTTTCCACCGCCTGGTCACTGGCCCTGCAGAAAAAACACAGCCTTGAAACACTTCTGGCTATGGATGCCTATGACCTTCGTCGTGCAAAACTGGATCTTAAGCGTCGTGATGTAACCCGAGCTGCAACAGCCGTTGAACTGTCAAAAGTACTGGATATGGACAGCGATACTCTGGTTGAAGCGGTGCTGAACAACCCTTACAAGTCATTGCCAAAAGTACTGGTTGAAGTGCTTGAACTGGATATGAAGCGTAAGGAAGCCCGTGTGCTGATCAGAGAGATCAAGAGCTACACAAAGCCTGCCGTCAGAGAATCCAGAAGAGAAATCATTCGGGGCTAAGTAGTTCAAAGGGAGGCTCAAATGACATGTTGAGTTCTCCCCGTTCGCTGTAGGACAGCTGCTGCAATGAATAATGCTTCAGTTAACGATTAAATTGACAAACCCACCATAAAAAAACCCGGCAAATGCCGGGTTTTTGTTTGAGTAAATCAGCAGGAATTAACCTGCCTTCTTACTCTTCTTCTTTAGTGATCTTGACCTTGGCGGTCTCTTTCAGGCTCTTAACGTACTCAGTAAACAGATTACGTCCATTACCATTGGCAATGTAGTTGGCCATCATACGATCACGAGCAGCGTCAGACTTGCTAGGCTGACCTTCAATAACCTTGGTCAATGCGATCACAGCAATGTCACCATTACTCAGTTCAGAAGAAGCGTAAGTCGCTTTTCCGGACTCAGGATGAGGCATTTTGAAGGATTCTGTCAGCAGCTGCTGAGGAACACCCTGCTGCCTTCTGGCAATCGCTTTGCTCTCAGTCCACTTCAGACCTTCTGATTCAGCTACTTTCTCAGCGGCTTCACCGGCGGCGAGTTTGGACTGGATGGCTTCTGCCTTACTGACCAGCTGATCACGGGCTTCTTCAATTTTGATAGCCTGAACAATACTGTCTTTCACATCATCCAGAGGACGCAGCTCAGGCTTGAGATGCTTCTTGACTCTCAGAACCATGGCCTTCTCAGGGCTCAGTTCAATCAGCTCACTGTTGGCACCCAGTTCCAGTACATCATCACCGAATGCGGCAGCAATGACTTTAGAGTTGGAAGTAACTTCAGTAGTACCCCCCTGACGAGTGAATGGACCTGCGTCCTGAATGGTCAGTCCAAGCTGCTCTGCTGGCTGAGCCAGATCAGATGCTTCAAAACTGATATCCGCCAGCTGACGGGTTTTATCCAGATAAGCGGTCTCAACTTCCTGATTCTTCAGATCTTTCTCGATTTCGGCTTTCAGATCGTCAAAAGAAGGGATAACCGGTTTTTCACGGGAAGTTACCTTGATGATCTGCATACCAAAGTCAGTTTCTACAGGCGCAGATACCTGACCAGCTTCCAGGCTGGCTACAGTGTCGTCAAAGTCGTCACCGAAGATACCAGGCTGAACAACACCCATATCACCCCCTTTAGAGGCAGTTACAGGATCATCAGAGTACTCTTCAGCCAGCTTGGCAAAGTCTTCACCAGCCTTCAGCCTGGCTTCTACTTCGCTGGCAATCTTGCGAGCTTCTTCTATTGAGCGCTGTTCGCCAGTCTGGATCAGGATAGTAGACACTGTCTGGGTATCAGCTGCATTCTCTTCAATGTCCTGAAGACGACGCTGGTACTCATCTTTGACGTCCTGCTCATCCACATCCAGACCATTGACCAAGGAAGCCTTATCCATTTCCACAAAGCTGATTTCTACCTGCTCCGGGGTCATGTACTGATCGCCATGGGCTTCATAGTAGGCTTTGATCTGATCTTCAGTAGGCTCGATACTCTCACGGATCTTGGCAACGTCCAGAGTTAACCAGGCGATGTCACGTTTCTGGTTTTCCAGAGCAGTTAATCTGTTGATTTCAGACTGGGTGACGAACTCAGTACCGGCAACACCCGCCTGAATCTGTGCCAGAACAGTTTCGTCACTTAGCAGTACACGGAACTGGGCAGGAGACATACCAAAGCTGCGGACCATCATCATGAAACGATCCTGGTTGAACTTACCGTCCTGCTGGAACTCAGGCATGCTGATGATCATGGCGTCCAGTTCTTTCTGACCCAAACCCATGCCACCGTCTTTGGCTTCCTGCAGCAGCAGAGTGCGATCAATCAGGGACTGGAGAACCGATTCTTTCAGCAGGTTTTCATCAATCAGGGATGGGTCAAACTGATCACCCATCTGCTGAATCAGCATTCTTCTTTGCTGCTCCAGTGACTGGGTCAACTGGGCACGGGTGATATCTTCGCCGTTAACGGTAGCGACATTAGGATTATTAGGATTTGGCGCCAGTGTTTCCAGACCGGTGATCGCCATCATGAAAGCAATGATGCCGACAACAATAAATGTTACCCAGCTCTTTGCCTTATCCCTCATTGATTGGAGCATACTAACCTCAGGTTCCGGGCTCGCTTTAGCTTTATATTCATAGAGACACGAACCTGATGTTCGGGCCTTGTGTCTGTAACTCAGCCTTCCCCTCTGATCGAGAAAAAAGCATCAGGTGCAGTAGATAAGACCTGTCACCTGCAGCTATGTAGATGACCGCGTTAGCTTCAGGTCCTACCAACAAAAAAAGCGCATCACAAGATGCGCCTTTTCGGAAAGCAGCAAAAAATTGACAGTCTTTGATGAGAACAACTGCAGATTCTTGCCACAGTTCCTTTGTGGTTTTCTGAAGTCTCAGGACTTCATCCCAGGCGCGTGATTAGTTAACCGCGTCCTTGAGAGCTTTACCAGCCTTGAAGCTAGGAATCTTGGCAGCGGCAATCTCAATAGGCTCACCGGTTTGAGGGTTACGGCCAGTACGAGCCGCACGCTCTTTCACAGCGAATGTTCCAAAGCCAACCAGGACAACCTGCTCACCATCTTTCAGTGCAGTGGTGACAGAGTTAATCATGGCGTCCAGGGCACGACCAGCGGCAGCCTTGGGAAGGTCAGCAGATGCCGCAATTGCTTCAATCAGCTCGGACTTGTTCACTCTATTCCCCTTCTTTGTACGATGCTTTTATAGCCAAAAATAGCTAGTTGGTACTGAAGACAGGCGTACTGCCCCAGATACCAGACCCAACGGGCGCTTTGCTATGCTGCGTGATTTTAGCTGAAAACTCAAGCAATAGCGCAGGTCACCCGTTAATTTCTGCTGTTTTCTACTTAATCTGATCACGTGTACCAGTCAAACAGTTAACAGCAGTTCCCTGTTTATTACAAAACGGCCGCGAAACCCTCGAAAAACTGTTGAAAACCCCACCCTGTAAATTGGAACAGGGCAAGAATACAAACAGAATTAAATGAATAACGCGGTTAGTTCCGATATGTACAAACACCGAGGCTCCAGAACCATTCCAGAACCTACATAGTAGAAGTAGTCGCTGTTTATACCAATGGCCAGTGGGAACTGTCAACAACGGAAACGCCCGTCAATACTGCACCTCCGCACTATTTAACAATTTCTGCTCAAATAAGGACGAAAGCACTCAGAAACTACGACCCAGGCCGACAAAATCCGAGTTCAGTATCCGGAAAAGCAGAGGATTGCCCCTATCTCATTACAGCATCACTGACCACTGCAGGAAGAGTAAAAAAGAGTTAACCAGAAACAAAAAAGGCCAGCACACAAGTGCTGGCCTCCAGAGACATTTATCAGAGTCCGATCAATGGGTTTTGATCGCTCTGCCCTGCTCTTCCGTCTTGGCTTTAACGCCCTTAACCGGACCTTCATTGGCCGTTGGCATGTATTGCAAGGCAATTTCCAACACCTCGTCAATCCACTTCACCGGAACAATCTCCAGATCTTCCTTAATGTTCTCAGGGATCTCCTTCAGATCGCGTCGGTTCTCTTCCGGTATTACCACGGTCTTGATACCACCACGATGCGCGGCCAGCAGTTTCTCTTTTAAACCACCAATGGCCAACACCTGACCTCTCAGGGTGATCTCACCGGTCATTGCCACATCAGCTCTTACCGGGATATCAGTCAGCACAGACACCAGCGCGGTGCACATACCAATACCTGCACTTGGACCGTCTTTTGGTGTAGCACCTTCAGGTACGTGGATGTGCAGATCGTTCTTCTGATGGAAGTCTTCAGGGATGCCCAGTGTCTGAGCCCTGCTTCTAACCACCGTCAGAGCAGCCTGAATGGATTCCTGCATCACATCACCCAGAGAACCTGTCTTGGTGATCTGCCCTTTACCAGGCACAGCCATGGATTCAATAGTCAGCAATTCACCGCCCACTTGCGTCCAGGCCAACCCGGTAACCTGACCAACCTGATCCTGATCTTCAGCCTTCCCAAAGCTAAACTTGCGAACACCCAGGAAGTACTCAAGAGACTCAGGTGTCACCTTGTCATGACGTTCTTCAGCGGAAAGTGCTTCGTCTTTCACCGCTTTACGGCAGATCTTGGCAATTTCCCTTTCCAGTCCACGTACACCGGCTTCACGGGTGTAGTAGCGAATCACATCACGAATGGCGTCTTCTTCGAAGGCCAGCTCTTTAGCTTTCAGACCACTGTTCTTGATCTGCTTGGTAACCAGATAACGCTGAGCAATATTCACCTTCTCATCTTCGGTGTAACCCGGAATCCTGATCACTTCCATACGATCCAGCAGAGGTGCTGGAATATCCATGGAGTTGGACGTGCAGACAAACATAACATCTGACAGGTCATAGTCCACTTCAAGGTAGTGGTCATTGAATGAGTTATTCTGCTCAGGATCCAGCACCTCCAGCAGAGCGGAGGATGGATCACCCCTCATGTCAGAACCCATCTTGTCAATCTCATCCAGCAGGAAGAGCGGGTTACGCACTTCGGACTTGGCCATTTTCTGGATCAGCTTGCCCGGCATGGAACCGATGTAGGTTCTTCTATGCCCCCGGATTTCAGCTTCATCCCGAACACCACCCAGAGCCATACGCACAAACTTACGATTTGTTGCACGGGCAATGGATTCACCCAGAGAGGTTTTACCTACACCTGGAGGTCCTACCAGGCAGAGCACAGGGCCCTTGATCTTGCGTACACGCTTTTGCACGGCAAGGTATTCAAGAATCCGCTCTTTAACCTCTTCCAGACCATAGTGTTCTTCTTCAAGAATATCCTGGGCACGCTTCATGTCATGACGGACTTTGCTGCGCTTCTTCCAGGGTACTCCGATCATCCAGTCGATGTAGCCACGAACCACTGTCGCTTCTGCCGACATGGGTGACATCATCTTGAGCTTGTTCAGCTCTGCCATGGCCTTCTCTTTCGCCTCGGCAGGCATCCCGGCATCATCAATCTTCTGCTTCAGCTCATCCAGCTCATTGGGTGTTTCATCCATATCACCCAATTCTTTCTGGATCGCCTTCATTTGTTCGTTCAGATAGTACTCGCGCTGGCTGCGCTCCATCTGCTTTTTAACGCGACCGCGGATTTTCTTCTCAACCTGAAGAAAATCAAGTTCGCCCTGCATGATACCAATCAGGTATTCGAGCCTTTCACCCAGATCTTCGACCTCAAGCACTTTTTGCTTGTCTTCGATCTTCATGGGCATGTGGGCAGCTACGGTATCGACCAATTTAGATGGCACATTGATACCGGTGAGTGAAGACAGTACTTCAGAAGGCACTTTCTTGCTCAACTGAACATACTGTTCAAACTGGGACATCAGCGAACGGGTCAGAACCTCAGATTCGCGCTCACCCACTTCAGGCTCAACAAGCTCCTGCACTTCGGCCATCACATAATCGGTCTGCTCATCAAGACGATTAATGTTGACTCGACTTTCACCTTCTACCAGCACCTTAACGGTACCGTCTGGCAGTTTTAACAGCTGCAGGATGCTGGCCAGTGTACCCACCTCAAACAGATCATCCACAGCAGGATCATCCACCTGGGCATTCTTCTGGGCCACCAGAAGAATCTTTTTATTCTGTTCCATAGCAAGATCCAGCGCCTGGATCGATTTGTCACGCCCAACAAACAGTGGGATCACCATGTGCGGGTACACCACCACATCCCTTAACGGAAGCAATGGCAGCTCAAAGGGCTCTGACAGATGCAAAGTATCGTTGTTATCCATGACTCAGTCCCCTTTACGGCGTTTAGACATACATGACTCCGGTATTATAAAGCTCCGGAACGGCTCAAGCCCGCCCGTTTTCCTGTGAAAAAAGCGGCTTTCCTTAAGGCTTAAGATGCTTTTTTTTTGCGGAAATTACAATAGTGTTTATCGCTTCAAACTATGGTAGATTGGTATGAATCAGACATCCCACCTTACATCTTCCTTCCGATCAGTCATTTTTTCTCAATCAAAATCCAAACAACACCCTCTTCTCGGTCTGCATTCTGTTTCATTCAATATTTAATAAACATTAGTGCCATTTAAGCTAAGCGCTAAACCTCATGCCTTTCCGTCGAAGCTCATTACCAGCACCCTACGGCAAGCTCAGGATGAACGGAGTATTCACTAGCATTAGCACTTAGTCACTGATGATGAACACTGACTGAACGAATACCCATTGCAACTCACTGCATACCTGCAAACTGACTTATATCACCCATTCAGATTTTTGATGGTATTAGAGTACTAAAAACGAACTTCAGCACTGAGAAAACATTCAGCCCCGCTCGCCTTCATAACAATCAGGCTTACCTAAAGAACGACAGTTGTTGAAGATTCATTAACGAGTAATCAATCCATCTCTCGAGGTAACGGACATGCTGTTTTATACGGATGACAACCGGACAATAGATCTTCATGCAAGAAAAAATAAGGTAAGAGGCTTTATTCCTGACATTGCAGATCCGATTTATAGCCAACTAAAACCAGAAACAAAAACCGCTCTCTCCGAAAGGTTATCGAAGAGCATGGGAAAGACCACTGTGAAATAACACCAGAATCACGCCCGGCTTAAAAATCCAGAAAGCCAATAGCAAAAAGCCCTGCAATGAGCAGGGCTTTTTTTCAGAACATCAGAACGAGCTTTAGCCGTTATCAGGCACAGCCTTCTGAGCTTCTGTGTTCTCGTAGATCAACAGTGGATCCGACTTACCTTCAATCACAGAAGAATCAATGACCACTTTGGACACCGTTTCTTCAGAAGGAATGTCGTACATGGAATCCAGCAGAACACCTTCAAGAATAGATCGCAAACCACGTGCACCGGTCTTACGCTCCATAGCCTTCTTGGCTACCGCACGCAAAGCATCTTCACGGAAATCTACGTCTACGTCTTCCATCTCAAACAATTTTGCGTACTGCTTGGTCAGGGCATTCTTAGGCTCGGTCAGAATGCGCACCAGCGCTTCTTCATCCAGCTCTTCCAATGTAGCGATAACGGGCAGACGACCAATAAATTCCGGAATCAGACCGAACTTCACCAGATCTTCCGGCTCTACCTCTTTAAAGGTTTCGCTCAGATCTTTCTTGTCGTCTTTACTCTTCACTTCAGCAGAGAAACCAATACCACCTTTATCAGTACGATCCCTGATCACCTTGTCCAGGCCAGCAAAAGCTCCGCCACAGATAAACAGGATATTGGAAGTATCAACCTGCAGGAATTCCTGCTGAGGATGCTTACGACCACCCTGAGGAGGTACAGAAGCTACCGTTCCTTCAATCAGTTTCAGCAGAGCCTGCTGAACCCCTTCACCGGACACATCACGGGTAATGGAAGGGTTGTCTGATTTTCTGGAGATCTTGTCAATCTCGTCAATGTAGACAATACCCACCTGGGCCTTTTCTACATCGTAATCACACTTCTGAAGCAGCTTCTGAATGATGTTTTCAACATCTTCACCCACATAACCGGCTTCGGTCAGAGTGGTGGCATCAGCAATAGTGAAAGGAACATTCAACAATCTTGCCAGCGTCTCGGCCAACAGTGTCTTACCACTACCGGTAGGTCCGAGCAGCATGATGTTACTCTTACCCAGCTCTACGTCATCTTTTTTCTTGTCACCGTAACGCAGACGCTTGTAGTGGTTGTATACAGCCACCGACAACACTTTCTTAGCGCGCGGTTGACCGATCACGTATTCGTCGAGAATATCCTTGATTTCCCGGGGTGTCGGCAACTTGTCGGATGAAGTCTCGGTTTCACTGTCCTGAATCTCTTCACGAATAATGTCGTTGCACAGGTCAACACATTCATCGCAAATAAATACGGAAGGGCCGGCAATGAGCTTGCGAACCTCATGCTGACTTTTTCCGCAGAAAGAGCAGTACAGCAACTTGCCGTTATCTTCACCCTTGCCGCTAGTTTCGTCGGTCATTCGATTACCCTGTTGTAGGAACAACACCTGTCATAAAAAACAAGATGCAGGCATTGGGGCGTATTTTCAAGTGTCAAACAGGAGAAATTGCAGAAAAACAGTCAACCGTAAGCCAATCAGACCTGTTTTTCGTACATCAGGCAGAAACAGTCATGGATTCAGTGTATTCCGTCACAGTCCGGCCTATGGGTTTACCGGTATACGCAGACTGCTCCATGAAAGCACCACCTGACAGCCTTCATCTATTCTAATAGATTTCTGCCAGATGGTATTTCAGACTTGGGTCACTTGTCAGTCGGGATACGACTGCTCAGTACCTTGTCAATCAGGCCATATTCCATTGCCTGCTCAGCACTCATGAAATTATCACGGTCAGTATCTTTCTCGACCACTTCCATGGGCTGCCCGCTATGATGGGCCAGCACCTGGTTCAGACGCTCTTTAATGGTGATAATTTCCTGGGCGTGAATGGCGATATCGGACGCCTGTCCCTGGAAACCACCCAGCGGCTGATGAATCATCACTCTGGAATGTGGCAGTGCGTATCGCTTGCCTTTAGCGCCCGCTGTCAGAAGCAGTGAGCCCATGCTGCAGGCTTGACCAATACACATGGTAGAAACATCGGGCTTGATGAACTGCATGGTGTCATAAATTGACATACCCGCTGTTACAGAGCCACCCGGAGAGTTGATATAAAGATGGATATCCTTGTCAGGATTCTCTGATTCAAGGAACAACAGCTGAGCCACGACCAGATTGGCCATGTGATCCTCAACCTGACCCACCAGGAATATCACTCTTTCCTTGAGCAGACGTGAGTAGATGTCGTAGGAACGCTCACCTCTGGCGGACTGCTCAACGACAATAGGTACCAGGCCGGAATTGGTGATTGCCACGGATTGCGTTTCGATCAGTCTGGACATGTCCTGTCTTAACTCCTTGCCAAGTCGAAGAGGAACGACCCGCATAGGGCGGGTCGCGTAACGTGTCATGGTTTAACCTGAATAATGCATCACTCTATGGTGACGAACATTATCAACGCGCACAAGGCGTTTATACGGCAGCGCGCGCCAAAACCTTAGACGACGCTCTAACCTCAGGCCTGTTCTTCTTCAGAAGCTTCCGCTTCTTCAGGAGCAGCCGGCTTGATCGCTTCCTGATAGCTGCATTCGCTTTCAGAAACCTTGGCTGCTTCCAGAACAGTATCCACTACCTGCTCTTCCAGAACAACATACTTAACCTGAGACAGTTGCTCTTCGTTGCTGTAGTACCAGTCTACAACCTGCTGAGGCTCCTGGTAAGCAGAGGCCATTTCTTCAATCATGGTGCGTACGCGATCGTCATCAACCTTGATTTCACGCTGCTTGACGATTTCACCTACCAGCAGACCCAGAGCTACACGCTTCTTGGCGTCTTTTTCGAACAGTTCAGCAGGCAGCTGCTTAGGATCGAAACCACCCTGAGCACCACCAAACTGCTGTACAGCCTGCTCACGCATGCGGTCGATTTCCTGAGCCACCAGAGGAGAAGGCACTTCGATTTCATGGCTAGTCAGCAGACCGTCCATAACCTGGTTCTTCACCTTGCCTTTGATGGCCTGGCGCAGTTCGCGTTCCATGTTCTTGCGAACTTCAGTACGGAAAGCTTCTTCGCCGCCTTCAGTCACGCCGAAACGCTCGAAGAACTCATCATTCAGTTCTGGCAGAGTAGCGGCCTGAACCTGGTGAACCTTGCAGGCAAACTCAACAGCCTGACCTTTCAGTTCTTCTGAGTGGTAGTCTTCAGGGAAGGTCAGTTCCAGAGTCTTCTCTTCACCGGCAGACACACCTACCAGACCGTCTTCGAAGCCTGGAATCATGCGGCCAGAGCCCAGTTCCAGAGTAGAGTTTTCAGCTTTACCACCGGCAAACTCTTCACCGCCTTTGGTGCCTACGTAATCAAATACGATCTGGTCACCCTGTTCAGCAGCACGCTCAACATCTTCAAAGGTCTTGCTTTGTGTACGCAGAGTTTCAACCATTTCGTCAATATCAGCATCAGAAACTTCTGCTACTGGACGATCAATTTCAACACCTGCGAAGTCACCCACTTCGATTTCCGGGTAAACTTCAAAGATCGCTACGAATTCGAAATCCTTGCCTTCTTCGTCGCCCTTAGGCTCAACGCGAGGGGCACCTGCAGGATTCAGGTTTTCCTGGGTTACAGCTTCTACAAATGCCTGCTGCATCTGTTCACCCAGTACTTCCTGACGAGCACCCAGGCCATAACGACGCTTAACGACCTTCATAGGTACCTTGCCAGGACGGAAACCATCCAGGCGAACACGACGAGACAGATCTTGCAGTCGCTTGTTGATTTCCCCATCGATCTTGTCAGCAGGGATTGTAATTGTCAGGCGACGCTCCAGACCGGAAGTCGTTTCTACGGAGACTTGCATTTGCGTTCCTCAATAAAACCTGAGTTGCCGTACGTATGGAACAAAGGCGCATAGACTAGCAAAAGTACTTATAGGTTGCACCTTAATCACACAAACAGACTACCCGCCCCTCTCACGCCTCACCAGCAAGCTGGGACTGCGGACTAGTGGCAGAAAACCTGCACGATTTCCCCAGGTTGTTTTTCCAATACAAAAACGGGGATAAGCAAGCTTATCCCCGTATCGTTTACTGGTGCGGATGGAGAGACTCGAACTCTCACGCCTTGCGGCACTGGTACCTAAAACCAGCGTGTCTACCAATTCCACCACATCCGCTTACAGCACTTTACTGATGCTGCTCAACTCTTATCAGGCCAAAGCCATTTTTCAAACTGGGGTGGACGATGGGGTTCGAACCCACGACCACCGGAATCACAATCCGGGGCTCTACCAACTGAGCTACGCCCACCAGCACTAACCGACTTCAACAAAGCCAATTAATTATGGCGCGCCCGGCAGGATTCGAACCTGCGACCATCCGCTTAGAAGGCGGATGCTCTATCCAACTGAGCTACGGGCGCATCATGAGTCATCACTCAGTTAAACGTTACAACATTTTAACCAGTGATTGAAATGGTCGGGGTAGAGAGATTCGAACTCCCGACATCCTGCTCCCAAAGCAGGCGCGCTACCAGACTGCGCTATACCCCGAATAATGAATGACAATTCAACAACTTGTCAGTTCATTGTGCTGCTCGTTGCAGCGCGGCGAATATTACCCAGAACCGGGTGTCTCGTCAACGTCGTTTTGATTCACTCGTTTGAGTAACCAATGACCTGCCGGACTTGAGATCCGCCTCACCTCGAACGGCGACTAATCTAACACAGGAGTACCAGGCTGACTAGCCTAGAAAGACTCATTTTTACGGACTCAACCTTATATATGACTTATTAAACGTACACTCCTTATAAGCCAGTCCGTCACTCCATGAATAAGCACTATCGACTCACAACATCTTAACCCTATTCATTCACTGCATATTAATAGCAACGGACTATTCAATTCATGAACAATGAACCACTTCCATGATAAAATGAGGAACTCGTCCGCTTAACAGGCATCCACCAAAAACCATGACCGCTAGAATCATTGATGGCAAGGCGATTGCCGCAAAACTGAAAGATTCCATTGCTGAACGTGTTAAACAACGGATTGAACAGGGGCTCAGGGTACCGGGTCTTGCTGTTATATTGCTGGGTGATGACCCGGCCTCCCAGGTATACGTAGGCAAAAAGAGAAGTGACTGTGAGCGTGTTGGCTTCCATTCTGTCTCTCATGACCTGCCTGCTTCCACCAGCGAAGCAGACTTATTAAGTCTTATTGATCAACTGAACGAAGATCCGGCCATAGATGGCATACTCGTACAACTTCCACTGCCTGAGCACATTAATTGCGACCTGGTTATTGAGCGCATTCGCCCTGATAAAGATGTAGACGGCTTCCATCCCTACAATATCGGTCGACTGGTTCAACGCATCCCCATGCTGCGCCCCTGCACCCCAAAAGGGGTCATGACCCTTCTGGAAAGCACCGGCGAAGCCATTCGTGGTAAGAATGCAGTAATTGTTGGTGCATCTAACATCGTCGGTCGCCCCATGACCATGGAATTACTGCTGGCCGGCTGCACCACTACTACCGCTCACCGCTTTACACACGATCTGGACAAAGTCGTGGGCGAAGCAGAGATTCTTGTGGTTGCGGTTGGCAAGCCAGGACTGGTTAAAGGTGAATGGGTTAAGGAAGGCGCTATCGTGATTGATATCGGCATCAACCGTATGGACGACGGTCGACTGGTAGGCGATATTGAATTTGAAACCGCCCAACAAAAAGCCAGCTGGATCACTCCGGTTCCAGGCGGTGTCGGCCCCATGACCGTTGCCACCCTTCTGGAAAACACACTGTACGCGGCAGAGCACCTGCACGACTAATCACCCCTATCTGAAAAGCTCCGAGAACAGGCCGGAGCTTTTCACCTTCTCTCCATACAACAACTCTCCCCTGCCCCTTCAGACTCCGACTTCACAAGCCGCAATCTCCAGAATCCAATATAGGAAGAGAGCTCTGTTATCCATTCCTGTCTCTATAGTCAGCAGCAATAGATAAAAGGCTCTTAATGGATTCTGGGGAGCTGGTTGAGGACGAGTTATTTGACTATGAATAGAAGACGTTTTCTTGTACAAAAGTGTCATGAAACTTTATGACCTCCTCGACAACGCCAAGTGCTTTGAACAGATACGCCAGATTCGCTGGCCTGACGGGGTGAAATGCCCACACTGTGCCAGCTCAGACATAACCCGCCAAGGCAAGGACGATTCACAGCCTGACAGACAGAGATATTCTTGTAAAGAATGTCAGCGTCGTTTTGATGACCTGACACTTTCTGTTTTTTCAGGACACCATAAGCCTTTGAAAGTGTGGGTAAGCTGTCTGCACCTGATGTCACTCAATCTTTCGAATCAGCAGATCGCCCGTGAGCTCGATTTGAACGTAAGTGACGTACAAAAAATGACTCGGCAACTCAGGCAGTCCGTATACGATAAGCGCCCTGAGGTAGTCCTCAGTGGTGAGGTAGAATGTGATGAGGTTTATGTGGTGGCTGGCCACAAAGGTCATCCAGAGGCTGTGAAAAAAAACGTCGAAAAGGACGAAGAAACAGACTGAGAGCTGCTCGTGGCCGAGGAACCTTGGAAAAAGAGAAACCACCCATCTTTGGTATGATTCAGCGAGGTGGCCAGGTAGTGATCCGTATGCTTGCCAATGTTAAACGGGCAACCATCAAGCCACTGATCAGAGCTACTATAGAGCCAGGCACTCTGGTGTACACGGATGAATACGCGATTTACAACGAACTGGCAGAATGGGGTTATGGCCATAAATCTGTCTGCCATGGAGCCGGTGAATATGCACGAGAKGAGGACGGCGACGGTTTTCATGAGATTCATGTGAATACAATGGAGGGGTTCTGGTCGCTGTTGCGTTCCTGGTTGCGTCCTCATCGGGGTATATCACAAGAGAAGTTACCGCTGTATTTGGGTTTCTTCGAGTGCCTGCACAATATCAAGAAGCGCGGGAAAGCAGCTCTAACCGGTCTTCTGGGAGTGTTGTTTGGATAACTCCCCGGAATCCATTAAGAGCCTTTATTTTTAGGATTCAGGAGTTTGTTATGAAAATCATGCAGCACCTTGGATTGTTGGGCTTTGGTGCAGCCTTTACTGCCTTGGTCTCAACCCACTGTATTGCCGGCCCCACAAAAGCTCCCCTTACACCGAATAAGTGGGGTAGCTGGCAAACCAACGACAAACTGGACAGTGTTCTCTACCGGATAGCCCCTGTCCAGGCAGGCATTAGAAAAGGGAGTTACTTTCTTAATTATCCGGAAGTCGATATCAGTACAGATTGCTTTGTTCTGGATGACTTCAACCCAACCCTTACCTACCCTTTATCCAACTCACAAATGTTCGTCAATTCCTGGGTCGATCAGCCCTCCAATAAAACTCACCAGCTCACGCTGCTTGATTTGACGGCAGGTTTTCAAACAGCTTTGAACTACACCGGATTTAATGGCAACGGTACATACTTTTACCCCTACAACATCAATTTTCACGGGGCAGACAGTTATCAAATCAATGGTGGCTTTCCAATCAATGAAAAATTGATGTTTCAGGGCAGATGCCAGTTTGAGCCCGCGACCGTGACCTTCAAGAATAATGTCCTGAACCTTGAAGACAACCGCCCCCTGCCAGCAAAAACCAGCCACCCCAGCACAGACTTCTTCCTCAAAGGCAGCCACTATGCCTTCAGTAGTGAAGCCGGGAAAGGAGAATACAACTACACCACTTACTACCATATTTTGCAGATGAAGGAAGGTGTTGAGCCCAAGGAATGGCCTATTGTCGAAAGCGTTGATCCCATCTGGGGCGGCAGCTACTACGTCATGGACCCGTTTAAGAAAATGGTACTGATAGGAGAAGCCACTGGATGCTCTGTTTGCAAGCTCAGAAAGGAATCAGAAAAGTGGCAGGCTTCAGCCTTGAGTGTCCCCTTTACTCTGATCAAAGAACCTTATGAGTCCCACAAAACAACCCTCTGCGATTTGAATGATGATGGTAAAGGCTGCTCTCAGGTACCGGCACTGAAAACAACCGACCAGTTCTATATGGGCATCAACGCCAATCTTGGAAAATATCTGATGGGCTATTCCAGTGGTGGTGGCACCTGCCTGTACCTGCTGGACTTTGATGCACCCTTTGCGGAACACCCTGACAATTGCTGGCTGCCATTGCCTGATATTGATCACAATGAAATGAGCTTTAAAAAAGTAGGTATATCCGACAACAAAAAGATGGCCTACATCACTTATGGCTCGGTCGGATACAGCTATCTGAAACTGGCTTTCAACCCAACAGGAGAAACATGGTCCAAATTTATGACGCCCGTCGAGGTCGCAGAACAGTTACTCATCAACCATATGGCTGACGGATACAGCACCTATAGCGTCGACTGGGTGAAACCCTCTGAAGATGACGAAGATTCCATGATCATGAGCCTGACGGCCATGCCCTATAACAGTAGCGACCCTGCGGAAAAGAAAGTCTTTCTGATCGAATTCAGAATCGAGGAGTAGCTGTTCTGATAGATGCAGTCGGGTTCAACCCTGACTGCATCCGTGCTATCCCATTAATCCAGCGGATAACCAAAGAACTGTTTATTTTCTCTCAAAATTCGGGTGAACAGCTTTTCGTTCAGAGCTTTGTCCGAGCCGTCATTATGATCAACGAAAGTAGCGCCCAGTAACCCGCCACTTCTGGGCATAAAATAGATATCTGCTTTATCCATAGGGCCCACTCGCTTGGCAGTGCCCGGTGGCTGGTAACGTGTGTAGATGATGTAATCGAGTTTCTTCAATGGCTGATGTGCCAGCTCCAGCAAAAGCCCCATGTTTGGATAGACTTTATCATCATTGTTTAACTTGGCGGCCCCAAGTCCGGAGCAGTTAAACACAACATAAGTTTTTATGTCTTCCAGACTGCCTACTGTCTCATGAATGACAGGGATATTTCTGGCCTTAAGCTCTCGATCAAACGCTTTCATCAACACCCGAGTGTCCATGAAGTAGGTTTGAAATTTTCGCATCGGATAACTGACCCCGGTGGAGAACTTCACCACACCGTCTTGTGGCTTAGGTAACAAACCAGCCTCGGCATAGGGTTCTATACCGGTATAGGTCTCAAGAGGACCGTCTTCTCCTTCTTTACCCAGACCACTGTAGACATCAATAAGGTGAACGCCCTCATTAATGAAAGGATGCGTCCCCTTATCCACCATTTGATAGCCCTTGAGCGTATCAATAGCCAGCTGCTCAGCCTGCTTCTTCTCTGACTCATTCTCAGTAGCCAATGACACCATGGCCAGATAGCCCGTAGAGTTCAATGAAGCGATGCTATCATCACGCTCAGCAATAATTCGAATATTCCGATAGCCCTCATGGTAAAGCGATAAGGCTGTTGCTTTGCCCATGCACCCTGCACCCACAATCGTAATAGGCACCAGCTCATTGAACTTATGCGCCACAGCCTTCTCTTTAAAAAGCTGCACAGCCTTATCTACACTGCCCCAAAGCAAGGTCCAACCACTGCCACCATGTCCATAAAGATGAACCCGTACCTGTTCTCCCACCTCTTCGGCACTAATGTTTGGTAAACCTTTGCGCATGGGACGCAGGCAAACCACCTTGCGATCAATATCACCCGAGGCTTCTACCTGCCCCAGAGCATCAACGTGTGCATCTGCCAACTCTACAGCCTGGAGCTGTTCATAGAACGATGCCGAGTGGCTAACTTGAGAACCGAAAATCGTCATAGCCAATATCACCAGGTACCAGTGTTTCAATGTTCTGTCTCTCTGAGCGAGGAGCACTGAGCATAGACCTGATGTCTTGGCCGTCAATCTGGCATAGATTGCATTGTTGGCTGCCAGTCATCGACTACTTTATAGAAAGGAGCAAACTGGCCTGTCGGTGCTGTTTTGCAGAAACCCTGAGTCATTCAAAAGTAAAAGAGCCTACTGCCTTCATGATGAGTCGAAACATCCTTCTGACCCTTACAGCCATTGGGCTAAGCCTGATGCTTACAGGCTGCGTCACTGCCCCCAAGGCACCTGAACAAGGGCTTTCCATCTGGGACACCCGGCAGGACAAATGGGTGGAAGAGTCTGCCATGGTCTCACGTCTGACGGACTCCGATTACATTGTGGTGGGAGAAATGCAGTTGAGCCCACAGCTCAATCACGAGTTTCTGAGATTACTGCAGGAACTCAACGACAAACAATGGCTTCAGGTGGTGGCACTGGATGTGTTGCAGCCCAAACTCAATTCAGAAGAAAGCACTTACCTGGAACAACTGGAAAAGCAGGCTCCCCACCTTATCAGTGGCTATAAACCTATTATTGAATGGGTTGAAGAAACGGATATTCCGCTGGTAGCGGCAGCCATTCCCAGAGACCGCATTACTTCATTAAAAGACCCTGCCGCCCAGGAATGGCTGAACCATGAAGTCAGTGGTGTTCTGGATCCAGACAGAACCCATGAACTGAAAAAGATTTTAAACGTTTCACACCCTTCTGAAGAGAAAAAGAATCCAGCAACGGGCAACTACCTTATGGCTGCCCAACAACTGCAGGATTACTTTATGGCTCGCATGCTCATGGCTCTGAAACAGAAGACCATTCTGGTTACCCGGGCTTTCCATGCCCGCAAAGATCTGGGTGTTGTGCCTTATGTTGTAAAGTCCCAGCCTGGAGCCCGAGTCCATTCAGTCTTGATGATCTCATCCATGGAGGACAGAGAGCAGCTGATAAGTACCATGATGAAAATGGACAAACATTACGACTATATCTGGATAAAAAAACCGGTTAACTCACCCCTTCTGGCACCGGGGGCTCAGGAAGCAGCTTCCGAAAACCAGTAACCAGGACTTTCAGAAGCTTCAGCAAAAAAGCCCGACACAGCCTTTGCCACATGCTTGACCTGCGCCTCTTTCATACCAGGAAAGATGGGCAGGGAAAGGCAGCGTCGGGCAGTCTGTTCAGCCACAAAGAGATCCTGTGTAATCTTTAGATCTTTAAAGACGGGCTGCTGATGCAGTGATAACGGATAGTAAACCGCAGAGGCTATGCCCTGATTCGCCAAATGCGCTTTCAGATTATCCCGCTGATCCACAAGAATCGTGAACTGATGATAAACATGCTCCATGCCAGAAGGTAATAACACCTCCACCCCCTGCAAATGAGTCCGATAGCATTCAGCCAGCTTTCTTCTCTCTTTGTTGTAGTGCTCAATGTGTTTCAGCTTCACACGAAGCAGAGCAGCCTGCATCTCATCCAGCCTGCTGTTGTAACCTACATACTCATGCTGGTACTGAACCCGGCTGCCATGATTTCTCAAAACCTTTAACTGTTCCGCCATGGCACCGCTCTGAGCGGTGACTAATCCACCATCACCGAATCCCCCCAGATTCTTGCTTGGGAAGAAACTGAAACAGCCAAAATCACCAAAGGTGCCGGTCATCTGTCCGTTGACACAAGCGCCAAATGACTGGGCACAGTCTTCTATCAACCACAGGGAATGATCCTTACACAGCGCCTGAATTTCCTGAATACGAGCCGGCATCCCAAACATATGAACAGCGAGAACAGCTCGGGTTTTACGCGTTACAGCAGCCTGAACTCGAGCCGGATCGATGTTGAAACTTTCAGGCTCTATATCAACAAATACTGGCGTAGCGCCAACACGTACAATAGCCTCGGCGGTAGCAAAAAAAGTAAAAGGTGTGGTGATCACCTCATCGCCCGGTCCCAGCCCAGCAGCAGACAGAGCCAGAACAAGCGCATCAGTGCCATTGGCACAACTGACTGTTTCCTTTGCCTGTAGATAGTGAGCCACATCCTGCTCAAACCCTGCCACTTCTTCACCCAATATGTAGCGACCCGAGTCCAGTACACGAGTAGCCGCTTGTTTCAGCTCCTTCTGAATAGGCTTGTGCCATGCCAGTGTGTCCACCATGGGAATCATGTTTTCAAGACTCACTGGATTCCCCCCTCATCAATAATATTGGAAATACGGGTAGCCAGCTCCAATGCCCTGTGCCCGTCTTCACCACTGACTCTGGGCGCTTTTGAGTGCCGTACACAATGGAGAAAATCTTCTATCTCCCGACGCAGGGAATCGCTGTCTTTATAGCTGAGCTCGTCGCATTCAATATTGGGAATGCCTGGAAACATTTCCCCATCTCCTTTATAGAAGTGCGACATGTTCAAAGACTGAAAATCAATGCAGATGCATGACTTTTCCTGAAAGATATGCATTTTTCTTTTGCTTTTCTGACTAATCCTGCTGGCAGTAATGTTCGCAACACAACCGCCGCTGAAGGTCAGTCGGGCCTGGGCAATATCCACAAAATCAGAGAGTACCGATGTGCCGTTGGCTACCACATCAATCAAGGGTTTGTTGACCAGACTGAGAATGATATCCAGATCATGAATCATAAGATCCATGACCACGTTTATGTCCATAGAACGCGGTTTGAACCCCGCAAGCCTATGGGACTCGATAAACCGAGGCTCATTCAACAAGGGCCCTACACCTGACAAGGCTTCGTTGAAACGTTCAAGGCAGCCCACCTGTAAAATAAGCTCCTGCTCCCGAGCTATCTGAACCAGTTCATAAGCCTCATCCAGATTGGTGGTAATGGGCTTTTCAACCAGAACATGCACACCTGCTGAAAGAAAATCTTTTGAAATCTTGTGATGAAGAATCGTGGGCACGGCAACACTGACGGCATCCACCCTGCCTACCAGCTGTTGATAGTCTGGAAAAAACTCGGTGCCACATTCGTTTGCAACAAAACGACCACTGTCTTCATTAATATCAGCCACACCTACCAGCTGGCACTCCGGCAGCATGGCGTATTTATGAGCGTGAAATTTCCCCAGATATCCGGTCCCGACTACTGCGGTTCTGAGCATTGAAAGGTTCCATAGCGTTTTAATAAGTCATATTCATAAGTGCAGGCTCAGGTTTCTGAATACCCGATCCCACACTTTCAAAATCGTTTCGGCTTATAAGATAGACGCTATTTTGTGTCTTGACTGAACAGCCATTGGAGAGAACAAAGTGAACAACCTTTATCTTCTGAGAGAGTGAGTAACAGACTGAACAGTCCGCCCTGTTTTTTTGAGGTGGTAAACATAAGGGGTAAAGCTGTTACCCAGATAGCTTTTCAGTGCCTGATTATCCCCAATCATTTTGACCTGAGAATCATTGTGAAGCATCCAGCCCCGGGGCGTCTTCTCAATGTAGACGTAGTGACCACCATACCAGCCCCCTTGATGACAACTGATACCGGCCACTTCCATATTCATGGTATGGCTGCGACGACCTTTTGTTGTTAAGGGAACCTCTACACCTTCAAGGCAACTTTCAAAAAAAGCTTTTCCTTCACGAGCCAGCTTTCTTCCACCCTGGCCTCCGTGTTTGAATATTTTGGGCATCATCATCACAGTTTCCATGTATCGCCCCGATGCCTCGTAAACAGGCTCAAAAGTGGTTTTAACCCAGGGAGGTAGAATCACCTTTTTGGGTTTTCCGTCTGCATCCAGTGTCTGACTGCGCTCGAAATAGCCGGTTTCAGCATTAAATGTCATATTCTGCACTTCAGCAGCAAAATCAGGATCGTACCCTCTAGTCACTTCGACCTTGAATGCTTGAAGCCTGTCACTCATCTGTCTGGCATTTTTTTTCTGATCAGCCAGAATCTCTTCTGCTTTCAGCCCCACATCTTTCTCGTCTCCCGGCTCCCAAAAATAGCTTCGTTCTTCAGGCTCCAGCTTCAGACATTCACGAAAATGGGCGTTCCCCCCTTCCTGCACTTCTGCAAAAATGACATTCTCCCTTCTCTTCCCAACAACCCCCTCATAATGCTTACCGTCCAATGTCAGTGTTTTTCTCAGCTGACTGCTATAAGACAGTCTGGGGTTAACCATAGGTGTGAGAATCTTATTCACCACCTGCGTAAATTCATGTGCATCTTCCTGGGTAGCCCCGGAAAATAGGGGGCTGATCAGTCGATCCTCCCGGCATCGACCCAGTTGCTGAATAAACTGCCTATTGATTTCATTCACCTCACTGACAGTGACAAAACCGGCTCGACACAATTTGATCGATCGCAGCAGGGTAATCAGGGAGGTATAAAGCTCCTGCCTTTGCTTCAGCAAGCCTGCGCTATCCTTCCGCTCTTCCTTAGCCAAAGGTCTTGGTCTGCTATCCATGGCTTCCAGATCAGCCATAGAAAACTGATGAGACAACAACTTGATCATAGAGTTGTAATAACACTTGTTACCCAGATTCTGAAGGCCTGGCGATTGCTCGGGCTCTTCCAGTTCAGGCCGGTAACTGTCTTTGGATAATTGCCGCACTCTTTCTGTCTGGGGGAGTTCGACGGGCTTTAACTGGACACCGGGATTTCTGAACGCTTTCACCATTTCCAGGAATGTTGCGCCATTACCAGTTTGACCAAGAAAGCCGCTGGCAATACCGGAACGAACAGATGGATAGCGTTTCAGCGTCGTCAGTAAATGTTGTAACGAGAAATTCAACTCTTCAACGGATAACTTCCCATGTCGAGCCAAGTGCACTCTGACCAGGAGCTGATCCAGACTCTGCTGAACCGCTTGGTGTGAATTAATGGGGAACGGTCCAGAGCTTTTGATTCTGGCTACACATTGGCTCAACTCAGGCTCCACCGCCTGGCTTTCAAGAGCCTTGTACAGTGACTCTCCCAACAATTTTTTCAGAGGCTTGCGAATGTTCGTTTCCGGGTCAGAGCTCGCAACCTTCTTAATTTGACTCAGCTTTTCCAGGTCGCTGGCCAGAATGTCAGGAAAATAGAGTTTTCGGAGTGTGTTTCGGGTAGTTAGATCAGGGATCTTCTGAATCAATTCTGCGGGGGCATCTTTTAAATCTAAGAACCGGGTTACGCATTTTCGGTCCAATGTTCTGGATGGGACAGTCACGAGCTCGCCCCCCAGAGCAACAGACTTAATACGCACCATGCCGGCAGCCGCCATTTTCAGAGAGGCAAGACGTTCATCCTTGCACTGCTTAACCACACGAAGATGAATCAGTTTGACCGCACTTTTCTGCCCGGCCCCTGAGCCAAACCAGCTCAGTGGGCTGACTATTCTGAGCAGCCAGCGTAACCAGCCGGATTTGCGTGTTTTGAATTGTCGGTCAGACACTCCAGACAGTTCTGCTCCTGCCTGCAGGGCCGACCAGGTATCCTTACCCAGAAGCTCATCAGGTTTCATTGTTCGTCCTGACTGCTGTTTTCCTCAGTATTTATCGGCAGTATGGTTTTTAGATATCCAGAACCGGCAAGGTACGGGTCAGTGTAATCTCTTCTGTGGATATCTCAGCGCCCAGAGCCAAAATCTCTACGCCTGCTGCAGCGGCCTCTTTGATGGCTTGCCCATACTTGGGATCAATTTCATGAGCCGGTGCCACCCGATCAATGCCGGTATGCTGAGCACAGAACAGCAACACCGCTCTTTTACCAGACTCAACCATGGTCATCAGCTCACGTAAATGTTTGGTTCCCCTGGTGGTCACGGAATCCGGAAACAGTCCCAGACCATCACCTACCGCCAGTGTGACACTTTTCACTTCAACATAACAATCCGGCAGGCCATCCTGCTCCAGCAAAAAGTCGATACGGCTTTTTTCTTCACCGTAAGGGACTTCCCTTCGAACGTTATCGTAGCTAACAAGTTCCGGGATCTGTTTCTGCAGCAACGCTTCCTCTACCAGTTTATTCGCACGACCGGTGTTCAGCCCCGCCAGAGTGATTTTTTCCTCTGATCCAAACATCACGGGAATTTCAGCCAGCTCCCAGGTGCAGGGATATTTTCGCTTGGGATTTCCAGAGTCGAGATACCAGACTTTCCTGCCAGGATAGAGGCAATTTTTCATGGAGCCGGTATTCGGACAATGCAATGTGATGGTACTGCCATCTTCCAGCTCAACGTCAGCCATGAATCTTTTGTAGCGTCGAATCAGGCGGGCAGACTGAAGATCTTTTTCAAAATTCATACTAATATTTCATTAAATCAGACGTTGATATTCTAAAATTGCATTCTATGATAGCCAGTTGACGGTTTCCCCGAACACCGTTTAAGAATAAAAATTTTTTCATCCCCTCGAGGGTGACGAAAAAATTGTTTCTTTCGCTCATGACGTATTTGTGATTACTATGTGATGAGTGGGTGATCACTTGTCGACAACGGCAGAAGCAATTTTTTATGGCGCATTGCCATAGGTTTTGGTAGTTTCACCGCTTCTGTGAGGAAGGCAAGAGGCATAGGGGCCAGATTGTGTTATGTATACTGGCAACCCGTAGTGTTGACCTCAGCTTTCAGGGAAGCCGGATTTGTCCGGCATTCGGATGGAAAGCCTGGTAAGCAGTATGTCGGGCTATTTAATGAGAAGGTGATGAGGCTGTAATCATGTCAGCACAGAAAAAAGCCGATCAAGGTAATTTGCTTCGTTCTTTCACTCCGTATGTGGAGAAAGAAGGCGAAGAGTACATGAATGACAAACAGGTCGATCATTTCACCAACATCCTCAAGCAATGGAAGCAGGAGTTGATGGAAGAAGTGGATCGCACCGTAAACCATATGCAGGATGAAGCAGCCAACTTCCCTGACCCGGCTGACCGAGCCAGTCAGGAAGAAGAGTTCAGCCTGGAGCTGCGTACTCGCGACCGTGAACGCAAACTGATCAGAAAAATCGACAAGACCCTGACTCGTATTGAGGAAGAGGACTACGGTTTCTGCGATTCCTGCGGTGTCGAAATTGGCGTCCGCCGTCTGGAAGCTCGTCCTACAGCCACTCTTTGCATCGACTGCAAAACCCTGGCTGAAATCAAGGAGAAGCAGCTGGGTCAATAATACCCTGCTATTGCTGACTTCTTACCAGAGCCGCGTATTCAATATCCGCGGCTTTGCTGTTTTTGTTCTATGAGCTTTTGTTGTCCTCCGGGCGATCAATCACTTTTCTGTTTATGGCGTTATGACCATAGAAATGTCCGCAGCGAAAGAAAAAACCATAGCCAATCAAAAGCGCTCCTATATTGGACGCTTTGCCCCTTCACCTTCAGGTCCTCTGCACTTTGGCTCACTGGTAGCGGCTTTGGCCAGCTATCTTGATGCCCGTTCCCAAAACGGCACCTGGCTGGTTCGCATGGAAGACATTGACCCACCCAGAGAACAATCTGGCGCGGCAGACCTTATTCTGAAGTCGCTGGAAACTTACGGTTTGCACTGGGATGACTCAGTGCTTTATCAAAGCCAGCGTCATGACGCCTATCAACAGATTATCCGTGATCTGCAAAGCCGAGGCTTTGTATACCCCTGCACCTGCACTCGAAAAGAACTGCAGGGTTATGGTGGGGTGTACCCAGGCATTTGCAGAGACAAAGTAGACAACACCCAGGCACCTCATTCACTGAGAGTCAGATGCCCGGAAACCCTCATCGAGTTTCAGGATCTAATCCAGGGTACTATCCAGTCTGCCCTGCCTGATCTGGGAGACTTTATTATTCAACGCAAAGACGGTCTGTTTGCCTATCAGCTGGCGGTGTGTGCGGATGATGCCTTCCAGGGAATAACCCATGTTGTCAGAGGGTACGACCTGTTGAGTGCTACCCCCTGGCAAATTTATCTTTTGTCATTGCTGGAAACAGATTCTCCTGTCTACGCTCATGTGCCGGTGATCACCCTTGAAAATGGCGACAAACTGAGCAAACAAAATCACGCACCGGAAATCCCGCTGGATCAGCCAGAACCTTTGCTGATCAAGGCGTTGGAAGCCTTAGGACAGAACCCGGACTCTGGACTGAACGGATGCAATGTGACCGATATTCTAAGCTGGGGTATCGAACACTGGCAGATAGAAAAAGTCGCAAAACAACCTTCCGTTCCGCTGGCGACTTTATCCTGAAGGAAGGGAGTGTTATATATAAAGCAATAAGAGGCTGAATTAGCCTCTACCATTGTCGAGAAAGATGTGTTCCAGGGAGTGGATATGTCCGTTATCAACAAGGTTGTGCGTCGGTGGCTGCCTGCTGCCACATTACTTTTTATTCCCCATACACTGGCGATTACCCCTCAGGAAATCACTCCCATGCCGGGAGCTGCCGTCGACATCACTGACTCAGAGTTCTGCCAGAAAGCCCGATTTGAAAGGGAAAGCGCCGTCGGTAAAGAACCCGATCTCACCAAAATTGATGCCGTCAATTCCCAAGATGCTGCCCTCTGCTTTACCCCGGATGAAAACCTGTTTTTTGTAGCCAACCAGGAAGCCCAGGATATTCTTGGACCTCATGCTCCCTGGTATCTGCAAATCAGCCGGGAGTTCCGTGAGCGAGTCAAAGAAGCCTGCAAGATCATGGGTTACCAAAACGACGAAGTCAGTCGGGCCTATGACCACTGCATTGAAAATCGCTACGAAGAATTGATGGGTCCCTACGAAGACAAGTATCGCAGGGAAGCGGGCAACTATGTCCGCAAAAGAAGACAAGTGGCAGAAAGCCTGGTGGTTCGGTGCGACGCAGCTTTGAGCATCAAGCGAACCCGACTGCCAAGAGATCTGAAATTCCCTCTGGCTTATTACGATAAACGCATCAACGCCCTGCCCAGCTGGTTCCTGGAAGAAAAGCTGGATGACACCGCCTGGCTCAAGAAAATGGGCGACCTGAAAGCCAATGAATTAATGAACGACGTGCTGGGCGAAGATTGCCCGGGCAATATGGTTTACTGGGTGACTTACAATCCACCGAGTGTTTAATAGCTAACAATACTCAGCCTCTTTGCGGTTTATCGCAACACTGGTTAACATGGACAGTCCGATATCAAACTCGTACTGAAGTTTCATGTACATCTATCGTCTGGTTCTGCTCCTGGTCATCAGCATTTATCTTTTTTCTCCCGCCATCATGGGATGGTGGATTACGACCGGCGATAGCTGGTATCAACCCTGGATTCTCTGGTTTATCGTAATTCTTGCAGGCTTCCTGCTGCAGCCCAGGGGGAAGTCGGATGAGTTTTGAACTCGAAGAACTCCTACTGGTCAGCGTCGTATACTTACTGGCTCTCTTTCTTTGCGCCTGGGTGACCGAGAAAGGTCTGATTCCCAAGAAAATTACCCAGCATCCCGCCGTTTATGTTCTGTCTCTTGGTGTTTATGCTTCAAGCTGGGCTTACTTTGGCAGTCTGGGGATTGCCAGTGAACACGGTTATGTCTTTCTGGCTTTTTACTTTGGTGTGAGTGGGGCCTTTCTTTTAGCCCCGGTGCTGCTCCACCCTATTTTAAGAATTACTCGAACCTATCAGCTCAGCTCACTGGCCGACTTATTTGCCTTCCGGTTTCGAAGTCCGGTAGCCGGTACCCTCGCTACCTTATTGATGCTGACAGCGACCATGCCCTTGTTGTCACTACAGATTCAAGCGGTATCCGACAGTATTCACCTTATCAGCAAGGAATATTCTCCGGAACGGCTCGCTATTGTCTTTTGCATCATGGTGACGCTCTTTGCAGCCCTGTTCGGAACCCGACATTTATCGACCCGTGATCAACATCAGGGGCTGGTCATGGCGATTGCCATTGAGTCTCTGGTCAAGTTACTGGTGATGATGACTCTGGGTCTGGTCATCCTTTTTGAAGTGTTCAATGGTCTTGATGGTGTAGAAAGCTGGCTTGCAACCAATCAGGACACACTGACCCAGATGCAAACCCCTCTGGAAGATGGCCCCTGGCGCAGCATGTTACTGATGTTTTTTGCTTCAGCCATTGTCATGCCTCATATGTTTCACATGACCTTTGCAGAGAATCGCAGCAGCCGATCTCTGCATATCGCCAGCTGGGCATTACCCCTGTTCCTGCTGGTACTCAGCCTGCCAACACTTTTGATTCTCTGGGCGGGCATTAAACTGGACAGTCCAGTTGCAGCTGATTACTTCCCGCTGTTTATCGGTCAGGCTCTGGATATGCCATGGCTGACCATTGTTGCCTATATTGGAGGTCTGGCTGCAGCCAGTGGCCTGACCATTGTTACCACGCTGGCCCTGTCCTCCATGATCATGAATCACATCGTGCTGCCTTACTATCCGCCGCATATTCAGGTAGAGGTCAATATTTATCGCTGGCTGACCTGGTTCAAGCGGTTCATTATTCTGGCTCTGATTGTGGGATCTTACGGCTTTTACCGTATGCTTGAAGCCCAGCACGCACTCTACAACCTGGGTGTCATCGCATACGTAGGAGCCTTACAGCTGCTGCCGGGTGCGCTTTGTGTTCTCTATTGGCCCAAAGCGAATCACAAAGGCTTTATTTCAGGCCTGATCGTCGGCACGGCTATCTGGTTCTTCACCATGATGCTGCCACAGATGGTCGACTTCAGCCTATACAGTGCCGCAATGGCGAAAGTTTCGAACTATCTTTATCAACAATGGCACTGGCTTGGCATGACGTCACTGACGGCCAATGCTGTGCTGATTTATCTGGTCTCCAGTTTCACCAGCATGTCCTCGGAAGAGCGCTCTGCAGCCAGTGCCTGTGAGGTAGAAAGCAACAGTCGCAATGAGCAGAAGGTGCCTGAAGCCAAATCTGCCCATGACTTTCATGAAATGCTGAGCAAACCCCTGGGAGGTCTGGTTGCCCATAAAGAAGTCTCCCGGGCACTGAGCGATCTGAACATGCGGGAAGATGAAAGCCGCCCCCATGCCCTGCGTCGTTTAAGGGAACGGATCGAAAAGAACCTCTCGGGGTTGATGGGTCCTACCGTAGCACACGACATTGTAGATACCTTTCTACCCTGGGATGAAAACAAGGGTTATGTCGCCCAGGATATTCATTTTATGGAATCCCGGCTGGAAGCCTACCACAGTCGATTGAGCGGGCTGGCCGGAGAACTGGATGATCTGAGACGGTACCATCGAGACACCCTGAACAACCTGCCCATGGCTTTATGTTCAGTGGATGCAGCAGGAGAAATCATGCTCTGGAACCAGGCTATGGGTCAACTCACCGAGATTCCGGCTGCCGATGTTCTGGGCAGCCCTCTCAACCGGATTGCAGAGCCCTGGAATAAAATACTCAGCAATTTTGCCCAGATAGACAGTAAACATCTGCCCAAACACGGTATAGAAATTAACGGACAGACACGCTTCTTTAATCTTCATAAGGCCAATATTGAAGCGCCGGTGTCCGGTACCAGTGGGAACAAGGTTATGCTTCTGGAAGACTACACAGAGAACCAGATGCTTGAAGATCAGCTATTCCACAGTGAGCGACTGGCGTCTATTGGACAGCTGGCGGCAGGTGTCGCCCATGAAATAGGCAACCCGGTTACCGCCATCGACTGTCTTGCCCAGGAGCTGAAAGCCCTTTCTGAAGAAGCCGATACCCGGGAAGTGGCGGGGCAGGTTCTGGAACAGACCAAACGGGTTTCCAGAATTGTCCAGATGCTGATGAGTTATTCCCATAACGGTAAAAATCGCTCGGAAAAAAGCAGCCATGAGGCTGTAGATCTCTTCACCAGCGTGCAGGAATCCATCAGCCTGTTGCAACTTGGACGAAAGAGCAGCAATATCAGTTTTCTTAACTTGTGTGATCCAGAACACAAAGTGACGGGTGATCAACAGAAACTGCAGCAAGTGTTTATTAACCTGCTGAACAACGCAGTGGATGCTTCTGATGAGAAGAGCACTATCACGATCAGAACGTCAGCTTCTGTCCATACCGTCAAGGTCGAAGTAGAAGATCAGGGTCACGGCATTCCTGTCAGCATTCAGGAGCGTCTGTTTGAACCCTTCTTCACCACCAAAGAGGCCGGCAAAGGAACAGGCCTTGGCCTGGCATTGACCTGGAATATCATTGAAGAACACTTTGGTACCATCAAGGTCATCAGCCCAACCGATAAAAATCTGGAAAAAGGTACACGCTTTGAAATTTCCCTGCCGCGTCATGAGCCGCAGAGCATCAGGCAGCAGCATGGTTATATGACTTATCAGCCCCATGACTCATGGGAGCAGGAGGGGGAAACCGTATGAACCAGGGCAATATTCTCATTGTTGAGGACGAAGAGATTATTCGTGCTTCACTGAGAAGGCTGTTGGAAAGAAACGAATACACCGTCAGCGAAGCAGGTTCTGTTCATGAAGCTGAGTTGTCATACACTCTGAAAGATTTTGATCTGATCATCAGTGACTTGCGCCTGCCCGGCTCTCCCGGCACCGAGATGATCAATCTGGCTGAAGGCATTCCGGTCCTGATCATGACCAGTTATGCCAGCCTGAACTCTGCCGTCAGCACCATGAAAATGGGCGCGGTGGATTACATCGCCAAGCCCTTTGATCACTCTGAAATGCTGGAGCGTGTGGCTGCCATTATGGCTCGCAAGCCAGCCACGCCGGATAAATCTACAGAAGAAGTAGTCTGTGACGCCGACTCTGGCTACAGCGGCATTTTGGGACAGTGTGATGCCATGAAGCTGCTGTTCAAACGCATCCGCAAAGTAGCGCCAACGGGTGCCACAGTCCTGATTCAGGGTGAGTCCGGTACCGGTAAGGAACTGGTCGCCAGGGCGATCCATGAAAACAGTCGCCGCTCTAACGGTCCGATGATTTCTGTTAACTGTGCCGCGATCCCTGAAACTCTGATTGAATCCGAACTCTTTGGTCACGAAAAAGGTTCATTTACCGGAGCCAATGCGGCCAGAACCGGTCTGATTGAAGCCGCCAATGGCGGCACACTTTTCCTTGATGAAATTGGCGAACTGCCTCTTGAGGCTCAGGCTCGCCTGCTGCGGGTATTGCAGGAAGGAGAAATCCGTCGAGTAGGCTCTGTGCAATCCCAGAAAGTGGATGTACGACTCATAGCAGCTACCCACAGAAACCTGCGTCAATTGTCTGCCAGCGGGGAATTCCGGGAAGATCTTTATTACCGTCTCAAAGTCGTTGAACTGAGAATCCCGGCTCTGAGGGAGCGGGGCAATGACGTTCTGATGCTGGCAGAAAAGCTGCTGGAAAAGGTCTGCAACAAGATGGAGCTGGAAGTCTATTCCTACTCTCCGGAAGCTATGGCAGCGATTTGTCAGCACCAGTGGCCGGGTAACGTTCGTGAACTGGAACACGCCATTGAGCGGGCGGTTATTCTCTGCGACGACGACATCATCACACCGGAAACTCTGGATCTGGATGTGCAGGTCAAATCCACTTTGTTCAGAGCGGATGCCAGCAGTGCAGGCAGTGATAACGTAGTTGAAACCCAGGATGGCCTGTCACTGGAAGATTACTTCCAGCGCTTTGTACTGGAGCATCAGGACCAGATGACAGAAACCGAACTGGCCCAGAAGTTGGGAATCAGTCGTAAGACCCTTTGGGAACGCCGGCAGAGACTGGGCATCCCCCGAAAGAAAGCCTCCGCATAAGTGGAGCATTAAGTCGCCTGATTAGGCAATCTTTCAGGCATTGTGATAAAACAGCAGGTGCACCGACATTATTTTCCGGAGTAAAACCTCCAGGAAAAAGAAAACAGCCATGAGCGAAAGAAACCTTTTTTCTCCTCCGGGAGAGAAAATGTTTCATGATAAAAAAATAACAATAAGCAGCGTTTCGCTGCGAATGGACTGCACCTGTGGATATAATCGTTTACGCCATCCCGATCTTTCTGGTGATGATTGTCATGGAAGTAGTGGCAACCATTATCAGGAAAAAAGACTACTACCGTCTGAACGACGCCATCAACAGCCTCAGTGCCGGTATGATGAGTATCACCAGCGGCATCATCTCCAAGATTGTTGAGATTGCGATCTACACCGGAATATTCTCACTCCTCGCCCCGATTAAATTTGACAGCTCAGAGCTATGGGTCTGGATCGTCGCTTTTGTCTTCTATGACTTCTGCTACTACTGGACTCATCGCATGGGTCATGAAATCAATATCCTCTGGGCTGCCCATGCCGTTCACCATCAAAGTGAGGAATACAACCTGACCACGGCTCTGAGACAGTCGAGTTCAAAATTTTTATTAGGTTGGCTGTTTTATATTCCCATGGCGGTGGCGGGTATTCCTCCACTGGTCTTTTTCACCGTTGGACTGATCAACCTGCTCTACCAGTTCTGGGTTCATACCCGTCATATTAAAAAACTGGGATGGTACGAGAATTTTTTTGTCACCCCCTCCAACCATCGGGTACATCACGCTAAGAACCGTAAATATCTGGATAAGAACTACGGAGGCGTTTTCATTATCTGGGACAGGATTTTCGGGACGTTCCAGGAAGAAGACGAGAATTATGAATCCATTCGATACGGCACTTTGAAACCACTGAGAAGCTGGAACCCTTTCTGGGCTAATCTGCACTTGTACAGTGATATGTGGAAGGACGCCAGGGCCACGAAAAGCTGGAAAGACAAATTCACTCTCTGGTTCAAAAAAACAGGGTATCGACCCGCTGATGTCGCAGCGCCTATGAAAATGCCGGACATCCATGGCTACCAGAATTACGACCCAACGCTCTCACGCTCCCGACAGATCTATGTAGGCGTACAGTTCTTCATCCTGATTATCGCTACGACGGGACTGATGGCTGTTTACCATACTACGCCCACCTGGTTTGATGCTCTGTGGATTACTGTGCTGGGTATAAACCTTGTCTTGAACGGTACTGTTATGGAAAAGCCGGATCAGGCCATGAAACTGGAATGTCTCCGTTTTGGCATCACAGGCATCGCTCTGGCAGGAACAGCAGCATTATTACCAGTAGCTTCAATAGTCTGGGTAGGACTAATAGTGATTACGGCAGCCTCTCTAGCCTGTCTTCGCGTGTTTTCCGACAAACATGAATCAGGCACTGCCGCCATAGAATCCTGATAGTGCTCGTCATAGAACAGTCCGAAGACACTTGGGGCTGTTCTACTGAAAAGACCAACACCTGATACAAATAAGAAAAAATATTCACTTATAGCTAAACCCAGCCCGTTTCATAACAGATCAAGCTATTAACTCAATGGAAGATAGCTGAACACTGCCTATAGTTTCCTTGTTGCATTCGCAACCTGTCGAACCCCTCATTGAGTAATTCATCATGAAGTCCCCTCATCTAAAAGGCTTGTGCCGTAGGCCATCCCTTATTGCACTTTCAGGCCTGATTTTTACTCTCAGCCCATCCACATATGCGGATTATGCCGACAATGCCAGTACCGCTGTTGAAGCCGTTTTTAATCAAGGTATTGGTTTGTATGGTACGGTTGATCTTGGCAAATGCCTGATGAGGCTGGATTCAGCCAATCCGGCTAGCGGTACTGCCACGGAAAATAAACTCCCTGCAAAAACCCTCTCATCTCAGGAACAGGGCCATATCAAAGATGTAGCCACCAGTCTGAATAACTCTCATGTCATCAGAATGACCTTTAATGACCATCATTACCCTACCTATGTCGTTCGTTCAGAAAATCTCAGGATCACTCATGGGGATGATTCAGGGGGTAACCCTGGCTGGATTATCAGGGAGTTCAACTTCACAAAAGGTTTGCTCATGGAAGCCCATGTTCAGCTCAGTGGTCATAAAGCATGGACCTGGGATTGCAGTGATGAAGCCATTACCATAACCAATGAGCTACCACTGACACCTCCTCCGGAAAGGAATACTAAAGAGGATCTTTAATCACTTTGAGAGCCAGACTTGAGTTGGGCAATCTTCAGCTCATTTCTGGCCACCTTGAGATGATGGATGGCGTCCAGCTCCATCTTCTGTAGCCTGGACTCTTGGGAAGTCTGTTCGCGATAAGCATCTTCAGCGTCATCCAGCTGAGTTTTAAGTAAATCCATTTTCTTCGCCAGCTCTTGATCCGCTTCCTGACTGGATTCCAGCATGGCCATCTGGCCATTCAAACGGGTCAGCCTCTCAGAGCACTCACCCACCCGATGCTGGGTTTCTTCCAGGTTTCTCAGAATCGAAGCTTCAAAGGCTTCTGCCTCAGTGACTCTCTGTTGGAGTTGCTCCAGATGGTCAGATTCCATGAATACTCTTAACTCCTCCTTGTCTCTTTTTCGGTTCTCTCAATATCTTTTTTCACCGACTCAGGATATTGCTTCTGGATCTCAACCATACTATTGCCAAACATAATATGTTCAATGAAAGGCTTGTCGAAATACTTGAACTGTTCAGGATCTCTCATAGCTCCCAGCATGGCAGCACTCAGATTGGACCTGAGCCTGAGTTTTTCATTCACATCCAGACCTGAAGCGCCTATATCAGCCAATGTCTGTCGGTAATCATTAGGCCTGCGCACATCGTCTATGGATTTTTCCAGCGCCCGGGCACTCATACCTTTGTTCGGCGTTACTCCTTTGAGAAAAGCCCTCATCTGGGTCTTACTAGGGTCAAGCGCTGGTAATCCTTTTGGCTTTGCACGCCCCTTCTTAGTGGCTTTGGTTTTTTTCACAGGAGGCTGGGAAGCTTCAGGCTGCTTTTCTTCATCTTTTGGCTTTACATCCTTTGGCTGAGTCTCATCTCTAACGTTTGTTTTTTCCGATGGTTTCGACTTTTTCCCTACGGATTGTCTCTCAGTTCTTTCCTGCTGCTTAATACTTTTATCGATTTCTCTCTGCGCGTGCCTGCTTTCTTTTTCAGATTTGCGGGCTGATTTCACTTTTTTCTTCAATGAGGCCACTTCAACTTCCAGTCGAGCCGCTTCCGTTTTGGCTTCTGAAACATGATGCTGAACAACAGTTCTTACAGATGTTGCATCAATCCCGTGCTTCATTTGTTTTTCATCAGCTTTGACCAGTAGCTTTTCACCATGGGTTGCCAGAGCATTGGCTTTCTTCAACGCCCTTTCCAGAGATTTGAGTTCTTCTCCCAACCTTTTGCTGGACTGATCTTTAGCTGCAACAACTTTACTGCAAATCTTGGGTACCGACCTACCCAGAGACGAAGCATCTTTTTGCAAACTATGTAACGCCTGCTGGGCTCTCTTATCAGCCTTTGCAGCCTTCTTTTTCTCTGTTTTCAGGTCTTTTTGAGCCTGCTCCAGATCTTTCACTTCCTGCTTACGGGTACTGACCAGATGATCTGCTTCGCTGGCGGCCCAGCTGGCATGTCTTTCAGCCGTAGTCATTCTCTTACCACCAAGACCCGAATCCAACAGGTTTTCCTCTAGCACACCCTGCTTGGCCAGACTGTGAGCTTCAGATTGAAGCTTTTTAGCTTCCTTCAATGATGAATTAGCATCCTTCAAAGCAGATGCCAGGGCGTCTTTGCTGCTTCTATCTACTCGAGGTCTTGCTCTGGAGCCTGCCAGAGAAACCCTTTCCCGGATATCACTGGCTTTGGAAAAAAGCTGTTCTTCACGGGAAGGTTCAGAGGGCAGTTTTTTCTCAACATCTTCGGGCGAAACCACCTGGATGTCATGATCAGACAAGCTACTGCCAGAGAGACTGGAAGGTTCGAGGCTGCCATTATTCAGGCTGACTTTTGGATCAACAGTGGTTAAAGAGTCACGATTAAGGCGGCCGGGATTTTCAGCCTTCTGCGGAGTAACAGGGGCTGAATCCGTTCCTGTGGTTTTGGGGAGGGTAGGATAAATCCCTGATTGTGAAATGCTGGGTTGGGGCATCTTGCTCCTGACTTCCCTGTAAGCAGGCCTCCATCAAGAGGCCCTTTACCATAAATCTAGTACAGTCAGGGGCTGGATAGACTAGCTTCTCATCCAGTCGTGGTACTTTTTAACCCACTTTAACAAGCCTTCTGGAGCGTGAGCTCGCTTCCACTCACCGGCAGCGTACTTGTTGGACTCACTGAGTGTTGGATAGATATGAATGGTGCCCAGAATCTTGTTCATGCCAAGACCGTGCTTCATCGCTGTGATGTATTCTGTAATCAGCTCGCCAGCGTGATAACCGACAATGGTACAACCCAGAATTTTATCGCTGCCCGGCTTGGTCAGAACTTTGATAAACCCTCTGGCTTCTTCATCAGCAATGGCCCTGTCCAGATCATCAATGCCATAACGGGTCACTTCATAGGGAATACCTTGTTCCTTGGCTTCTGTTTCATTAAGCCCCACTCTGGCCACTTCAGGATCAGTAAAGGTGCACCAGGGCATGACGGAATAGTCGACTTTGAATTTCTTGAAGCGTCCAAATAGCGCGTTTACAGAGGCATACCAGGCCTGATGAGCCGCAGCATGGGTGAACTGGTAAGGACCTGCCACGTCACCGCAGGCATAGATGTTAGGGAATCTTGTCTGCAGGTGTTCGTTGACGGCGATGGTTCCACGATCAGTGGTTTCAATACCTAGCGTTTCAAGTCCAAGGCTTCCGGTATTGGCTTTACGTCCAGTGGCAAACAGAACTGCATCAAAATCTATTTCAACCTTTTGCCCTTCATGCTCGGCCACCAGCCACTGTCTGTTACCGTCTTTATGAAATGAGCGGGTTTCATGCCCTAGCCTCAAATCAACGCCGTCTTTACGGAATTGGCTCATCACCTCTACGGAAACATCCGGGTCTTCCCGATGCAGCAAACGAGGTCCATGATCCAGCTGGATAACATTCACATCAAGACGCGTGAAAGCCTGGGTTAATTCACAACCGATAGGGCCTCCACCAATCACCAGCAGTTTTTCAGGTTTCTCCCGAATGTCCCAGATGGTGTCAGACGTGTAATGAGTGATCTGTTCAACACCCGGTAACGGTGGCACAAAAGGTCTGCCACCGCTGGCAATGATGATATTGCGGCTGGAAATCCGTTTGCCATCCACTTCAATTTCCCAGGGACTGACAAGCTTGGCAGCGCCGGTGACACAGTTCACGCCCAGACCGGTATAACGCTCTACCGAATCATGAGGCTCCACCTGTTTAATCACAGACTGAACCCGCTCCATCACCGCTGAGAAATTCACATCCGCCTGGGCATTTTCCAACCCGAACTCATTGGCACGCTTCATATAGTGAGCCATTTTCGCCGAACGAATCAGTGCTTTGCTGGGAACACAGCCTGTATTCAGGCAGTCGCCACCCATTCTGTGCTTTTCGATCAGAGTAACTTTTGCTTTCACCGCAGCAGCAATGTAGCTGCTCACCAGACCTGCTGAACCTGCTCCAATCACCGTCAGATTGTTATCAAACTTGCGGGGTTTCCTGAAGCCCTTGTAAACACCGGAATTACCAAACATGACTTATTACTCCCCTTTATTCTTTTTGACCAGAGCAATCCCTTTACGGGCCAACCAGGGAAAGATCCCCAGCAATACGAAAGAACCAATCAGTCCGGGTGTCAGAATGCCACTGACGGACAATTCCTGAACCTGCCCTAACTGAGCCCCTGCATTCACATAAACAGCAGTACCGGGCAGCATGCCCAGCTGGCTGACCCAGTAGAAGGTTCTGGCTTTCATGGGAGTCAGGCCCATCACCAGGTTAATCACGAAGAATGGGACAGCAGGAATCAATCTCAGAGTCAGCAGATAGAACAGTCCATCTTTCTCAACCCCGTTATTGATGGTCTCAAGGTAGTTGCCAAACTTGTTTTGAACCCATTCACGCAACAGGGTTCTGGAAATCAGGAAAGCCAGTGTGGCGCCAATCGTGCTGGCAAAGGAGATCACGATCAGTCCTGTGGTCAGTCCGAATATGGCTCCGCCCACCAGAGTCAGCAAAGCAGCACCTGGCAGAGACAGACTCGTCACCGCCACATAGATGGCAAAGAATACGCCTACGGTCAGTACCGGATTATCACTGTAGAGCGACTGAAAATATTCGCGAGTAAGGTATTGCTGTGCATCCAGCATAAAGAAGGCCGCTATGGCTGCGACAATGGCCAATAACAGGATGACTTTGCTTTTATTCATAAATTTGCCCTTAGCCTGAAATCTCCCGAACTGTTTAACGGCTTTTCGGGGAGAATCCATAGACTGCTTAAATCGAGTCTTTTTCGTATAATGCCTGTCAGACTTTACGTTAGCCACACTCATTTGGTTTCAAACGTCATGAACGGGACATTCCCACCTATGGAGTAGAATCTCCCTTCAGGTCAGGCTAGTACTGGCACTAACGGATGAAAGACAATAGCTATACGAGTACGAACATGATCCAGCGACCTTTTCCAACCAGCCGTCCAAGACGGATGCGTTTTGATGATTTCTCCCGTCGCCTGATGCGTGAAAATCGCCTCAGTCCGGATGACCTGATCTACCCCGTATTCATTCTGGAAGGTCAGAACCACCGGGAAGCCATCCCTTCCATGCCCGGCATTGAGCGGATGACGGTCGATGAACTGATTCGCGAAGGTGAAGAGCTTCTGGAGCTGGGTATTCCGGCCATTGCCCTGTTCCCGGTCACTCCTGCCGAAAAAAAATCAGACGATGCAGCAGAAGCCTGGAATCCGGAAGGTCTGGTGCAGCGAGCGGTTCGTGAGCTAAAGCAAAAGCTGCCCGAGCTGGGCATTATTACTGATGTAGCGCTGGACCCTTTCACAAGCCACGGGTTGGACGGCCTGATTGATGAAACTGGCTACGTTGTGAACGACCCAACAGTGGATGTGCTCGTCAAGCAGGCTCTGTCTCATGCTGAAGCCGGAGCAGACATTGTGGCTCCTTCGGACATGATGGACGGCAGAATTGCTGCTATTCGTACCCGGCTGGAAGAAACTGGCCACCTGAATACCCGTATTCTGGCTTACTCCGCTAAATATGCCTCCAGCTACTATGGCCCATTTCGCGATGCTGTGGGCTCTGCTGGCAACCTTGGCAAGAGCAACAAACATAACTTCCAGATGGATGTGGCCAACATTGATGAGGCACTGCATGAGATAGCCGCTGACCTGAATGAAGGCGCGGACATGATTATGGTGAAGCCCGGCATGCCCTATCTGGATGTGGTTAGAAGAGCAAAAGATGAGTTCAAGGCACCCACTTTTGTTTATCAGGTCAGCGGTGAATACGCCATGCATCAGGCGGCTATTGCCAACGGCTGGCTGGACCGCAATGCGATCATGATGGAGTCTCTGCTCTGCTTTAAACGTGCCGGAGCCGATGCCATTCTGACTTACTATGCAAAGGAAGCAGCCCGTTTGCTGAAACAATAACGGGATTACGGTCATTCCAGGGAACTCAAGGCTCCAGGTACAATCCAATGAAGAGCGTATCTGGAAGCTCTGGCATGAACTGTGCTTGATTGTCATAAGACTGTCATATCGCTTTGTTAAATACTTCGAGCCAGCGATTGGGTATCAACATTTTTCAGCCGCTTCGGTGCGAGGCGTTGATACCACTGGCAATTTCATAAGTTCTGATGGTTTGTTACTCAACTCAGCCAGCAAAACATCGTACAATCGCGGTACAACAACAATCCACAGTTAATCCGGCTACTGTCGCCATTACCGATGTAGTAAGAGGTCCCATGGATAATTCACAAGACCGGGAACTCCCCGAATCCCAGAACACCGCAAAAGAGAGCCTGGTGCCAGCAGCCCCTGCTCCACGCATTACCGACCTCAGCAACCCGGAATACTACATCAACAGGGAGCTGAGCCACCTGCAGTTCAATCGTCGCGTACTGGAACAGGCACTGAATGACGATCATCCTCTGATAGAGCGTCTCCGATTTTTGCTGATTTACAGCTCTAACATGGATGAGTTTTTTGAAATCCGTGTGGCCGGCCTGATGCAGCAGATTGAGTTTGCCCGTGAACAGGTAGGTCTGGATGGACTGGGTCCCCAGGCCGTACTGAAAGAGATCAGCAACCAGGCTAAGGAAAATGTTCAGCTTCAGTATGAAGTCCTGAACGATAAGCTGCTGCCCAGATTGGCCAAGCAGGGCATCCGGTTTATTCGTCGCAACCAGTTGAACGATAAACAAAGAGCCTGGATTAAACGTTTTTTCTACAACGAAGTGATGCCGATCATCAGCCCTATTGGACTGGACCCTGCTCACCCGTTCCCAAGACTGGCCAACAAGCTCCTCTGCTTTATCGTGGCGATGGAAGGTAAGGATGCTTTTGGCCGCGAAACCGGTATGGCAATCATTCCTGCACCAAGATCCCTTCCTCGGGTAGTTCTGCTGCCTGATGATGTCTGTGATAAGGGCGGCAAAAATTATGTATTCCTGTCGTCTATCATCCACTTGCACATGCAGGATCTTTTCCCGGGCATGACCATCAAGGGCTGTTACCAGTTTCGACTGACCCGAAACAGTGACCTGGACCTTGAAGATGAAGTAGAAGATCTGGCCAAAGCCCTGCAGGGTGAATTGCTCTCCCGTCGTTACGGTGAAGCGGTGCGTCTGGAAGTTGTGGATAACTGCCCCCAGCCACTGGTTGATTTCCTGCTGAAAGAGTTTGGCCTGACAGACGATGAACTCTACCGTGTAAACGGTCCGGTCAACCTGACCCGCATGATGTCTGTCTGTAACGAGGAAGCGCCTGAGTTTGACCATCTGACGTTCCCAAGCTTTACACCCGGCTACCCAAAGGCTCTTCAGACCCGAAGCAACCGTTCAGTCAATGTACTGGACGCTATTCGCAAGTCCGATATCCTTTTGCATCACCCCTTCGAGTCGTTCACGCCGGTTGTGGATATGTTGCGCCAGGCCGCCAAAGATCCCAATGTTCTGGCCATCCGACAAACCCTGTATCGAACCGGTGCCCGCTCAGAAATGGTCGATGCTCTGGTAGAAGCTGCCAGAAAGGGTAAAGAAGTCACCGTTATCGTAGAAATTCGTGCCCGTTTTGACGAAGAAGAAAACATGGCTCTGGCCAGAAGACTTCAGGAAGCCGGTGCCGTTATTGTTTATGGCGTCGTGGCTTATAAAACCCATGCGAAGATGATTCTGATTGTTCGTCGCGAGGGCAAGAAGATCCAACGCTATGCGCATCTGGGTACTGGAAACTACCACGCCGGAAACGCCCGACTGTATACCGACTACAGCTTGCTGACCTGCGATAAGGACATCACCAATGATGTTCGAAAAATCTTCCAGCAGTTGACCGGCATGGGTAAAGCGGTACGTGTTCGCAAACTGTTCCATGCCCCATTCACGCTGAAGAAAAGCCTGATCGAACTGATCAATCAGGAAGCCGCTAATGCCAAAGAAGGCAAGCCTGCCCGCGTCATTATTAAAGTGAACTCACTGACTGAAAGCCACCTGATCAAGGCGCTTTACCGCGCTTCTCAGGCAGGCGTTGAGGTCCAGCTGATCATTCGTGGCATCTGCTGTCTGCGTCCTGGTATTCCGGGCTTATCTGATAATATTCAGGTACGTTCTATTGTTGGCCGTTTTCTGGAGCATACCCGGGTCTTCTACTTTGAAAACGAAGGAGATTTCCGCGTTTACTGTTCCAGTGCGGATGGCATGGTGCGTAATCTGGATATGCGTGTTGAGACCTGCTTCCCGATAGAGGAACCCAAGCTATCAGCTCGGGTGAAGAAAGAGCTGGAACTGTACGTTTCAGACAACACCAGAAGCTGGCAACTGCAAAGTGATGGTCACTACCTCCAGAACAAACCATCAAGAGGCCAGCGTCGTAGAAATGCCCAGAGAAGATTGCTGGAAACACTGGCGAATTACGCTCACTGATCGGGCTTTATTGTTCAGGCTGAAGCTTGCTTTGGCCTGAATCCTCCTACTGCCGTTGCACCTCTTGAGAAGTACTTGTGCAGATCACTGTAAGGAAAGAATCGAACGGCCCTTCCGGATGCTTTGGTTAATAACTGCTTATCTCCAGAGCCTTCCACTTTTTCAAAACCAAAATCATTTTCCACTTCATCTGTTTCCAGCAGATCGTCCAGACCCACTACATCAAACCCGTCCAGCTCCGGGTCTGACTCAGGAGAAGGCATATCGGGAAGGTCGACCCACTCAAAGGCAGCTTCAAACTCTGAAGCAAGAGCGGGACTGTCCGAAGGCATTGACCCAATACCACTGTCCTGCCTTACGGGTTTCAGAGTGGGGGAAAAATGATCCACCTGACTGCCACCATCCAGCGAATCACCATAGGTATCATAAATCAGCAAGCCTTCAACAGGCTTCCCATTCGCCATAGCGGTTGCCGGTCCCAATACCGCAACAGCATGATCAGTAGGAGTACCCGATTGAATAGCATTGGCCATTCCAACAACACCACTGCGAGTGCCAAGAATCATCGGCACACCATTTTCAACATTCGCTTTCAGTAGTTCCAGGCTTTGCTTGTCTGAGAGGTCATCCTGATTGAACAGGACCGGAGAGTGGAAATCCTGAGTCAAACCTTTAGGTACTTTGCCCTCAGGCATAGGTGGCAGAAAGCGAATGGCTTTAAAGATATGAGAGTGATCCAGAGTCGTATGATCTTCACCTTTATCAATCAAATCCTCTAAAAGCGCGTTAAAGTGGATTTCAGCCTCACGATCCTTGTCACTCTTGGCAACCCTGCTAAAACTTTCAATACGCTCTTTCATAGAAGTGCGAAAGGCATGGAAAGCTTTTTCAACAGTACCGACCCAGCCTGCCTGACTTTCATTATCAAAGGAATATAAATCCGTCCCCTGCTCGTCCACCAGACGATCCGTTTTCACCATCACCTGAATGGCCTGCTCCAGACCCGGGTCATGAAACCTGACCAGAGCATAGCCCGGCTTTAAAGGGTGGATATTATTCAACAGCAATTGCTTGCCAACAGGTGAAGCCGCATAGGAAGCCAGAGCACTTAACAGGTAACAAGTTGCCCGGCTATCGGATTGTCTGACATCTTCAGGAATGGGTTCACTGGCATTGAAAAGTGGACGATCACTTTCAGGTCTAACAAAGACTGGATCGGAGCCCGTCAGATAATTAGCGAGATTCTTATCCGGTGTAAAAATATCTACCTGAACCTCATCGGGATTCTCAAGGGGCTCCGGCTTGGGCTTTGGGTAGGCGATGTCTTTTAATGGCTTTTGGTAGACCGCTGTCTCTTTGCCGAACAGCCCCATCAACTTGCCTACGCCTCTTAGCCAGACATACTTCAAGCGCTGATTATTAACCGGCCCATCTTTGGATGACTCGGGAGGCTTAAAGTGCTTCTGCTTACTTTCTACTTCTTTAACCGTTCTTGCCCTGAAGGCACCCACCTTTTTGTTGAGCTCCAGTGATTTCCCGGCAGAAATTCTCAGTTCATCATCAGGATCAATACCCCACTCCGAATCGGTTGAATTCGTCAAAGTACTGTCGGAACGAAACATATTCTGACCGGGATTGATTCCTTGAGAAGGCATGATGACGTCCTGTCATTTACTCTTGAATACTGAAAGTATAGAAATACAGCAATCACAGCACCCGATGGTCAAAACAGGGCATTTGTTGCCTGATTTCCCTCAGTGCCTTTATATCCAGTTCAGCCATCAGCACGCAGGGATCTTCACCGGCTTCTGCCAGAACCTCTCCCCAGGGAGAAATAATCATGCTGTGCCCCCAGGTTTCCCTCTGATTAGGGTGAATCCCCCCCTGATTGGCCGCCAAAATATAACATTGATTTTCAATGGCTCTGGCTCGTAGCAAAGGTTCCCAATGTGCCTGACCGGTCACTTTGGTAAAAGCTGAAGGCACCGTATAGATTTCAGCCCCTTCCGATCGGAGCTTTCGGTAAAGTTCAGGAAAACGAACATCGTAGCAAATGGATAGTCCGGTTCTGGCGAAATCCATATCAATCACTTCAAGGTCCGAACCGGCAGAGTAATCGTCAGACTCCCGGTACCGATTTGTGCCATCAGAAACATCCGCATTAAACAGATGAATCTTGTCATAACGGCTCACTTCAAGGCCTTCAGGGTCATATACAAAACAGGAAGCCCGACTGTTTTCTCCTTCATTGACCACACAGGGAATGGAGCCTCCCACCAGCCAGGCTTTTGACTGTCGAGCCACTCGAGACATCCAGTTTCTAACAACACTGTTGTTTTTACCCAGAACGGGAATATCCCCACCCATCTGGGCAAAACATTCCGGCAGAACAATCAGTTCAGGAGATATATCCACGCCAGACAAAAGGTCATCAGCCTGTTTCAAATTGGCCTGAACATCCGGCCCAGAACACATCTGGACCACAGCAGCGGTTATCGTTTTACTCATTGTCTTTCCCCCTCTGCTATAGATTAACTTCTCCAGTTTAATAAGAAATGAAACGAAATGGCATTTACCGACTATGAATCCCAACTGATTCGCGGCAGGCAGGAGCCCAGACCCTGGAACATACAAGAAGAAATAAAGGGCATCTGCCAACCAGACTTTCACTGTCTGGATTTAGGCTGCGGCAGCCTGTTTAAGTGGCTTCCTTTAGCGAAACACGTCAACTCCCTGACCGGACTGGAAATCAATGACTCCATGCTCGCCAAAGCTCAGGAAAATATTCTGAAGTCCAGCTTTAAACATGTAGGTCTGCTGAAAGGGCGGTCATCGAGTATTCCGTTTCCAAATGAAAGCTTTGATTTCGTCACCGCGATCATGGCGCCAAATGCCGTTGAAGAAGAAGTGTTCCGAGTTCTTAAGCCTGGAGGCTACTACCTTCTGGAAACCTCGACAGAAAGAGATCAGGCCAGCATCAAGCAAGCCTTTGGCCGGGATGAAGACGGCTGGCGAGGACAAAGCCTTAACCTTATTGATCACTCAGTCTACATCCAGCGCTACAACCGAATTCGTCAGCTCACAGACTGCTTTTCCATTCGTATTGGGCGATGGCGAACCTGGTACAGCCCTGAAGCACTGAAATACTTTTTGGAGCAAGTGCCCATCGTCAGAAACTTCGACCCAGTAAAAGACAGCAGAACGCTTCAGCGATTGATTGATCAACAAGACAAGAAGGGTGAGATCAAAACAGTGCAGGAACGGATTTTAGTGGTCGCCAGAAAACCCGATAATGGATGTGATAACATTTGAATCAGAATGAGCTAAAGCACCGTATATCTTTTTATAAAAGAGCGTCGCTATTGTGTAACTGTAGATATTTTCAGTGTTCGCCAAGCGACATTTTCAGCTCCAGACTGCTTATAAGAGATAAGCAGTGCAGATAAAAAAGAGATGATTCCCAGCTATGTGTCTGATTTCCCTGTCCTGGCAACCGGATGCCCAATACCCACTGATTCTGGTGGCCAACCGCGATGAGTTTTATGAGCGACCGGCTAAAACGGTCCACTTCTGGGAAGACAATCCTGAGATTCTCGGTGGCCGAGATCTGGAAGCAGGCGGCAGCTGGCTGGCATTGAGCCGCAAAGGCCGTATTGCTGCTGTCACTAATTTCAGGGAGTTTCCTATTCGACCCGGTGTACTTTCTAGAGGAGCACTGGTCAGTGACTTTCTGAGCAGTGAGCTTTCACCCAAGGAATACCTGAGCCAGATTCACAGTGCTGCCGATCAGTATTCTGGCTTCAACCTGCTGGTTGGTGATGCAAGCGGTTTGTATTACTACTCCAATCGGATGGGCAGTGTTGTCTCTCTTAAACCAGGTTTCCATGCCCTGAGCAACCATCTTCTGAACACGCCCTGGCCCAAGCTGGAAAGAGTGCGTCAGGGCCTGGAGCAGCATCTGGAACAGCATCAAAAGCCTGAGCCGGATGATTTGATCGCCATGATGCATAATGGCACCAAAGCCCCTGATGATCAGTTGCCGGAAACCGGTGTGGGTCAGGAGCGGGAAAAGTTTTTATCCAGCTGTTTTATCGCCAGCGAAAACTATGGCACTCGTAACACCAGTGTTCTTATTCTCGACCGGCAGGGAAGATTGAGCTGGACAGAACAGATGTATCAGCCCAAGGGTGAGGACGGCCAAAAATTCCAGTTCTCAATGAAGTTTCCCGTTCAGTGGCACTCATCCATCAATCCTGTAAACCACTCCAAGCAACCCTGAACTCGGCCCCTTTCATTTCTTGTGAATTGAAAGGGTGTCTATATAGCTTCTGATCGGTGCATACAGAACGGTGGTCTGCTTAAAAAAAATAACAGAATGACTAAAACCAGCTAGGCTCTAGGCTTTATCACAATTGATTTGTCTCTATTCCTTTACAGGAGGCTAAAAGACACTGTCTTTCATGGCCTCCCTACTGTGCATGTTCCGCACCCAATGCGTGATGAGAAGTAAGGAGTATAAGATGCGATTACAAACACCAGTCCGGTTTTATCAAGCCTTCCTGGCAGGCCTGGTACTTTTATTCTCAATGACCCTTCAGGCTGCTTCTGAAGGTGACTGGCAGAGAATAGGTGAAAAACAGATCATCCCGACTGATGACACAGTGACCGTCAGAGTAATTTCTGAAGCCAAGAATGTCCCCTTCAAATCTCTGAAGTTTCATATAACCCGTGGCAACTTGAAGATTCGCTCTGCCAAAGTGCACCTGAGTGACGGGCACGTAATTAACCTGAGCATTCAAAAGAAGATCATGGCCGGGTTGGAAACCAGAGATTTCCCGATTCCTGACCATTACCGTTCCATCAAAAAGATTGTTCTTTATATTCAGGCTCCCATTGATCACTCATCCAATGTGATTGTCTATGGCAAAAAAGCCGACACCTCAGAGAAAGAATCCTAGTTCACCCAAGTGTTATACCCCTTACCGTTCGCACTGAGGCTCTATGTTTCTTGTCAACCTGCTTTTAGTAATTACATAAGAAATTAGAGCCTCATCGGTGAGAAACTCTCCACTGCAAGAGCCTTAGGTCTTTAATCAGACAGCATAGCTTTTTGCATAATGGGGGAATGATATTGAGCCATATCGAATGTCTTTTGGCTACGCCATACGCTGAATGCTATACGTATCAGCTTGCGCATCACGGCTACCAAAGCCTGGGTACAAGTCATTCTTGATGCATAGTGCTCATACATCGCTTTAAATGCCCCACGACTGGCTGCCATGGCCACATTGTAAAGCAAACGGCGCCCTTCGCTTAAACCCTGCTTACTCAGCTTTCTACGCCCGTGCTTTTTGCCCGAATCCTTGTATCGCAGATCGAGGCCAAGGAATGCTATGAATTGATCGACTGTCTTGAAATTCCCCCCGGCTATTTCATTGGCAAAAAAAGCAGCACTTAATTCTCCAAATCCAGGGATGCTCTTTATGGCCTTAAAACTTTTCTGCTGCTCTGTACTTTCGTTTTTCATAGCAGCGACAAGGGTTCTTTCCAGTTCATCAATGAGCTTTTTCAGAGCCATCAAAGCCTCATTGAGGGCATCCAGCTCAATGGGTAAATCTTTGCATGTCATTGAAATAGCCTGCTTATGCCTGACTACCGTTGCACGGTGGGTAGTCAGTACTCTGATGAGTGTCTGATTGCTTGTAGCAGGCTCCCAGGGTCTGAGGTGCTCATATTCATTGCACAAATAGCGCCGTATGATTTCAGCATCTGTTTTATCATTTTTTTGACGGCGCCCAATMCCTTTGGCGTAGTAATGTACATCTCTGGGGTTGAGCACATAGACTTCGTGGACTCTTTCGAACGCAATAGAGGCCAGTAGCTGGTGGTAACAGCCCGTTGCTTCCATAGCCAGGGCTGTTGACTGGGGCAGAGAGAGAACCCACTCCGTGATCTCTGTGGGTGAATTAGCAATACGTTTGAAAGAACCATCCTGACTACAAATGTCTAACCATTGAGAAGACACATCAATACCAATGAAGTTAAGTATTGTTTCCATAACGGTCACCTAGATCTAATCTTCATACGGGGGGGGGGTGACCACAAGCTGGCGTTAGCTTGCAAAAATTGTCTACCGTAAGGTAGGAGTGCTCCTAATCGTCGCTCATGCTTGTGGGTGGGGATTTCTCAGTCAGTCTGTCCGAAAGGCAGTAAGCAGTCGATGCCCCTCACCCCCGCCTCTAACTTTATACAAATAATTAGAGACAGGTTAAACATACAAGCTTGTCGAAGGATACGGGTAATGCACTTCGACAGGCTCAGTGCGAACGGTATGGGGTTTAGCGTTAGTTTCACTAGCTACAAGTTGCTTCACCCATGTTGATATAAGGTTTGTCCAGTTCTTCAGGATCCAGTAACAGTGTGCAGTTGCCTTCAGCATTAAAGAAGGTCAATTCTGTGTCATCTTTTTCGACTTGCACCTGGAACAAGCCATATTCATTACTGCTGCCCCGTGTTGCTCCTCCATTAATCACAGCATTCTTCATAACAGAGCCGTCAGGGCTTTTGATGCGGCCGAACAGAGTCAGATACTTCCTGGCTTCATAGTGAAGGCTCTCCACATTGCCCGGGTACAGAGCGACTATCTGGTCACGTTCATCGATGTCATAGCTGTACTCACTGGCGGGTTTTAGAGCCACTTTGTACTGGGCATAGGCGGGCAGGCTGATGGCTGACATCTTCCCACCTCTGATGGTGCCGTGATTCTGACCATCCACCATGACATCAAAAACATCTTCAGATGATGAACCTTCGACTTCTATGGCTATGGCACTTTCAGAAGGCGTTCCGCCAATAAAAGCAAAGGTTTCTCCATTCGTCAGAAAACCGGTAGAGGCATTCGCTACATAGCTGGTGGATCGGGCTTGCTGACCATCATAATGGTTGATATCAGCACTGGCTTGACCGTAGCTGGAACTGTATCGAGCACCTGCTCCAATGACAGAGTCAGACCCGTTTTGCTCGGCCAGAAGGTTTACTGAAACTGAATCAGGGCTATTTTCAAGTTGCTTATCATAGTTTGCATTTAGCTTCAGCTGAGTCTGATTCGATTGGGACTCTTCGTTCTCCACATAAAGCAACTCTGGAGTAGCGTCAAAGCTCCAGTTCCCCTGATCTCTCCGCAGCTCTATGCTCGCCAGCATCATATTGCTGTATTCACCCAAGCTATATTCCAGCTTTATGGAAGCAGAGTAGTCGTTGCTTTTAAAGAGAGGCTGACTGTAGCTGAGGGTATTGATGTTTTCCTTTCTGTCGGCTCGTTCCAGCTGTGTTAACCGGTAGGAGATCATAGCCTGTCCAATAAGATAGTTGGCGCTGACACTGGCCTGGGAAAATGCTTCTGGCAACAGATAGAACTGATCTCCGGGTAACTCCGGGGTATCACTCCACAGTCGCATATAGTTGGCATAGACTGAAAGACTCTTCCACTGTACCTGACTGCCAAGATTGACCCCGTAATGATTGTCATCGGAATACATTACAGAACCCGAAAGATCATAACCCTTTCCAAGATAATAGAGACTGCCTTCAATCAGTCCCTGATCCGTAGATTGGGTGGTTGCAATTGAAGCTGCGAGATTATCTGTAACTCGGCGGTTAACTCCCGCTCTGGCAAGCAGTGTATTAAATGTTTCGGGCAAAGCACCTTCATGATCGACGCGGGTAGCTTGTCCAGCCTCAATGAAAAACTCAAGTTCACCGGCAGGGGGCAGACGAGATTGTCGAGCAAAAAATCGTGTCTCTTCACGAATCAGGGAACCAGTCTCGCTGTAAATGCGAATCTCCAGATTATAAGCTCCGGCCGGGAAACTTGAGGTATCGATTTGTTGGCTACCTGCTTCCATCAGGGCACTGCTCAGGAGTCGGCCGTCTTTCAGGATTTCAACTCTGCTTCGTGAAGGCAGAAAGATATCCAGCGGGGAGCCTTGAGTCAGCTCCCTGTCCAAACGTGTATCGTATGAAGAGGTCCAGCGAGCACCCCAGATACTGTGAGAGGGGCTGAAGGTTTGACCAAATCCTGAGGTGTTGAGCAAACCTGCCTGAAACTCTCGGCCTTGAAAGTTCCGGTTAAAGTGCAGTCGGCTGACACTCATTCGATTCTCTCTGGAATAATCCCAACTCAGTTGAAAACTGTTTTCACCTTTGGAAATCAGGCTCTGACTGTACAGGGTATAGTTTGTCTGAGGACTGTTATTAAAGTTTGTACTGGCGTCATAACCCGAAAAGTTTGAGCTGAAGTTTTGCATCAGAGAGAGTTCAGACTCTGAGGCAGGTAAATATTTGTTCTTTTTGGCGGGGCGGGTATCCAGATAATCTGGATGTATAAACAGATCAACCCGAAACCGGTTTTCGTCAAAGATCAAGCCCACGCTTTCAGGGTTGATATAGCCGCAGTTTTTTGAACGTTCAAACTCACAGACTCTGTCAGAATTCAAGGGGTGTTCATGAGACAGTAATTCAGTAATAAGCGTTTTATTATTTACCCTGGGAATCAGGCTACTGATTCTTTCTGCCTGTGAGAGTGTTATAGAATCTGGAGTGTAAGTAGCCAATACTGACGTCAGAAACCGGTTTCCGTAATAGATATCGACAGATGTTGTTTGAGGGGCAGAAAGTGTTTCAAACCCTGCTGGCACATCATCCATTGAATAAACAGTTGGAAGGAAAACAAGATAGCTTGCCAACCCCAAAAGCATTTGAAGAAAGAACGAGTCTTTTAGTATACGGGATAATAACAACCATAGGGTGTGATTGTTCTTAAAAATAAACAGATAAAGCATCAGGGTTTAATAAAGCTCTTACTGCGCCTGTACCGTTATGGTGATTCTGTCTGAGTAGTTGCCAGACAGAGTCTTAGAAGGAATGTTTGATTTGAAAATCAAATTGGCGTTGAAGCCATGGCCCGAACAGTCCTGTATGTGACTGCCCTGGAATAGCCTGTTAAGTTGTCCCGGTCGATTAATCCATTCAGCCCGGCGATTACCATTCTTGTAACCCAGTTGATAAGGGATTTTTTCACCGCTGCCTGAAAGATAAAAACGGGTTGAATCATTCTGGGAATCAATAGCGACCCGGTACAGGCCTCCGCCTCTTACAAAAACACAATGTCTGTTATCTGATTTAATGGCCTGGTTCTGACCCGGGGTCCAGCGGAAGTTGATATCCTTCATGCCAGAGATTTTGATCTGCTCTCTGACGTTCATGAATACATCAACTCTTTTATTTTGAATAATGTCAGATGGATTTTCCCAAGGTCTCATTTGCACGCTCAAACCCAGATGATATCGGCCCGGTTTGATGGCCTGTCTATCGATGGCATTCAATGGTATCTCCACCTTGATAGACTTTTGATTCCAGGCATGAGAGCAGCTGCGGGATTGCGACTGATCGTTAGGAATCATTCTGTGGTATTCCACCTTCTGCCAGGAGGCTTTAGCGCTGGGCTTGTAATAAACATCCGCAGGTATAGCCTGTCCGTTACCGGTTACTGGCTTAAGCTGAAATTGATAGTTGTTACTGCAGTTCCCTTCACTGCCAGCAGCGCAGGTAATCTGCGTGTAGTAATAACGCTGATTTGGATTATCGGGAAAGCGCCATGCACAAAAGCGACTCTGGCTCTGCCAGGCATTACCGCGATTCAGATACAGTCTTTTCTGGGAAAACTGTCCAAGAAAAGCCTGGACATGATGTCCTGATGAAGAGGCTGCCATAGCATTGGTCAGCCACCCCATCAGGGTGAACATCAGGATGAACTTCCCTTTCATTAATTAGGAGTAACCGTCAAAGTGACTGTCTGGTTGTATTCGCCTTCTTTGGCTTGAATGTAATTATCAGCGGGGATCAATACTTTCAGATTGGCATTGGCGATACCTGTATCACATTCCAGGGTAGGGGAAGGATTTTTGGCTCCAACATTACTGCCATAGTGTTCGCCAATATAAAGGTCTCTGTATTCATCATCAGCACCCTTGAAACCAATGGAGTAGGGAATGCTATCTTTATTGCCTGGAGCGGACTGCTGGTTTGTCAGTTCAAAGTCTTTTTTGCCATGAACAGAAGCTACCAGTTTGTAATCGCCTGAACGTGTATTGGAGTAGATACAGAAAGCTTTCTCTTCCTGAAGGTCATTTTGCATGTTTGCCGGTGTTGTGAATGAAAAGTCCTCAAGTCCCCAGATTCTGACAACCGGACTGACCGATAGGTTGACATCTACCACTGCACTCGATTCCTGGCCCAGGCGACCATCCGTAGCGGACAGTGTGAAGCTGCTGAATGAAAGAGCCCCTGCTGTTAACAGAACATTTTTTAGAGTGATTTTCATGTATCTATTTCTATCTACTTTACGGATGATAGTTAAGGCATGTGATTTATTTATGGTGGGTATTCGAATGCCTGATTGGGCGAGAGAATATATACATGCATAAGGTAATTAAGAATAAGTGATTAACGAAATCAAGATTTCGTTTTTGAATGCTCATTATTATTGAATGATATTTGTCGTTTATTAGGGGGGGTACAGAAAAATGTATGTAGGACTTTGCATCTTTTAGGTAAAAACAGTAAAAATAAGAAGGCAGCCGTAATTCAAGAATAAAAACAACAATAACAAAGAGGCTGATTCAATGAATAAAATCAAGAGAAAGGATTTTCCTGCCAATCATCATGAGTTTGGTTTCTCTGCTCTTGAACAACACTTGTTGCACTTCAAACTGGCCATTACAAAATTTGCTTTATCCGTAGGCAGTTCAATTAAATCACCTTACTCAGGAATTCGTGGAACCTGGCCTGAACAGCTGGAGCAGATGCGATGGCGCCATAAGCTGCGTTATATCGACTTTCATCGGGTAAAGGGGAGCTGGATGGAAGATGTGTCCTTGCTGCCCGGCTGGGCTCAGAAAGCTATTGCCAAAAACCAGCTTTATCTGCTGGCTTATGTGCCTGCACAAAATGCCCACTCGGCCATCTATTTGAGTACAGCTATGTCTATGGCAGCTCGTTCAGTAAGCAGTGGGATAGAGGCGGATGAAGCTATTTCCAGCTGGTGTCGTCGATCTGGCTTTAATGTAACAGGCACCTGTCTTAATTCTTTTCTGGATGAAGAGACTGTGAATCGACTGGCATCCCGCAGTGCCGACACACGTTATCTTCTCACCGACCTGCCATTTACCCACTGATTTAATCCTCTCGTCGCTGTCTATACTGCCAGCGACGGGATGGCCTTCATTTCCAGAATGCATCGCCGATAACTCCTGCTCCTATCAATCACAGGAATGCGTTGAGATGAAAGTACTGGTCGTATCTCTTGTGGCTGCGGTGCTCTCCGGCAGTGCCCTGGCCAGCGAGAAAGAAGAAAGTCACAAGCCCATGTGCAAACCACTGACCCCAGTGTATGTCGAGCAATCTGGTAGAGCTCCCGGGATTTCTCCCCAGTTCTATATCACCAGCGAAGCAGACTACAAAGCTTGCCGTGACATGGCTTCAGAGAAAGGCGCCCATGTGATCATTGATCCAAACGCCTGATTCCGGTTAAGGCTCAAAAGGCCTCGCCAGAATAAAAAACGCCCGTAGAGTGAATCCTCTACGGGCGTTTTTATGTCTATCGTATCCCGAAAAGTGTTTGAGCAGCTTTCGGGATTGATTGGCGAGTTAGAAGGTATAACCCAATGAGCCGATGAAAGTACCTTTACGCAGAACGTTGTCTGCATCACCCTGCAAAGAGAGTTTGGCAACAAACTGGTCATACTTGCCGGTCAGACCCAGATTCAGCTTCTTTTCACCTTCTTCAAAACGACCTGTGAAGTGAGAGTTACCGCTGACATCATGGGTATAGCGGATAGTGCTTTCCAGGTTCAAGCCTGGCATCATGACATCATTCCAGTTAGCACCCAGCATCAGGTTATAACCCCAACTGAAGCGATCAAGACGATCATCGGCGTCTTTTTCAGGATCATCACCGGCCCAATCTTCAGCGCCTTTGGCTATATAACGATCGTAATCGTCCAGGCCAGAAACCTGTTGAAACGCAGCTTCACCGACTACATACATTAGATCGGTTCCCAGAACAGCACCAAATGGTTGGATGACAGCTAAAGATGCATCCCACATAGGCTTACGAACAAAGTTATCGTTCCACTGATTCGGGGTGTTCATGGTCGATGGATCGGCCTGTGAACCAGAGTAGTCCTGACCTGCGCCAATGTTAGCCGTTCCTTCAATGGCTTTGGTCAAAAGATCCTCTGGGTGATCAACCCAAATGGGAGCATTCTCACGATAAGTCAGTTCACCCTTGATCTGTGTGTAACCAAATACCTTGGTATTGAAGCTTGCTCCCCAAAGGCGGATATCTTCAGGGTAAACGACTTGGGCATAGCCTCCGTTGGAAAGCATATATAAGCCTGTGAGAGCCCCCTGAATCTGTGTTCTGGCTGCGGTTGCAGCAGCTGTGTTGCCTCCGGTCTGAGCCAGTGTTGCAGTATAAATTGCATCCAGATAGTCCTTGATCGGACCATCAGTGGCATTATCAATACCGATTCTTGTAGCGCCATCTACTACTGCCTGACTGCTTGCCTTGGATTGAATAAATGGCAAGCTGGAGTGGTAGTTAGCGTAATAGAGAGCAAACTCAGTATCCTTAAGGAAGTCAGGCTTGAAGTTCAGCTTGACGCCCCACTGACCGCTGTTTTTGGCATCCTGGCTGCCACTAACGTCTGCAACTTTTACAAAGTCAGAGCTGTAGTTAACACCGAGAGCATTTAGAATCTCTGTCTGGCTGGAAGTCAGTCCAGCAGGTTGAAGAGCTGCGAGGGTATTTGTATCCAGCTTGAATGTTGACAGGGTATAGTGAGCATCGTCGGAACCGGGTACAAAGATATCTTCCTCTGATCCAAAAGTACCTCGACCAGGTAGAATTGAGCCTTCCCAATCATATTGAGCAAAAGCTGACAGGGAGACCTGATCATTAAAGGCAAGATCAGCCATTACCATGCCCTGAGCCAGCTTAAGGTCACCATCTGATCCCGGTAGAGTCGCCAGAGCCATATCATAGGCGTTGAGATCCATAAGACCTCCGCCGTAGAAAACGGTTTCGCCCCAGTTATGAACCTGGTTACCCAGTTTCAGGCTGAGCTTCTGTCCGCTATCAAACTCCCAGTCAGCAAATACGTAAGCGCTCTGGAGCTTGGCTCCTTTACCCTGATTATCCTTGACTTCATCACTCCAGCCCGGGAAAGTGCCGGTTTCGTCATAGAGCCCTTTGGCAACATCATCGGCATTGTTGTCTGCCCATTTGTTGTCACCATTCATCAGAACATGGTCGTAGTAAGCTGTACCACGGACAAACATCCCGTAGTTGTCTTTTTTCAGTTCCAGTTCTGAAGTGAGTTTCAGGGCTTTGCTGACAAAACCACCGTCAAATGAACGGTCGCCGTCGTTTTCTAGCTGTTCATTGGAATCCGGGGTTTCATACCCCTCCATGTCGTATTTGGTCCCGATACTGATGGTGGTATTAAGGGTACCCTTAACTTCGCCGTCAGCGAGATCAAATTCATAAGCGTGTGCAGGGGTCAGGAGTAGAGATCCGGTCAACAGAAAGCCGGCAGCTGCAGGGGCGAGCTGTAGAGCTCGCACAGGTGTGCGAGCCACTACGGAAGATTCGTCCGTCATGTTTGTTGTCCTTGCCATTATTATTATTTTTTTAAATGGTCGTGTTTTTATTGTTATTGTGTCGGCGTAGGTATCTTTACCTATTCAAACGGCCGTTTCAAGTTTTTTATCAGCTTTTTGTCTGTTTTTTCAACATTCTGGCTCCATTGCGTTTATCCATTGTCGTACTATTTCCAGACCTTCCCCGTGTACCAACGCCCTGCCGAGTTCCGGCATCATTTCACCGGGATCTTTACTCTGCATTCGGTAAGTCAAAATAGATTCATCAGCATTGCCGGGTTTAATATCAACCACAAATCCACCGCTACCACGACCTGCCGCAATGGGCCTTTTACAGAGTCCCAGTCGTGTATCAGAAGGCGTGTCCATATTAAGAAACAAGCCGCTGGTATTGCCTGGTCCTTTTGGGTTATGGCAATGGCTGCAGTTTGCGTCCAGATAGCTTCGGGCTCTTTTGTCCAGTGATTCGCCTTCCCGCCCATGAGGCCATAGAGCATTGGCTGGTAATAAGGTGGGATCACCTACGCTAGCCAGAATGCCTTGTTGTTCCCAATGAGCCAACTGATTGGCCGATCCGGAAGCATAAGCAAAATCTCTGTTAAGGTGACGGACTCTAGGGCCAAGAGGTTCAATAGCTTTGCTGTACGACTCGGGAGCATGGCAACCACTGCACTGGTTGGCGTCAGGAACCATGTAGGTGAATTTCTCGGTACTGCCATCTTTATGAACCAGCTCCAGAGGTTTGCTCTCTCCGGCCCATTCCAGCGAAGCCTCGGTCTGTTGCTCATTCCAGACATAGGGCAGAGCCATCCAGCCGTTTTCCTGATGGACCAGAAGCCGGGTTTCAATGAGGTGAACCTTGTCCAGTGGTAAGCCATTCCCTTCAGTGAAAAGTACTGCACTGCCTTCGCTGGCGTTGACCTTCATTCTGTTACCTTGATCATCCACGGGGTAATAAAAGGTCTTGGTGATAATGGTGCCTACCGGATATTCAATGTCTCCGTTCACCATAGTGGCTTGTTTACCTTCAGGTACCCAGACAGTTCGTAGCTTACTGGCATAGTCGGTAAACAGGGGGGTATTGAGATCATAGGGCAAAACACCATTATTCAACTTCAAGGCCGTTTTGCTGATGTCATGGATTCGCCACTCACTGAGCTTTTCCGGGTAATCATCACCTGTCGTTTTTAGAAGAGGTGGCTGCTCAGAACAGCCGGTCAAACCCAGGGCCAACAACCCTACAGCAATAATCCTGGAGACTGCTTTCATAACTTGGTTCCCTGAAAAATATTATTATCTTTTTATTAAAATACTGCGCGGATATGGCCTGGCAGATATTTTGGTTTCAGGACGAGCTGTGTTTTCAGCTCATGGAGACTGAGTGGCTAGTGCAGCTAAGCGTTAATGCTCAGACATACTCCGTTCATCCTGAGCGTGTCGAAGGATGCTGGTAATGCACTTCGACAGGCTCAGTGCGAACGGTATCGGGTTTAGCGCTTAGCTGTACTAGATAGATTCTGCCGCTTAATCACTCAGGTTTTTATCCTTCCAGATGAGTCAGGTCTATAGCGGCCAGTTTGGGCAGTTCACACTGGTGAGCCTTCATATCCGTAGTGACGTTGGTGAAGTCATTGCCAGCGTCAACATTTACAACCACAGAGTCACCGTTGTCTACACACAGCACCGGTGCTTCCCGCTTGGACTCACCATTGACGATACCGTCCCATAAAATATCGGGCAGGCTTCCGGTGAAACCAAACATGGCTATTTTCAGAGTTTTCAGCTCGAGGCGATCGGGGCTGTCACCCCCTCCTTTAAAGGTGTTGTTGTAGACATAAATACCTTCAGGGTAAGGGTCAAAAGTGTCGTCTACTTTGTACTCTTCTTCATAGCCGGCACTGAACAGGCTGCTGATAATGATATTGGCCGTTTTGTTATCACTGATTTCGTTCTCGAAGATTTCAACATTGTCATTCGAGTTAATCAGGATACCTGAACCTGCAGGTACAGCCGCTACGGCACCGCCTTCAGGTGCGAAGTTGTCGATGTTATTTTCAAATACCTTGTTGTTGTATACGCGGGTAGAGTGTCCGGGTTGCTGCAGATAAGGCATGTTGAAGATCAGGATGCCGCCGGTGTTGTTGGTGGCGACGTTGCCGTAGACATCAGCCCCGATGGTGTTTTCGATTTCAATGCCTGCCACGTTGTATTCAACGCGGTTGTTGCGTACCACAACATTTCGAGACTGACCCACATAAAGACCTGAATCAGAAGCACCGATAGCTACTGATTCTTCAATCAACGTGTTTTCGGTTTGAACTGGATAGAATCCGTAGGCACCGTTTTTGGTGTCTGGACCATTTGTCCACTCAGCCCGTACACGGCGAATGATAATGTTCTTGCCTTTATTTACCTTGAGGGCGTCGCCCTTGGTGTCTTCTAAGGCCAGGTCTTCAATGGTGAAATCGTTGGCTGTGACCAGCAGGCCTTCAGCACCGGCTTTCTGACCCTTGAAGTTGAGAATGGTTTTGTCCATGCCTTCACCACGGATAGTGATGCCATCGACATTCAGGCTCAGGCTCCGATCAATCTGATAGGTGCCTGCAGGAATTTCAATTACATCTCCGGGCTTGGCTCTGATCAGCTTGGCCTGCAGATCTTTGCGGAATGTTTCATCGGCAGCGCTGGTTTCTACACTGGCTTCCTGACCGCAACCGGTCAGCAAGAGCAATGTGAGTCCTATGGGAAGGATTTTGTGAATCATCAGGTAATCCATTCTTCTTATAGTTATGGGGCGCTCATCTTGAAGAGCGCTTTCATGGAGTCTGTATTGAAACCTGATTGAACGCTTAAAGCTGCTTTTTTACCAACAAATTTTGTTGTATTTCGAAATCAGTCAGCCATTTCAGTTTCAGTAAGAACCTGATTCTTCAAGGGCTGAGGCGGAACTTCCGGTTTTTGCTTGCGATACTGGGTGGGCGTGATTCCGGTTCTCTCTTTGAAGGCACGATTAAATGCACTGAGGGATCGAAAGCCGGTATCAAGGGCAATGGTCAGAACAGGAATGGACGACTCTTCCGGTTTGGATAATCGCTGACAGGCTTCGTGTATTCGATAACCATTGAGAAAGTCATTGAAGTTGCGATAGCCCAGCTGCTGATTGATCAGTTTCCTTAACCGGTACTCCTGTGTGTGGAGTTCTTCTGCCAGGTCGCTGATCGTTATGCCTTCTGTTCTGTAAAAGTGCTGTTCCTCCATGATGGTTCTTAAGGGAGCTACCATGGGATCTTCCTGAACAGGGGCAGTGACTTCCTGAGAGAGGGAAGTTTCAGACTCTTTCTGTTCTATTGAATGTGGAAATAGAACGCCTTCCCGGAACTGGAAGAGCCGGCCATAAAAAATCATCAAAAACAGTGACAGCAGGATCGGTTGGGCAATGACGAACGAGGCAGGTCCACCTCCAAAGAACTGCTCCATGACGACCACGAGCGCAATGAAGAATCCGACGCTGCTGAGCATCCAGACCCTGATCTCCCGCCTGGCTTCAACAAGATCATCTCTCATGCTGCGCACAGCGGTTGTGAGTGCATGAGCGATCAACAGGAATTCGAGCCATTGAGGCAGATTGGTAGTCAGCCACTGTGTGGTAGAGCTATAGCTGAAACCAAATAGGTAACTGATCAGTGTGCTCAGGGTAGGCGGTATCACAACCAGAGCAGGAATCACCAGCGTGCGGCGGTTGAGCCTGAAGTTGTCGTCAAAGGATAAATTGCAAACCAGCCAGAAGGTGGCAGGCAAGGCGGTTCTCAAGGAAGTGCTGAGCCACTGTAGAAAATGACTGTCAGAATGTCCTGCCAGGTAAGGTGTCAGGAGATGCCCAATCAGGCAGAGCTGCAGTAATGCAAAACAGAAGGCGGTCTGATTACGTCTGGCATGGGGCCAGACCAGAATCAGGCACATTATCGCCAGAGAAAGGCTGAAGAAATTTGCTGCAATGTGATAGTCAGGCATCTTGCTACAACTTTTTCTTTGCCTGATGGCACCTTTTATAAGGCGGTTACAGGCTATTTATTATTTTGTCGTGTCGGTCTTTCAACCCGCCTCTTCTATTCTGCCTGCTTCAAGGTCGGCTGCAAAGTGCGGATATAGAAATCAGATATAGACACAGGACATTCTTATGGCGACTGGCGGCTCAAACATTCCGGGTATGGGGCCAAAAAGGACAACAGCAGTCCAAATCCCTGTGAAACCTCCTCTGGATCAAGCCGCCTCTGCCAGAATGGGGCCCCGGGATGTTGCCATTCACCCGTCTACTGGTGTGCCGCTGGAAGATACTGCAGGTCAGCACCCTCCCTATATACCTATTCATAAACGGGATGTAGTCATTGAGGAGGTTAAGGGTGGCCTCTGGGGGAGTATCCTGAGTGGACTTTCAAAGGCCGTAATGGTGCTGGTCAAAGCAGGAGCCGGTGCCAGTGGCAACGAGTTTGATAATAAATTAAAGAAAGACAAACAGTTTGTTAAGGAGAACACCAAAAGGCTGAAGGCCTATCAAGCTGAGATGAGTTCAATCAGGGCTGAACTGAATAGTATGAGGCGAAAGCTATCCCGTTTAAAACCGGATCAGCAGCATCGATTTTCAGAACTCCATAAAAGACTTTTTGAATTGAGAGAGGAGTTGAGCACACTGGAGCACAGCTTTCGCATGGTCGGCGAGATGGATCCTTTCCTGAAAGCCAGTGATGAGGCGATCAAGCGAGAGATGAAAGAAGGCATGCAGTCCATGGAAAAGAACATGAATCCTGGACTGAGACTGCTGGTGGGCCTGCAAAAAGTATTCAAAGAGTCCAAGCAGGGTCTGCCGAAGGGAAAGGTTTATCAACTTAATCTGGGCGATGTCTCTACCAAAACACCTTCCGGTGCTGAACTTAATGCACAGAATATTAGCGTGTTTATTGAGCAATGCTACATGTCCCCTACCGGTGAGCTAACGCTGGATATTGCTGATATCAGAGCAGATTTATCTTCTTTTGGAGAGAATGGTGAAGTTGAGCCAATGACTTTGTCAGGTGGCATCAGTATCAAGTTGAGGCGCCCCGCCAGTGATCATTTTCTGAAAGCCATGACCAGCTCAACACTCACTATGCCCAAGCATATTTATAACCTGGGCAAAGAATTAAAGCCTGTTTTCAAGGGCATGTTCAAAGATCCACCGGAATCCAGGCTCAGTGATGTTGCCGAGGTGTCTATCAAGGGTCTTCAGTTAGAGAGAGATGGGCAGTCTCTACCACTGCAGGAAGCTCCGTTTGCTCACTCGCTACTTGATTTGATGATACCGGTTATGGGGGGGAGTCAGGAACTTCCTCCCAGTTCTCTGGAGCTGGAAGGGCGTCGGAATCACAGAGAATTGAAATTGGCCCATGAAAATCTTGTCAGGCAGGAACAAGAGCTGAAAGAGGATGTTGATCGTTTTCTGGAAGATATAAAAAGCCTGCCTGAAGGCGACTCAAGAGATCGATGTAAACGCATTGGTAATAAAGCTTCCAGAGAGTTGGAGGCATTAACTGAAGACAGAGAGGCAAAGGGCCGTCAGTTAACCTTCAGCAGACAATCCAGAAAAGTTCAAAAGAAACGACTCAAGGATATTCAGGCGTCACTTGAGATGAGTCGGGGGATGATTGATCTGGTCTATGGACTGGTGACGGTGGCCAATGCCAATAGCGCAGATTCACAAACCCATCTTGATATCCCAAGAATGATGATCCCTGTGTCGGGGGCGTCCTCGGTTGAATTGAGCCAGCTGAAGATCAACCTGTCAGACTTTTCCTTCAGTGAAGGCGGTGTGGTCGAACTGAACATTCCGGAGATGGCCAGTCATATTACCTTGCAGAACGAAGCAACAGGAGAAAAGCGATCGGTTCCTGTCATCCTTAGGGGAGCCTCAATCAAGATTCACCCCCCTTATGGGGTTCTGGCCAAAGAATTACTGCAACTCAAGTTTCCACTGGATTCCAAAGCGGTGGAAGAGGTGGTTCTGCCCATTTATAAGGAAATGGATAGAAAACGGTCCGATGGTGGGCCTAAAACCTCTGATTACGCAGAGGTTGATCTGGGGAAGGTCTCTTGTCTGACCCAAAATGGGGAAGTCACTTTCTCCGGAGAAAGAGGCAGCCATTATCAGGAGCGCAGGCAGGAATTTGTTAAGAAAACCGGAGATCTTCTCTCCACCGACATTGATGCAAAGTCAATGGCGAAAGCTCTTGAGTCGGTTGGCTTGACCCGGGAAACCCAGCAAAAAATCTGGAAGCTCAGTGAGGAAGGAGTGTTTGCCGAATCGGTTGTTTTTGCGCCAGAAAAGCTGGAAAACATGGTGCTGTTATCTTCACTGGAAGAACCGGTGGATGAAGCTGCTGAAGGGGCACCTGATGAGGGTTATATCAGTTCTACGCCTCTGGATTCACTGGTAGAACATCATTCTGTCTCATTAACTCCAGAGCTTCCAGAGAATGAGGTTCTTCTGAAAACGGCAGTACCTTCAACTGTTCCAGAGCCTGAATCACCAGAGATAGCATCCGTGGATTCCCCCGATTCCAACCCGGATTCGCTCCCGCAGGAAGTATTGGGTTCTTCGGTTTCTGCGCCTGAACAGCTTCAGTCAACAACGGTGAACTCTCAGATAACCGACTCAGTCGTTCCTTCAACACCACCTATACCTGAGTTGGAGAACAGAGACTCTGTTCCAGAAATCGATTCGACAGTGCAGGCGCTGAAAGCAGATAGGTTGACGGCGCCCAAAGAAAACTCATTAACGGAGCGTGCAATAGAGGTCGAAGTACCAGAAACGGTGGAAGCACCGGTTAAGAAGGCCTTATCCAAGCCAGTTGTTCAGCCACCTTCAGAGCAGCCTCAAGAGGGTTTGAAGTTTAAAGACCTGAAGGAGTGTTTGGGGGTGTTTAATCCAAAGTTTCGGGCTGAAAATGGTAAAAGAACCGCTGATTTTGAAATGCGCATTGCGCCACAGGGCTTGATGAAAAAGCTGTCCTGGTGGATGAGTCTTTTCTTTGGCAAGGAAGAGGTGGCTGTCCAGGTGGTTCTGCCCATTGACCGAAAAAGCTCGGGGCTACAATTGCAGTCACCTGCTATCCAGTTAAAGAAACAGACTTCATACAACCCGGCCGTCTGGTTGGCGACTTTTGTGCTCAATCGAAGGCTCAGGAAGCTTCAGTATCAGCTGGAACTGGACCATGTCGAACAACAGAAGCGTTTGAGCCTTGCTCACAGGCCTCTGATTAGCCCTGCCTGAAGCTATCAAGCTCTCTGGATAAGTGCGGATATTTATAAAGGGTAAATTGCGTTTATTCATCAGGGAAAGCTAATGGAAACCAGTGGCAGCGGACGATCCGGAAGATCAGGTAATACTCCAGCCGGGTCTGTTTCTCAGACTCAGCCCAGTAGTAGTGCGTTGCATAATCAAAGAAAGGTCAGCAGCAAGAAAAGCACTCAGGTTCAGAGGCATGTGGCGGAAGGAGGGAGACAGGATGCTTTTGTTCCCTTGCCAATGAGGAAGATTACCTCGGTGGGGAGCTGGCTGGCTGGACTGGTAGGTTTTCTGAAAAAACCGGTCATGGCTTTTGTAAGAGGTTCTATCCAGAATGCTGCTGACGCTCATGTCAAACAGTTACAGGAATCCATTGAAGTCCTTAAAGGTGAGATCGCCGGGCTTGAAGGAGAAGTGGCTAAAGCACGACAGTTAGCCCAAAAGTATCAGAGAGAGCTTGATCAGACAGAAAGAGATCCAGCTACCATGACCGCCCACGATGTCAAAATATATACCTTGACCCTCAGGGCCGTAGCGGACAGTGAGGAGGAAATTGCAGAAAAGAACGCAAAGATTGCGAATAAAAAAGCCAAGATTCGTAGAAAAGCTGCAGAAATCAAAGGGCAGCCCGATCAGGTAGAACTCTCCGCTAAAATGACATCGGATAATCTTGAGCCCGGATTAAGAATACTGTTGGGCTTGAGGAGCGTTTTTGAAAAGAAAAAATCGGATAAGTCAGGCAAAAAAACCTACGAGATTTCGGCGGGTAATCTGATCTATTCAGAGCCCGGAGCCCCTACCTTGTCCATTGAAGACATGAAGATTTACATTGATGAATTCAGTGAATCTCCGGGCCCTGTTCTAACGCTCAATATTCCCGCTATTCAAGGCTGGATTAAAGGAACTGGCCAGCGAATGCAGCTCTCTGTGGGTGGTCGTGTTGTTATCTCACCTCCACTGAGTGAACCTCTGAAGGAAATACTGACCTGTGGAAAACTGAAAGTCACCGAAAAGATGGGAGCTTTTTCCAAGGTATTTACTCAATTTAGCGAACAGATTGCCAAACCGGACAGTGAACAGCTTTTCAGTGATGCGATCAAAGTGGATATCCGTCACTTTGATCAGCTGGATGGCCAAAGAGAGCACAGTGTTTTAACACATCCTGTCGCATCAGCCATGGCGACATTGCTCAACCCCATGCTGACTGGATGGCAGAATGCCAAGAATAAGAATGAGCTAGAGTTGGCGCGATCACTGGCAGGGTTAGACCGGAATCAGTGTGACTGTTATCAGGCAAAGCTGGTTGCCCTGAGAAAAATGGAGAGTGAACTTCAGGCTATGCAGCCTAAACTGGTTGATCCTGAGGGAAAGAAAGAATTAAAAGAGCAGCTTGAGCGAACTCAGCAGCTGATAAGGAATGCTCATGGAAAGCATGTTCTCAATCAGAGCCATCTGGCAGCCAGGGAAAAATCTATACAATCGCTGGAAGGACGATCCGCCCCGGCCAGACAGGCCCTGAACAATTATCAGAATATGCTGCAAATGTTTTTCGGTTTAAGAGCCAGGCTTCTGGGCCATGTGCAGCAGAGACCCCTGGAAATCACCATGCCTGAGCAACAGGTAGATATCACGGGAGCAGGCCACCTTCGATTATATAACCTGAAGATGAACCTTCAGGAACTGACCGCGAATGAAGATGGCTCTGTTGATATCATCATTCCGCAGCTGGAGTCACAGGTAGCCTTACACAATAGTGCCAGTCAAAAAGAAGAGTCTGTGCCTGTCGGTTTCAGGGATGTAAAAATCCATATCCATCCAACCATTGCTCCACTGATTCTGGGAGCGTTGAACACCCGCTTCCCCATTGACGTTGAAAAAGTCGAACGCCTTATCCGGTCATTTACCCAGCAGACATCAGCTTACAGAGACCCGGGAACTGGTGGATTAAGCCCGAAAGCGATCGGTGAGCATGTGGATATCAGTATCGGCAACGTTTCATTCACGGGAGGAGGGTCGGCCGTGGAGTGTGATGCCAGACTCCGGTCTGACCGAATTCAGCTGGCTGAGAAAATGTCAGATTTGCTGGCCAGTCCAATGTCCCCTCAAAAGCTGGAATCGGTTCTGGAAAAAGAACTGGGTCTCCGGGGCGAGCATGCCTCGAAAGTATTGAATGTGCTCTCATTGGGGTTGCTGGGTTCAGAGCCAGAGCCTTTGCCTGTTCCAGACCCTGTAATCCCCATGATGGTAGCTGACGAGGAGGAGTTGACGGCAGGGCAAAGGCTTACTTCCCAATTGTCTGTCAGTTCTGAACAGTTGGAAGTAGAACCTCAGGAACGTGTAGAAGAAAAGGTAGACGTTGATCCAGAGCCTGTGATCCCTGAAAGGCCAGAAAGTCTGACCATTGTCGTTGAAGAGGAAGCTCATCTGGAACGAAATGATACGGCGATTCACTCTCCTGATTTATTGTCTCCTGAGTCACCACTGGAGAATCTGGAAGATAAGATTGAGCCAGTCACTCCTGTGTCTCCCATTAGTGTTGAGCAACTGGATGAATTAAATGAGCCGGATGAGATGACTTCAGCCATTGAGGTGCTTCCTGAAGAACCCGTTATTGAAGCTGTTGTCCCTCGTTCTTCTGAGAGCATCAGTATTGATGAAAATGAAGCGGTTCTATCCATAGGATCAACAGGACCTGTGACGTTTACTCCGGTTCGTCAGGACAGCCTGGAAGATTCCATTTCACAAAGTCCTGTCATTGACGAATTGCAAGAGGCTCCTGTACTGCACCAGATTACCCTGCCTGAGCTTCAGCATTGTGAAGGGGTTGAGAATCCTGTGGTAGATGATGAGGAGTCCGGGGAACCTGTCGTCAGTTTTGATATGGCAACGGATGTAGGGAAGCTGTTCGGCAAAGTTAATTTCTTTATTCGCTGGTTGCTGGGAGGCGAAAAGACCTCTCTGGCTGTTTCCAGTGATACTGAGGGTGGTGTTCTGGAGCTCGGCAAACCCAGAGTAGCTGTGAAAAAGTCCGGTTTTCTTGGGTGGCGAAGCTTGCTGGCTAATTATTGGTTACAGCGTCAGCTGAAGAAAAGGCCACTGACTCTGGAACTGGATATCAGACCAGAACAGAAAGCATTGAGTTTGCAGTTTGTAGAACCTTCTCAAGTCTAAGGAAAATTTGGGAAAAGCAAAATGAATGTAGGGAGTGAAGGAACGGGCAGGAAGCCCCCACAACTATCTCCATCTTCTGACTTACCTAAAGAAGCTCAAGGGGTTCGTAAGGAAGAGGCCACCCGAAAGCAGGTGTTGTCTCGTTCAGAACATAAACCCTTCCGATCTCTTGCAGAAAGGGGTATTGAGACTGTCCCCGTTAAACCTGGTCTGTTGACCCGGGCACTCAGTTCGCTGTCGTCCAGCTTTATCTCTTTTTTCAGCTCTGCAATTTCATCGGTGGCTGGTGCCAGTCAAAAGGAGATCCGCGACTTAATTTCTGAGGAACATGATAATCAGAAACAGATCAAGCTAGACGTCAAAGAGTTTGAGGCCTCTCTGAAACGCACTGACAAGGCACTGCAAAACTTACGTAAGAGTATGGAAGCACTGACTCCTGAGCAGATGGAAGAATACAGCGATCTGGTGAGGGAACAACAAAGGACTCGCGAACAATTAGTTCTCAAAAGAGCTTATTTGACAAGGTCGGCGGAACAAGTCCGATCCTATGAACAGGCTTTGGCTGCCAGCAAGAGCAAGCAGTCCCTCAGTATGAAAGTGCTTGAGGAGAATATTTCCACCGGTATTCAAGCTCTTATGGTGCTGAAAGATGTTTTCAATAAAAACAAGAAAGGGAAGCATCAGGGCAAGGTGTTTGAGATGCGTTTGGGTGATGTAAAAGTGGCTGACCCTGACCGTTATGATTTTCAGGCTAAAAATCTGGTGGTTAATGTCGGTCGCTTCTGTTTTGAGGATGGACATCTTGAGCTGGAAATTCCGGAAGTATCGGCCAACTGCTTCTCGCTGGGCGAAGGTAAAGCTGTTGGCCCAATTAAAATGAAAGGTGGATGCCGAGTCCGAATTGGAGAACCGTTGGCAGAACCTCTGAACAAGTTATTGACCTGTGGAAAAACAGAGATTTTCGGGGCGTACAAAAAAGTGTCTGAGGCATTTGATGCCCTCTATGCAGAAACATCCGGACTTGATGCTGAAAAACATTTGGGAGATGTCATTCAATTCTCAGTTGATGGTTTGGAAACTGAGGAAGGCAGTGTGACATCAGACCTGTTTTCTGAGGCGATGGGGGAGGCTGTAATTCGATTGCTATCTCCGGTTGTGACGACCTGGAAAAAAGAGCAGGGCGCTGAGAGCCTCAAGAAATCCAGAGAGCGGGAAGATGGCTTCACTGTCAAAGCCAAAGGTATGGCGGCTCTGTGTCAGCTGAGAGAGAAAACCGTAAAAATGCTGGAAGAAGATCTTCCAAGGATGCAGGAAGGCGAGGGAAAAAAAGAATGTCAGGTGATGCTGACAGATTACCGGCAAAATCTGGATCGCACTCAAACCTTGCTTAAAGAGAGAGAAAATGAGTTATCGAAGCAGGAAAAGCATACTGCAGCCATGCTTTATAGAGCGTCCAATGCTGGAAAATCAGTTCAGTCTTATCAAAATGCCCTGAAGTTGTTTCATACACTAAGAGGTGTCGTCAGAGGGCAGCTTTCAGGCCAGCCAGCTTCAGCATCAATGGCATTCAGTGAGCAACGTATCGACTTTACTGATACGGCCCATGCCGAGTTGTCTTCTGCTTCTCTGCAGCTTTCAGGGTTTAGTCTGGATGAAGAGGGTGTTCTGGAAATCAAAGTGCCTGATGTGTCGCTTAACCTGGGACTGGTTAATGAAGTGTCTGATACCCGCGAAGAGTTTCCAACCAGCCTTAAAGATGTCTCTCTGAAAGTCAGCCCTCCGATGGGGGCTATTGTTCACGAGATATTGCTGTTGGACTTCCCTCTGGAGTTTAAGACTCTGGAGTTGTTGTGGAAGAAATATCAAGATTGTACTTCTGAGCATTACAGCCGGCATGGAGCCCATGATCCTGTTGATGTGGCCAGTTATTTCTCTGTTGATGTGGGCAGTGTGGCTTGTCTGGCAGAGGGCGATATTCGTATTGAAGCTGGAGATCGCTCGATTAAAGACAAAGAGCTGATGGTTCTTGCTGTCTCTCGTCTTATGGGACAGGAGCTGAAGGTCACTGAGCTGGATCAGCTGTTCCGCAAGGAAATGGGTATGAACCCGCAGTCATCCGGCCAGATAATGAACCTGCTTTGTCTGGGCTTGCTGGGAGAGCCGGACGAAGAGGATTCTGTAACCGTCATGGAGCCTGAAATGCTGGAGGTGTCTGATCCATTGTTGGATACAGTGACAGCCAGAGTTGAGGAACCTTTCACGAACCCTGTGACCTTTGTGGATTCCCCTGTCAAAGACTCAGTCGGAGAGCTTTCAGTCTCAACATCTCCCGAACCTTTTGTCATGCAGGAGCCACTCGAGCCTGTCATTCCAACCAGTAATAGGACCCCTGATGAAGTGCGTGTTGATGATGAGGAAGGCGAACGGAATAGTCTGGAGAACAGTGCTTTAGATCCTCTGCCTCTAACTGTTTCTGATTCTTTGGAAGTAGATAATGAAGTGCTTCCTTCGCTTCAAAGTGATTCTGAGACGCTTTCTCCCGCCATTGTACAGAAAGGTCTTGCTACAGGTGTTATACCTTCTTCTTTGCCCGGTGAGGTTGAAATTACCCCCAGAGTCAATGAGCAGGAAGACATCCGGTCTGAGTCTCCTCAAGTACAGAAGGAAACTCCAGTATCCCCTTCTTCTAGTACCAGGGTTCAGAGTGATTCCAGATCAGAAGGTAAGGGCGGACACAAGAAGCTTGTGTTCAAGAAACGACAGGAAGCGGGAGAAAAACCGGCGCTCTCGAAGAAAGAGATTCGAGTGGCTCAGTTAAGCCATTGTCAGGGAGTGAGCCAGGTTAAAACAGCGGTGAAAGATGACAGACTGGAAGTCAGTTTTGCTGTTAAGGCACCTACTCTCAAGGTGCTTGGAAAACTGCCATTCCTGCTGGGTTGGCTGGTGGGCTCTGACCTGTCTTTGTCAGTTCAGAGCCCCCTGAAAGAAGATGTTGTTCAATTCAGTCAACCTTCCATTCAAGTGCGTGGTGCGAGAGTCCCCCTACTGGGCACATGGCTGGCCAATTACTGGTTAAAGCGTGCAATGACCAAAGGGCAGTTAGGGATTGATACCAGTCAAGTTGAAGGACGGTCAGGACTGCACTTCGTCAGAAATGAGACTGTTTGAAACAGCATTATTGGGCAGGACTCACCCATCGGATTATTCCCTATCAATCAAGTTTGGCGCCTGGATATGTGATTTCTGTGCCAGCTCGGTCTACCTTTGTTGTACTCCAATGATAAAAAAGCTGACCTGAAGGATAAGTGGTTATAAAGGCACTCTTACGTTTTGGCTATATTGGGTTGGCTGAAACGATTTAGCGCGGTTTGTTTACTGATGTTAAAACTCGAAAAAACACAGATTTTTTTACAGCAGGAGGCCAGAAGCAAGCAGGAAGCCTTGCAGTTAGCTGGCAACAAAATGATCGAAACAGGGCTGGTTTCTGCTGAATATCTCCCCGGTATACACACCCGTGAGACGCTCGCTTCTACCTTTCTGGATCATGGCATTGCTATCCCCCATGGGATGCCTGAAAGTCGCCATGCCATCAAGAAAACCGGGGTCGTTGTGATCCAGTTTCCCGAAGGTGTGGAGTGGGGCGTGGATCAGCAGGTGTTTCTGGCTTTTGGCATTGCGGCCCAATGCAATGAGCATCTCAAGATTCTAAGTGGTCTTACCCGGGTCCTCGATAATCGTCCACTCTGCAGCTATCTGGCTCGAACCCGTGAGGCTGGCAAAATTGTCGATGCACTCGAGGGCAAGCTTCTACCCGGGCTGGGGAGCCAGAAGGAGTGGCAGAATGGCTACATGAAACAGTCCAGAAGAGAAACCTGTGAACGCGGATGGGTTAGCCGGACGGGCAGCAAGGTCAAAGAAGTAACCAGAGAGTATGTGATCCGAAATACCAATGGTTTGCATGCCCGGTGTGGCAGCGCGTTTATTTCTGCTCTTACAGATTATGACACCCGTGTTGATGTCCGAAATGTCAGTAAGAACGGCGACTATGTCAATGGCCGCAGTCTGGTGAAACTGCTTGGGCTTGAGCTGGTGTGTGGTGAAACGCTGGGGATCAGGCTTTCTGGTTTGCATGCCAGTGCAGCATTAAAACGACTCGAACAACTGATGGATGAAGAGCTGACTTCGATCTAAAAAAGCAAGCGCCCTTGGTTGGGCGCTTTGGCTAACTCATCTGAATCTTATGCTGGGCAGCATAAATTCGATTGGCTTTTCTGATTTCATCCAACTGAGAGATGAAATGTTGTTCGTTATTCGGGTTTAGTGACGGGTTTCGCTCGCTGGCATGATGTTAGGGTGATCAAGCCATTCTTCAGGGCTCTCATCAATGGAGTCCACTGCTTCGGCTTCATTCAGTTCACCCCGGGTGGCCAGCACGGCCAGTTCCTTGGCAAAGTTCTGTAATAGGTCGATCACTTCCTCCCTGTCAGGATCGAGGCTTTCATCAAAGGTAATATTGAAGAGAGGATCGTCGTTTTCATACTCCTCTCCCTTGCGCATGAGCGTCATTTGAAGGCCGGGATGCTCATAGTCCGCAACTTCGGCCAGCTTGAATGTAACTGACTGGGCTTCCCTAAGAACAGACAGCAGTTTCAGGGCTTCTGCAGCGCTGATATCACCTGCGTCGACACAGGCTTCAACGTACTCCCTGGCTGATAATCCCGAGTCCAGGTAGTTGTCAACCAGATCCTGCAGTTCTTTGTACTTGTTATGGTTCATGGACCCTCCTTACTGCGCTTTCAGTAATGCCTGTCAACAGATCTGTCTTGGGAGAAAGCTCAGACAATCTCCCGGAGACAGCCGGGCCGTAAATCACACAACCCGCTATGGTTTCCGGACGGCTGGACAGAACCTGTAAACGAGCGCACATCTCCAGTGTACCTGATTACGAATCAAATGAAAGTTTAAATAAGTATTTATACTTTGTCGTATTTCGGATGATACGCTGGCTGCAATAACGAGCCCCTTCCCCTGCAGGCTTTTGTTATTATTTTTATTCTGAATGAGCTTTCAAATTGAAAGATTTTATTCAAAATGCGGGGCTGTTTAGCCATACTTCCTTACTCTTGGTTTCCCTCAGCGCTACTCACCATGAAAAACATTTCGAATGATCGTTTTTGTGGGTAAGGTAGGCGCAAAATGTTTTGTTGTCGTTTTTGTAGTCGCTATAGGCATTAGCCATTTATGAATCTTTCCAGACTGAATCTAAACCTGCTGCCTGGCCTGAAAGCCCTGCTGGATACACAGAGTGTTTCCAAAGCAGCACAGATGATGTGTGTGACCCAGTCTGCCATGAGCCGGACTCTGGCCCAGTTGAGGGAAGCGTTAAATGACCCGATTCTGGTCAGAAAAGGCAATCGTATCTTTCTGTCAGAGAAGGCTATGTCATTGCATGAAGATGTGAATCGTGTGGTGTCTGAGGCCAGCAGCATCTTCGAGAATCAGCAGTTTGATATAGCCACTACCCAGCGCCACTTCAGGATCGCTTCCGGTCATATGGTGCTGGAGAGAATACTGCCCGAGGTGTTGCAGAAGATCTGGGCTGTAGCTCCAGGGCTGACGTTTGAGCTGCAGGCCATTAATCCGGCGGTTGATGTGGCCACAGGTAAGCTCGATCTGTCTATTGGCTATATGGGTATTCAGGATGAAGGGCTGTCCAGTTTCTCCCTGATGAAAGATAGAATGTGCCTGATTCTTTGTGAGAATCATCCACTGGCCCATGAGGCTTTTTCCGAGGAAGCCCTGAGCGCTTTCTCCTTTGTGGTTCAGCGCGACAATATGAATCTGCACCAGCAGGGGGAGATCAATAACTTTCTGCAAACGGTTCAGGTCAAAACCTGGTCTCCCAGTCTCTCTGTCAGCCTTGCTCTGATCAAGGGGACAGACTGTGTATTTCTGGCGCCGGAGTCGTTGTCGATGTTTATGGCTGATCTTTCAGGCTATGTCATCCGGGAGTGTCCAAAGAGTATTCCTCCGGTGAGCTTTAATATTGTCTGGCCTGAATACTGGGAGTTAAATCGTGCCCACCGATGGATGAGGGAGTTCGTCAGGGATGAATTGCTGGAACATATTCAGAGTAAAGAGCTGGATATGTTTGTCAGTGAACCTGAGGGTGATCAGGAAGAGGAAGCTCCTCAACCTGATTCTTGATACTCCTGCCTTTCAGATGATGCTCTCCTGTCGAAGAGTCGCCATAGGCTGATGAACCTGGAGAACATCATACAGTGTTTCTATCTGGCTGGTGAGCATCTCTATAGGACGTTCACTGCAGACATCGATGTCGGCCGACACCATCTTGCCACAATCAGAGCTGCGCATGGAGAAGCTTTCAAGGTCAAACCCACGGTGTCTGACCACTCTCAGCAGTCGCTCCATCACTTCGGGTTTCTTATGACACTGAATGGTCAGTGAGTAGTTACTTTTGGCTGCTTGCTGGGAAGTGTTCATGCGCTTACCTCCATCATTTCGTGGTTAGCGGCACCGGGGGGCACCAGGGGCCATACGTTTTCTCGCTCATCAATGCAGACATGAAGAATCCATGCACCGGGAGCCTGGAGCATTTCGTCCAGAGCCGGGAGCACTTCATGTCTTTCGGTAATCATTCTGCCTTCAATACCAAAGGCTTTGGCCAAGGTGACAAAGTCCGGGTTATCTGAAAGATCTGTTTCGCTGTAACGCTGGTCAAAGAAGAGCTCCTGCCATTGCTTCACCATGCCCAGTCGCTGGTTATCGAGCAAAACAATTTTTACAGGCAGCTGTTTGCGTTTGATGGAAGCCAGTTCCTGAACATTCATCATGAAAGAACCATCACCGGAAACCAGGATGACATCATCTTCCGGTCTTGAGATAGCCGCGCCAATAGCTGCGGGCAGACCAAAGCCCATAGTGCCCAGTCCGGCACTGGAGAGATGATTGCTGGGGTGATAAAAACTCATATGTTGAGCTACCCACATTTGATGCTGACCTACATCACAGCTGATAACGGAGTTTTCGCTGGTGGCTTCTGATAACTGTTTCAGAAGCAGTGGCGCAAAAATATCTTCCCCTGGCTTGTCATAGCACCACTGGCTGGAAGCTCGACTGGTCTTGCAGTGATGCATCCAGTCTTCTTTCTCCAGGGTGATGTTCAGACTGCTGAGATTTTTTTTCAGACAACCGCTCAAGCTGACATCGGCAAGGCGGCGCTTGCCAAACTCTGCAGGGTCTATATCCATATGGATGACTTTGGCGTTGGGTGCGAAGCCTTCGAGTTTGCCTGTCACCCGATCATCAAAACGGGCGCCAATGGCAATCAGCAGATCGCATTCCTGGACCGCCAGATTGGCCGCCCGGGTTCCATGCATACCTAACATGCCCAGGTAGCCATGGTCGTCAGGGCGGACAGCTCCAATACCTTTCAGTGTGCAAACACTGGGGATTCCGGTTTGGGATAAAAACTCACGGAGTTCCTCAACAGCATTAGCCATACCTACACCGCCACCTACGTAGGCAACGGGTTTGTTGCTTTTCTGGAGCAACGAGATGGCGGTATCAATCTTGTCGAAACTGTCTGCCGCTCTCTCCTCGATCACATCAAGGGGTGGCGCATAATGAGCTTCAGACATTTGAATATCTTTGGGAAGATCTACCAGAACGGGGCCTGGGCGGCCGGACTGAGCCAGGATGAAAGCTTTGTTGAGAGTGTCGCAAATATCGTCAGGATCAGTCACCAGGAAACTGTGCTTGGTACAGCCCAGAGTCATACCCAGAATATCGATTTCCTGGAAAGCGTCTGTTCCCATCATCGCAGTAGGCACCTGACCTGTGATGGCTACCAGCGGGATGGAGTCCAGCATGGCATCGGATAAAGCCGTAATCAGATTGGTCGCACCTGGGCCTGAGGTCGCTATGCAAACCCCGGTTTTTCCACTGGCTCTGGCATAACCTATGGCTGCGAAGGCCGCCCCCTGTTCATGGCGACAAAGCAGATGCTCAACACCGGATTCAAGCAGGGCATCATACACTGGCATGATTGTGCCGCCGGGATAACCAAACACATGACGAATGCCACGTTGGGAGAGATTCTTTACAAGTGCGTTAGCGCCGTTCATGGGACGGTCCTCTCTCCTGGCCAGTATGAACTTCAGCCTTGATACGTACAGGCTTACGATTGCTCAGTTCAAACCACTGCTGCAGAGAGAAGAAAACAGCAACAGGGAGGATAACCAGCAGCAAAGCAGGCAGGCTGATGACGGCGACAATAATCAGACTTAGAACGGCAATAATCAGTTTGTTGTTGACGTTTAGCATGGTTCTATCCTCACTGTTGGGAGCAATGTATGGGTTTGCTCCCGGGGTTTTTCAGACCCCAAATATGAAAAAACCCCCGGACCTTTCGGTGCGGGGGTTTCCTGGAAACTCTGATCTGTCAGCCAACAGACCCCCGCGCGGAGATGTTAATCACCACGACTAGTAGCATAATAATGTTGCTGATGGGGTTAAGTTTCATGACAGACAAATACAAATTCGGTTGTTCGATGTATTTTTAGATATAACACACGGAGCCAGCATGTGCCAGAAAATATATTTCAGGGGACAGTAAAAAGAAGGGGCCAGTAAGAAGAATATTTCTTACTGGCGAGTGAATCAGAAGGGCTGGTTTATAAAGATACGAAGCTGGTTATCTTCTTTGCTGCTGGCGATTTCAGTTCGAACCGTAACACCTTCAACCTTGAAGCGAATACCTCCACCCACACTGTATTTCATATCGCTGTGCAACTCGCCCAGGTCAAAGTCATCGGCTACTCGACCGGCATCAATAAACAGGGTCCATTGCCACCAGGGGATGTCGTACAAAGGCCCGATGATGGGCAGATCTTCCAGAGGCTGCCAGTGAGGAATGGCTCTGAATTCCAAGCTGTAGGAGACCGCAGAGCGTCCATAGAAACGGTCGGTGTTGTAGCCTCTCAGCTTGTCCCAACCCCCCAGAGATACACCGGCAAAAGAAGGAGGACGCTTGTACTCTTCTACACCATTGACGTTAGTCGTGTCATTCCATGTTGGGGTGTCAGCGATCCAGGCATTGAAGGCAATGACCTGTTGATCAAGGTATTCATTACTACCCAGATTGATGAATTTACTGAATTCAAACTCCCAGGTCGCCCAGTCTGCCCGGTTTTCACTTCCCCAGTCTTTGGTGTAAGTGAAGGTGGTCTGACTGCCGCGGGTAGGCAGTTGGCTGGAGTTGCGGTTGTCGTAGTCCAGAATAAACTTGATGCCTGCTGCCCGGTCTGCAGAGTCGGGTGAAAACTCTTCCAGCTCCTGGCTCTCGTAGAATGGTTGAACCTCGAAAGAGCTGATACCAGAGGTCAGAGGGTTCCATTCTTTACCTGCAGCAGCGTTGCCCAGAGCATCCTGTTTCAGGCTGGCCAGTGCGCCGTTTCGACCTTCAGCAATAGGGAGGATGTATTTAAAGCGGGCTGCGTATCGTTGTTCAACACTGCTGGTAGTGACAAAGTTCTCTTTGCTGGAGTCGTTGCTGCCGGGTTGTTCAGCACCAAATTCTGGATTGCCTGGCAGATAATAACTGGATTGTTTGTAGTCGCCATAGAGAGCGTTAACGCTCACCAGCATCTGGTCCAGACCTGGAATGATGACGTTATGCAGGCCGGTATAAATCAGGGCTGAGCCGTTACTGGAGGCAATAGCAGTACCGAACAGGGATGCCTGTGGTTGTCCAATACCCTTGATAATACCGGCACCACCAAAAGCGGTTCCCCAGTCTTCAGAGCTGAACAGGAAAGGCACCCCGGCAACATCATGCTCCTTGGCTGCAGGCTCAGAAGCTGCAATAGCATTTTGAGCACTTGCTGCCAGTAGCAGGGAAGCAGCAGTGCTTTTCAGAGTGAAAGCTATTCTGCTAGCGGGTTTTGTGTGCTCAGGCAAGGTGCAAGCTATTTGTTGTCCGCTATGGGCATTATTCAGCATTATGTGTGTTCAGCAGATTCTTGAATAACTCGCTATTTTCTAATTGGTTCGCCCGTTCTGGTATAAGAGGTTATTCCTATTGACCGCCATATATTGAAGTAAGTTGATCGACTTATTTGGCGAGAGTGTTTTCCGCCTGGTCTTTATCTCCCGTCTGTTCTCAGTAAAATGCCCGCATCGGATCAGGATAAGGTCTTATGAACCTGAAAAAGCAGTTCCCCATTCTGGAGCAACACGCTCATGGTCAGCCCCTGGTGTATCTGGATAATGCAGCTACCACCCAGAAGCCTTTCCCGGTGATTGAGGCCATTGACCGTTTCTACCGGGAAGCTAACGCCAATGTGCACCGGGCTTCTCATTACCTCAGTGCTCGTTCAACCCACGCCTTTGAAGAGGCAAGGGAAGAAGTCAGACATTTCCTGAATGCTGCTAGTTCGGATGAAATCATCTGGACTCGGGGGGCGACAGAAGCTTTGAACCTGGTGGCTCAAAGCTGGGGGCAAAGCCAGCTGCAGCCGGGTGACGAAATTTTGCTCTCCGCCATGGAGCATCACGCCAATATTGTTCCATGGCAGTTGGTAGCCCAGCGGATAGGAGCCGTCATCAAGGTGATTAATGTCACTGACAAAGGCGAGTTGGATCTAAACAGTTTTCGTGAATTGTTGACGAATAAGACCCGTATTCTATCTATTGCTCATGTTTCCAATGCCATTGGCACCATTAATCCAATTGAGACGCTGATTCTTGAAGCCAAGGCTAAAGGAGCAGTCGTTCTGGTGGATGGTGCTCAAGCGGTCGCTCATACGTCTGTAGACGTGCAAAAGCTGAACTGCGATTTCTATGTGTTCTCAGGCCATAAAGTCTTTGGTCCGACTGGTATTGGGGTTTTATACGGTCGAAAAGCACTGCTGGAAGCTATGCCTCCCTGGCAGTCTGGTGGGGAGATGATTCGACAGGTCAGCTTCAGTGGTACCACGTTTAATGAGTTACCGTTTAAATTTGAAGCGGGTACACCCAATGTTTCTGGTGTCATAGGGCTCAGGGAAGCTATTCGGTTTGTGAGAGCTCTTGATATGAATCAGGTGGCTGAGCATGAAGCTGAATTAAGAGAGAGAGCAGAAGAAGGCCTGAAGAAAATTCCGGGAGTCAAACTGGTGGGCGAGGCAGAACAGAAGGTATCTGTCGTTTCGTTTGTGGTGGATGGACTGCACAATCAGGATATCGGGCTGCTATTGGATCAGCAGGGTATTGCGGTTCGCACAGGTCATCATTGCACCATGCCTTTGATGGAGCATCTGGGTCTGGCTGGTACAGTAAGAGCGTCTTTTTCTGTCTATAACACTCTTGAAGATGTGGATGCCTTTCTTAATGCACTGACCAGTATTGTCAAAGGTGAGTTTGCATCTTTACCTGAGGAGGGAGCGGTTGAAAGCCAGTCTGAATTCTTCAACCAGCTTCAAGGTGAGCATGACGATGCGTTTTCACAAGAACGGATTTTTCAGCAGATTACTGCGGCTCGAAGCTGGCAGGATAAATACCGTCATATCATGCTGCTTGGAAAAACACTGCCGTCACTGCCTGATGCTATGAAGACGGAAGAGTCGCGACTACATGGTTGTGAAAGTACGGTCTGGCTGCATCACTTTTATGATGAGCAGACCATGACGCTATATTTTGCAGTGGATTCCGATGCACGAGTCATCAGGGGGCTGATTGCCATAGTGCTATCGGTATTCAATGGCCGTAAACCGAATGACATCAGTCGTTTTGATGTCGATGGCTGGTTTGAAAAGCTGGATCTTTATAATCATTTGAGTCCGTCACGAGGGAACGGACTCAGGGCAATCATCGAAGAGATCAGGTCTCTTGCTCACCGGTTTGGGTAGAAGCATTCCTTGCCCACCAGGTAGCAAGAGCAGAGCCGGTAATGTTGTGCCAGATACTGAAGAAGGTAGCTGGCAGAGCTGCGCCAGGGGTGAAAAACTTGGTGGCTAATACCACAGCCAGGCCAGAGTTCTGCATACCTACTTCAATAGCTACTGTTTTGCAGGTTTTCTTGTCAAAGCCCAGCAAGTGAGCAACTAGATACCCCAGGCTTAGACCTGTGCAGTTATGCAGCGCTACAGCCAGAATGGTGATGAGTCCAATTTCCGGGAGTGCCTGAGCATTGGAAGCCACAACCACTGCGATCACCAGGATAATGGTGGCCATGGAGCAAAGTGGGAATACGGGATTCAACTTCTTCACAAATCCATGGCAGAAATGATTGATCAATACACCCAGTGCTACCGGGAAAAGCACGATCTTGGCCAGTCCCCACATCAGATCCCAAGGGTCTACTTCAATATATTGGTGAGCCAGAAAGCTGATCAAAAAAGGTGTGGCAAAAGCGCCAATCAATGTTGATGCAGCAGTCATGGATATAGAAAGCGCTACATCGCCTTTTGCCAGATAACAGAGAACATTGGAAGCTGTTCCACCCGCTACACTGCCCGCCAGAATCATACCGACCGTAAGGTCTACCGGAAGTTCAAGAAGCTGAGCAATCAGTAATCCTGCAAAGGGCATAATGCCAAATTGGAGAAAAACGCCTGCTGTTAAGGCAGGGAGGCGGTTACGAATTTGAGCAAAATCTTCCCAGGACAGTGTCAGGCCCATAAACAACATGATCAGGCTGAGGCCGGGAGCAATCAGATAACCCAAATGGTCAAATCCACCAGGGAAGGAATAGGCAAGAGCTGAAAAGAGGACAGCCCACAAGGGGAACAGTCGTGTAATCGTAGTTAACAGCATGACGTGATTATTTTTCAGTGCTTTGTTATTAATAATCTCCAGACGATAGGGCGAAAGTAAATGAACCCCAATATCTGGAGATAGAGTAAAAAGGATCTGTTTGAACAGACTGACTTTACTGTGCTTTCTTTTCTGTAAGTTTTTTAATGATACGTGAGACCGCAACAAAGCCAAAGGTTGCAGTCACCACCGTAGCAGCTCCAAAACCGCTGGCACAATCCATTTTGGTTGAACCCAGGTCGGAGGGTTTCTGTTGGCAAACGGTTCCGTCAGGTTGTGGATAAACGGCCTGTTCTGACGAGAATACACAGTCTACCCCAAACTTCCGTTTACTGTTTTTTGTGAAGCCATGGAAGTCGCGTAAGTGACTTCTGACTTTGCGTGCCAGGGGATCGTGCCAGGTTTTGGTGAGGTCAGTGATTTGGATCTGGGTGGGATCCATCTGACCACCGGCACCACCCGTTGTGATGATTGGAATCTTGTTTCTTTTACAGTGATTGATCAGGGCTGCCTTGACCCTGAAACTGTCGATAGCATCCAGCACATAATCAAAGTCCTGATTGATCAGCTCTGAAAGGTTGTCTGTCGTAATAAAATCTTCAATGACGTTGCACTGACATTCAGGGTTAATAGCCCGAATTCGGCTTGCCATAACTTCACATTTGGATTGACCAATAGTCTCGGTTGTGGCGTGTAGCTGACGGTTGATGTTGGTGACACAGACATCATCCAGGTCAATCAGGGTGATGGTTCCAACACCGGTTCTCGCCAGAGCCTCAGCAGCCCAGGAACCTACTCCACCGATACCAATGACACAGACATGGGATTGTTTCAGTTTATCGACCGCATCGCTGCCATAGAGCCTGCGGCTTCCTCCAAATCGGGCATCATAGCCATTGGCTAAGTTTTCTGAAGCAACTGTCATAGAGGGTGTCCGGATGCTCTATTGTAAAAAACGTTCTCTGACGGCCTGGAACAGAATAGCTATTTCCAGGTCAGGATGCTGGGCGCGGGATTATAATACTGACATCCGCACTTGTCATGAAACCTGTTGGTTTCCTCATAGCTTGGGTGTTTCTGATGACTACAGCATTGCGATCTCTGGTGGGTGATATTGGTGGTACCAATGCCCGCTTTGCCCTGGTAAATCCTGACAGCCTGAAACTGGAAGGCATTCAGAGAATGTCGAGTATTGATTACCCCGACCTTGAAGAGGCCGTTCGGGTCTATCTGAAGAGTCAGGGCGTGGAAACTATTGCCAGGGCTTGTCTGGCGGTTGCCGGTCCGGTTCTGGATGGCAAAGTACGATTTACCAACAGTCACTGGAAGATTGATCAGAAACAGTTCAAGGAAGACTTCAATCTGGAAGTGATGGAGCTGATCAACGATTTTGCTGCTCAGGCTCTGGCTGTTCCCCATCTGCCCAGTGAAGAGCTTCTGTCTATTGGACCAGAGCTTGAGATGGATCCCGATGCCGTCAAGCTGGTCATTGGTCCGGGTACCGGCCTGGGGGTTTGTGGATTAATTGAAACCCCTATGGGCTGGAAAGCTTTACCTGGCGAAGGTGGCAATGTCGATTTTGCTCCTACTTCTGAAAGAGATATCAGCGTCTGGCGATTCATGAGAAAAGAGGTGGGAGGTTTGTTAGGCGTTGAGCGAATCCTTTCAGGCTCAGGGTTGGAATTACTTTATGAAGCCCACTCCAGTCTGGATGGTCGGATGGATAGACTTCAGGCGGCAGATATTACAGGCCAGGCATTGGAGGAACATGATTCTCTGGCCTATGAAGTGCTGGATCATTTCTTTGAGATACTGGGCAATACGGCGGGTAATGCAGCACTGACTCTTGGTGCAAGAGGCGGTGTCTATATCGCTGGCGGTATCATCCCACGCGTCAAAAAGCTGTTTGCAAAAGGGACTTTCAGAAAAGCTTTTGAGAGAAGGGATAAGATGAAAGATTATATGTCAGGTATACCTACCTCACTGATTCTGTCTGAGCATCCGGGCTTAACAGGCGCTGCAGCATATCTGAATTGTTCAGGCAATTACTGAAGTCAGGTGTCTTTTAAAAGTATCCCCAAAGGTTGTGGATAAGTCTGGGATTAACCTTTGGGCGACTGCTCAGGCTTCAGGAAAACCAAAAACTCCGAGAAATTGTTTAAAAAATAATCAGTCGTGAGAAAGGGCGGTATAAGAACCGCCCTTAAAGTTATTAACCTGTAATATTACTATTACCACCAGGCTTCAAATTGAACACCGTATGTCCAGCCACTGGAGTCTTTGCCGAAGGTTCTCATGATTTGTTCTGCAGAGGTACCTGTATCGAAGTACTCAAGACCAAGCGCACTGCATTCTTTCTCGAGACCTTCAGATTTTTTGCATAATGGATTGTCGATGGCTTTCCAGTCTGCATAAGTCGCAAATACTCTTATAACGGGTCTTACAAAAGCACCAAACTTTGGATGGAATTGCTGAGCAACTGTGAACTTCACCAATTGGCTATCAAAGTGATGTTGGCCTCCAATGTTTGTAGAAGAATAATAGGCATTCTCTACTTTATCCCATCCTAGCTCTACAGCAGTACTTGTGAGTTCAGTCCATTTCCAGATAGGCCTGACTCCTGCTGTCATCCAGGTTTTTTTGCTGGGTAATCCGGGATCAAGGTTTTGTGCTTTTTTGTCGTAATCTACCTGTGTCCAGGCTGCAACGTACATAATATCCAGTCGATCGGTTAAGGAGAAAGAACCATGATCCAATATGCGATATAACTTATTGCCCTTGAACCATTCTGCACTGTTTATGAAACGACCTGTAGAGCCTACTCCAGGACCAGTCATAGCATCTGTGGCATATTGAAGTGCGAACTTGTTAAAGCCTCCTAGAACTGCCCAGGTTAACTCACCTGTCAGCATCCAGCCGTCTTTATCAACTGACTTTTTAAAGCTCGCTTTATCTGGTGGGTTTCCTTTACCGTAATCTAAGCCCAGTTCAAGGCTGAGGTTGTCCAACAGTTTGATTTCATTCAATCGAATGTCGATGATGTCAGTCTCTACCTCAACTTCCTTTTTTAAAGGGTTGGATGGATCTGTCTTGTCATAATACCCGACTGTAGGAGTATTTCTGAGCCAGGCTATGTCCAGGTTGGCAAAATTTAGATTGATGTCTTCAATGCCTGCACCAGGACCTGAGACATCCCAGTAGTACCAGTCGTTCATATGCACATCATGCCTCTGGTAGAAGCGCTTTCCTGCCCAGAGCATACTTCCTGGCAATGCCTGAAAGATATTTCTTGCCTGCATATTCACTTCTCGAAGAGCAAATTCATTGTTACCAAAGTAGTTGTTTCCCTGCCCTGGCATTTCCCAGTCGTTATTTTGGAATACTTTATATGCAACATTGGTTTCAAGTCTGAAAGAGGTGTCATTATCATCTGCTAATTCAGCACCAAGTTTCAGCTCAGTGTATGTTTCGCACTCATTACCTAAACGATATTTGGCTGGTGCACCAGCTGCTTTAAAGCAAGCCTGGTCTCCACCTTTAGCGGCTCTGCCTATGCCTGAACGGGCGTAGCCATGAAAGTCGACTCCTACGCCTTCAACAGCTAAAGCCATCGTAGTCAGGGAAGCCAGAGAAATAGCTCCAATACTGCGACTCAGAGCAGACAGAGCTCTCTGTTGCTGAATCATTGTGATCTACCTTGTGTGGTGAACGTCGTATAAACCAGAGGTTACGGTTGGCAGGTAACATTCCGGTGAAGTGGGCTAACGATTAGGCACATTTGTAGTTTGATGTTCCTTTCGGTGATTCCTTGAAGTGCATCGGTATACCCGTACAAAAATCTAGACCACAGATTAATAATCAGCAAAAAATCCATGAGGAATTTGACTTATGGCGCATGGTTTTTTTGATCTCAAAGTGGATTTTCAGACTATGTTGTCTTACAGGCTCTGGACTGCATGAGCTATAGCACTTGTTACGTTAAGTGATGCATTGCTGCATTTTTTCTCTTGTTGGTGAATAAAGGTGTATTTTTTATGAATAGATGGGAGAGGTTCTGGAGGTTAAACGGATCGTATAACGGAATGGCTGCTTTTATTCCTTCCATAACGAGATCTTCTTTCAAGCGAATTGGCTTTTTGTTGCCTTGTCTGTATCTGTCAGGTTGCTCTTATTTAAATTTGCCTGACACATTTCAGGATGAAAGGCCGGAACAGACGGAAAGTGAAGGCAAACTCTATGATTCAATGGCGGCAATTAAGTGTCAGCCACTTAAGTTTCCCGCAGGGAAAGACAGAGCCAGAGTTGTAGTGAATGAGTTTACTTCACGCTTAAAGCAGCCTTCGGGAGAAACTCCATTTCTGGCTTTCAAAATACCGGAGACAGGTGTCCATAAAGTCATAATTGACAGCTACGTTGTCAAAGCAGGTAATAAAGAAGAGCTGTTTTATCCGGAAGTGGTCCTTCTGGATAGAAAAGGCAGTATTGTGGGTCGTGTTCCGGCAAGCCAGGTCAAATATCGAAAGCCAGGTTTCACTACCGGGGAAGGTGTTGAAGCGCGTTTCGTAATCGACAATCGAATCCATTCTGCTGATCGAGCAACCTGTATGTTGATCTACACCACTGATAAATCGAGGCAGGAAACAACAACCTTGGTCAATGAAGCTAAGGAGTATGCCAAAGCCTACGGTGTTGTGGCCCCGCCTGTACCAGATCCGGTTGCCTTACATGGAAACCAGGGTCATCTTGGCATCACTATCAAAAGTTCTGACGTTTACACGTCGGAAGTTGTTCCTATGCCTGTAGCGGCTTCTGCAGTAGCTTTGCCAAAAGGGTTGCCCACAGCTGTTGAAGACAGTTTTTCCAAAGAGGTTCGGCAACACTATGTCAATGCCGTTAACTCAGGGCTGAAATCAGGGAGTATTTCACAAGCTCTGGATGCAAGATCTGAGCTGAGAAATATTGTTCGAGCAACGGAAGGCTACTTTGTCAGTCAATACGGTAAGCCAGTAGAAAAGCTCGATATGCCCAAAGCACCGGACGGTAAAGATGGCTATGCTGGCAAAGTGTTGTATCACTATCAAATGCAAGTAGCGGATCAATTGAAGGCTGGTCAGGGCGCTGCAGCATTGCAAGCTGTGGATCAGATAAAAGGCGTTCAGGAAGAAGTGGATCAGTTGTTTAATAAGTAAACATGGATAGATGCATTGAATCCAATTTTTTACCGGGTTCAATGCATCTCAACCAAAGACGAGAGAGCTCTTTATACAGCGTCTCTTCGAATCACGCCCAAATTGTTAAAAAATGATTTGTTAACGGAGTCACTGAATATATTCTCCAAAGTATCTGTCAGCTTCCGACGCCAATTTGGATATTCTTCACTGGTACCCGGAATATTCACCGGAGACTCAATCTGTAACACTTCCTCCAGTTGCAGTACGGTGATTTTGGAAGCGGTTTTTGCCAGGTAGTAGTGAGTCTTTTCCATGAGTTCCCTTGAGTAGCCCATGGTTGAGATATCGTCAGGGTTCATGCCTTCAGGGTGTTCTCCAATGCTGGTGAGTGTTTTGAGCAAGGCGAGCTTCTCCTGATGTCTGGCATCTTTCTCTTGTTGTGCCCTGTTGTGATCATAGATGCCCAGCTGCAGACGCAGATCAAGGTCGACACAGTTCCACCAGGCTTTCAGTGGGGGAATATCGTGGTTGCTGATACAGGTCAGGGCCATAGGTTTGTATTCTTCGGGTGGGGTGAAATGATCACCAAGACACTCAAATAACGCAACCTCGTTTGAGTAGAAAAGGGCAGGAGGCAAAGCTGCTTCAATTTCAGGTGGAACGGTTCCCAGGTCTTCACCAAAGACCAGGCACTGACGACGGTGGCTTTCCAGTTTAATGATGCCCAGAAAATCATCCAGGGGGTAATAAACATAAGCACCAAAGTCTGCAGTTTTTCCCTTTGGGCACCACCAGAGTCTCAGCAAGCCCATCACATGATCAATTCTCAGAGCCCCGCAATGACTCATGTTGGCCTGAACCATTTCAATAAATGGCTGATACTGCTGATCTCTGAGTATCTGAGGGTTAAAAGGAGGGAGTCCCCAGTTCTGTCCCTGAGGGGCGACACCATCGGGAGGTGCACCCACGCCTGCGTCAAGACAATAGAGTGAACGGTTGCTCCAGACATCGGAGCTGCCACTGTCCACACCTACGGCAAGGTCTCGGTAAATTCCGACCAGCATGCCGGCTTCAATAGCCGCCTCCTGAGCCTTGGCCAGCTGGTCTTCAGCCAACCATTGCAGATACATATAGTACTGGATTCTCTTCTGGTTATGACTGGCAAACTCTTTTACCGCATTGGACTCCGGGTCCTGAAACAGGGATTCCCAGCATGGCCAGCCCCAGTTGTTGATGTCCAGGCCTTTGTAGTGCTCATAAATGGTTTCATAGAGAGCATGTCTTGCGAGACCAGGTCCCTTGTTTTTGCAGAAGTTAAGAAAGGCAACGCCGCGAGGACTTTCAGATGTTATATGCTGTTCATAGAAGTGCTCAAAGAGTGTATTCAAAAAGCCAAACTTCAACCAGGCTACCAGACTGTAATCAACGTACTCTTCCTTTCTTGCCTGATTTAACTGCTGCTTGAACTCTGGATCCTCAAAACGCTTCCTGGCTTCTTCACAGTCATCAAAATCAGCGACAGCCATAACATCAATGTACATGGGGTTGATATATGTTCTGCTGGAAGGACTGTAGGGGCTGCAGTGAAGCGGGTTGGCTGGGTAGAGGGCATGAATCGGATTGAGGCCAACAATATCTGCACCCTGTTCAGCCAGTTGAGCGGCCAGTAGCCGAAGGCTTGAGAAATCTCCCATGCCCCAGTCCTGATCAGTTCTCAGGGTATAAAGCTGAATAGCACTGCCCCAGATCCTGTTCCCTTTGTTCAGTTTTTCGGGTTCATAGCAGGTGTCGGGAGCAATGATAATCAGTGATTGACCTCTCGTATTGTTACTTTGCAGAGAGAGCTTGTGGTAGCCCAGTGGCAAGTCGTCTGGCAGTTTGAACATCAGGTGGTGGTAAGTTGTGTCGTCAAGTGTCCTGCTGGTTTCTGCCGTCATGTCTCCAGTGTTCAAGGTCAGAAGATGCTGACTGCCTGTTTCCAGCGTTATTTCAGCCTTGAACAGGTTGCCCATCTGTCGTTCATCCACATGCAGACTGATAAGGCAGGGCTGTCCTCGGGTAAAGACATAAACAGGTGAGATTAGCTGTTGCCACCTTTGCTGCTCGTTGTCGTTTATAGCATGCTGAATGGCTTCATCTGAATCAACTTCGAGCCCCAAGGCTCTGAGAATTGGTAATTTGTATTCTGTTGGAACATTAACAGGGTTGCCGGCCCAGTCATCGTACTCTCCTGATATGCCACAGTGCCCAGCCAACAGTTCAATCAGTTTAGGATCAGACATAACGGTTTCTCTTATAAGTCGTAGGCTGGAGCCTGGGTACGATGAAAAGCTTTTCCTTCTGCGTTGAACAGGTGACAAAGCTGGATCGGGAGCTCAATCTTCATTTTGCTGTTCACTTCCCGTTTACGAGAGTCTTCAACCCGCACAATAAAGTTCTCACGAATGGTATCGTGGCTCATGTAGATGTAGGACTCGGCTCCAAGGCGTTCAAGTGTTTCGACTTTACCTTCAACGGCATTGCCGTTATCTGTTTCTGCCAGTGCATCTTCAGGTCGGATACCCAGTACAACTCTGTCGCCTTTGTTGGCTGATTGGCTGTCAACATTGGCGGTCAGAATTTCTCCTGTTGTTAGCTTGACCCGGGTTTCGTTATTGCCGGTTTCTTCAATAAAACCATCAAAGAAATTCATTTTTGGAGAACCGATAAAGCCGGCTACAAACAGGTTTGCTGGATGGTGGTAAAGCTCCAGAGGTTTACCGACTTGCTCCAGGTTACTTTCAGCATCGAGAGCCAGAGGGCTGAGAACCACAATATGGTCTGCCAGGGTCATGGCCTCCACCTGATCATGGGTGACATAGATAGAGGTGGTTTCCAGGCGATTGTGCAGTCTGGCTATTTCCTGTCGCATCTGAACCCGAAGCGCTACATCCAGATTGGAAAGGGGCTCATCAAACAGGAAAACCCTTGGCTGCTGTACAATGGAGCGACCAATAGCCACCCTTTGTCGTTGGCCTCCTGACATGGCTTTTGGTTTTCTTTCCAGTAATGCTTCCAGCTGGAGAATACGGGCTGCTTCTTCAACACGGCTGTTTATCAGAGATTTATCGGCTTTGGCCAGCTTGAGACCAAAAGCCATGTTTTCAGCAACAGACATGTGCGGGTAGAGAGCGTAGGACTGAAACACCATGCCCACTCGGCGCTCATTGGGAGGCCAGTCGTTGATCAGCTCTCCGGCAATGGACAGCTCACCTTCCGTGATGTCCTCCAGACCACAGACCATACGAAGCAGAGTCGATTTACCGCAACCAGAAGGACCGATAAAAGCGATAAACTCACCCTCTGCAATGTTCAGGTTGATATTCTTCAGTGTCCAGGTCTTTCCCTGGTCGTAGCTTTTGGAAACATTGACAAGCTTAACTTCAGCCATAGGGTTTTCCGTTTTTCATTCGCAGTCTTGCGATCATTTGCCGTAACGGGTTCTAGGAGCCTGTAGAACTTAAACTTTTGTTCGACAGGTTCCGGCTGGGTATGTGACTACCCTTTCACTCCACCTGATGTCAGACCGCCGACAATCCAGCGTTGGCACAACAGGAAAATAATGGAGATAGGCAGGCCCGATAGAACAGCTGCCGCAGCAAAGTCTCCCCAGAGATAGTTCTGTGGATTCAGGTATTGTCTTGAGCCCACCGCCAGTGTCAGGTTATCCATACTTTGCAGAAGTACAGACGCTACCGGGTATTCGGCAATGCTGGTGATAAATGCCAGGATGAACACAACAGCCAGTATGGGCGTCGAAAGGGGCAGCAATACATATCGGAATGCCTGCCAGGATGTAGCACCGTCGATGGCGGCCGCTTCTTCCAGAGACAGGTCGATCGTTTCGAAATAGCCTTTGATCAGCCAGATATGCAGTGCAAGACCACCCAGATAGGCGACAGTTACCGAGCCCAGGCTGTCCAGCCCCAACCAGGGGACATAGCTACCAATCTGGTCGAACAGGGAATAGATAGCCACCAGGGCCAGAACGGCGGGGAACATTTGCAGAATCATCATGGCTGTCAGCATGGATTCCTTAAAACGAAATCTCAGCCTGGCAAAGGCGTAGGCGCCGGTCGTGGACAGCAGCAGGATTAAAACGGTGGAAATAAAAGCCACCTTGATGGAATTCCAAAGCCACAACAGAACAGGAAAAGGTGGCTGGGTCATGGAACCGTCGGCATTTTCCCAGGGAATACCAAACGCAAGATACCAGTGTTCCAGACTGGGGTTACTAGGTATCAGGTCGCCGGTGGCAAAATTACCGGAACGAAACGATACCGAGATGATCATCAGAAAGGGAAACATGATCAGGCAGAGGAACAGGATCATGAAGATCCTGGCTGTCCAGACCCGGTATTTCAGGTTTCTAGGCTGTACCATCATAGTCGTTCACTCCAGTACCCGTTTGGTGGCTTTCAGGTTCACCCAGGCAATGACACCCACCATTATGAAAATAAAGGTCGCAATCGCTGAAGCCAGTCCGTAATCCTGTCCATACTGACCAAAGGCGATACGGAAGGTGTAGCTGACCAGTATGTCGGTTGCACCGGCCGGTGTGCTTGCACCAATGATGTTGGGTGCACCGTCGGTCAACAGGGCAATCAGCACCAGATTGTTGAAGTTGAAGGCAAAGCTGGCAATTAAGAGGGGCGTCAGAGGTTTGATGATCATTGGCAGGGTGATGCTGAAAAAGTTCTGGATAGGAGAAGCACCGTCGATGGCTGAAGCCTCGTAAAGGTCATCCGGAATCGACTTTAACAAGCCGATGGCAAGAATCATCATGTAGGGGTAACCCAGCCAGGTGTTGACGATAACCACCATGGTTTTTGCCAGGAACTCATTGCTGAACCATTCTGGCTGAACTCCGAACAGCAGGTTCAACAACATGTTGATCTCCCCAAAGTTCTGATTAAACAACCCCCTGAAAATCAGAATGGAGATGAAGGCCGGTACTGCGTAGGGGAGGATCAGCAACAGTCTGTAGACACCATTCCCCTTCAGCGGCTCCCACTGAACCAGGCAGGCCATCAGTAATCCCACAACCAGAGTGAAGAATACCGATAGACCGGCAAACACAATGGTCCAGGTGAATATTTGCAGGAAAGGTCCCTGAATGCCCGGGTCATTGATCACGCGGACGAAATTGTCCCAACCGTTATAAACGACAAATCCAGGCCCTGTCTGCTTTCCTGCTGAATCGGGTTGCCCTTCAGGGACTTCAATGTAAAAGCCGGTTTCATAGTTGGGTTTGAGCTGGTTTCCGTTTCTGACGTCTTCCAGTGTGTCGTGACCAATATCCCGATAGATTTTTGACATGGGGCCGAACTTTCTAAGGCTGGTCATCGACAGTTCAGAGCTGTCGGGCAGTTCAATCGCCAGCTTTTTCAGTGTTTGACGAAGCTTGATGGTGTCGCGAAAAGGCAGCTCTTCTCCTTCAGGCAAGTCTGGCGAAAAGTCGGTTTTCAATGGGGAAGGAATAGTCGTTTCGTTGAAGGGCTGACTGACCAGGTGTTTGTCAGCTTCCTTGTTGCTGATAAACAGTATTCTGTAATCGGAGTCTTGCTGATAGACCTTGAAGTTGTAGGACTCGCCATCCGTCTTATAGGTTTTTCGCAAATGAAGCAGTTTAACCCGTTCCAGCGGCAACAAATTACTGGAGCTGTAATTGGTAAAAGCGACATTAACCGTATAGATAAGGGGGAAAACTATAAAAATAGAGACACCCAGAAGGGCAGGGAAAACATACCGGTAGTTGTACCCCTTGTTGCTGATGAACACCCAGGTTCCGGTACAGACAATCAAAAGGATGATCAGGGCAAAGGCTATCTCTTCCTGGGCGTACATCAAAGTCACGCCGTAGAGCAATATCAGATCAATCAGGCCAATAATTCCCCAAACCAGCCAGGTCATTGGGCTTTGGGCTTTCTGATCAGCCTCCATAGGTATGCCTCCGGGGCAGGTGCTGCTCATACTTACTGATGTGATGAGCAAAGCTCAAAGTACATCGATGGTTGTTTTTTGTTGCGATAGATAAAGAGGAGTACGACTGACAGCGTGCAGAAAGCCAGATATTAGTCTGGGTGAGTCAGAAGTAGAGCCTCGGACAGAACATGCATTCCATCTCGATGAGTGGACTGCATGTTCTGAAATGGCTGTGCTTTCAATATTAAACAGCCATGAGCGAGAAATTATTTTTCCCGGTAGACAGCCTAGTTGACAATCCGTTTGGCTGCGTCATTAAGCGCGCTCTTGTAGTCCTGTCTGCCTGATGTGATGTTCAGGAGAGCAGACTCCATGGCAGACCAGAACTTGCCCATTTCAGGTACGTTGGGCATCAGCAAACCATGAACGGCGTTGTCATAAGTAGCTTTGATGCGAGGGTCTTTTTCCAGCTCTTTCATGTAGCTTTTGTTAGCTACAGCACCCAGCGGAACATCGCTGTTCATAGTACGAAGACCGTCGTCTGTCAGCAGGTAGTTCTCAAGAAACTCTTTGGACAGGGATTTGTTGGGACTGGCGCTGTTCAGTGTTGCCCCCCAGACACCCACAAAGGCTTTGGAGCGCTGGCCGTTGATGCTGGGTAGAGCGGCTACACCGTAATTCAGTTTTTTACCGTTGATCTTGCTCTTGTCCAGGTTTGACCAGGCCCAGGGACCGGTAATCATCATGGCTGATTTACCGTTATTGAAGCTGGATTCCATGACGCCGTAATCAACGCCTCTGGGCAATACACCTTTATCAATCAGTTCAGTCAGCATTTTTGCCCCGGCCATGGCTCCGGCATTATTGACACCAGTGTCTTTGACATCATAGCCAGTGGGGGTTTTCTTGAAGACGTAGCCCCCGTCTGCAGCAAGCATGGGCATGGTGAAGTAGGGTTGGATCTGGTCCCACATAATGGTGGTCACTTTGCCTTCCTTGCGTTTAGCCAGTTTATCTTTGAGTGGGAACATTTCTTCAAACGAACTGGGAGGGGCAGGCAGAATATCCTTGTTGTAAATAAGACTGATGGCTTCCATGGAAATAGGATAACCATAGGTTTTACCGTTGACTGTCATAGCTTCCCATCCCAGATTATCAATCTTGTTCTTGAAATTAGGAGTGGGGTTTACAGGAGACAACAATCCGCTTTTAACCCATTCACCGTATCGGTCGTGAGCCCAGAACAGGATGTCGGGACCACTGCCTGAGGCGGCAGCCTGTTGAAAACGATCGGTAATGTTTTCCGGAATCTCGACCTTGACCTTGATCCCCGTGTCTTCTTCAAACTCCTTACCTATTTCACGGATGCCATTGTAAGCCTTGTCGCCGCCTACCCAGATTACCAGTTCGTCATCCTGAAAGGAGTAGGCACTGAACGGGCTGAAGGCAGCGCCGAGAGTAATTGCAGCAGCGGCTACGGTATTGCCAAGTGGAGTACCCAGTATTTTGATCATCAGTCAACGGCTCCCGATCAATTTGGCTGTTCAGGTGAAGGCATCAGGAAGGCTCTCCAGACGCTTTCAGTGAGACACACTTCATTCGCAACCGGGTATGACGTTCTTTCCGTTGAGTATTAGATATGCTTTTTCCCTTAGCGGTACGGTCGTGTATGAAGTTTCACACTTTTCAGGCTGATATGTCTTATGACAGCCTGAAATGAAAGATAAATGCTCAGTCTGCTATTGCTTCAGCAGAGCTGAAATAATTCATTCAATAATAGCGGTAGAATAGAGAGGCGATGATGATGTGAAGAACAAATTTTATCAAGAGAGCCTTTTTCACATAATGTTCTAAAAATAAAAGTTAATATGAATTAAAGATAAAAACATATAAACGACTAAGGGCTTTTAATTAAAAGGATATATTTTTAATAGTTTTTAGAATTAATAAGGGAGATGTTGAACCGGCCCGGAATACTCAATACATGATTTTGGGCCGGTTATCAGCAGGCTGAAATTATTTAGAAAAGCTCGTCAATATCTCTCGACAGTGCGCCCGCCTTGTCAATGATGGCCAATGCAGCCTGAGCGTCTTCCCTCTTCATTTCCAAAGCCAGTTGCCGCTCAAATTCTAGATTCAGAGTCTTTTCAGGAGACAGGCTTTGAGGTTTGCCAGGTAACTTAATGCTCTCGGAAGGTTGTCCGTAGGATTGCGAGAATTGCTTTTGCAACAGTGCATGAAGCTGGCGCGCATTTTCTCTCAGAGCCAAGGCCGTTTGGATATCTGCAGCTTCAATAGCCGATTTAACTTCGGTCAGGTAATCGGCAGAAACGGATAAGGTGTTTGTTGCTACTTTGGGTTTGGCCAGCTCGGGAGTGGCTGGAACATAGTCAGGACGCTGGGCTTTTTTCACCGTCTTCAAGCGGGAATGACTGATTAGAGGCGTCACTTCCAGTCTGAGTGTTCCACTATTGGCTGCAACAGCAAAAACATCCGGGGTGGGAGGAGCGGTACGAGCGCGAATTCTTGCGTACTCTTCATCAAAGTTGGCTACTTTGACGGAGTACTTTTGTGCTTCTTCCGTTGTCAGCAGAGCCAGGTAGACAGGCGGAGACTTCCGTTCTTTTCGGTTATCGATGATAAATTCCTGAACAAGAGCTTCTCTGGACAGCATGCTCTGATCGGAATAAACCATTCGTTCTATGGATAGCTTCTGAATCGGTGAGAAGTTTTTATCCAACAGCCAGACTTCCGGCATAAAAGCTTCTGCTTTGGTGCCAAAATCAGTCCGCTGTACCAGACTTTCCAGCTTGAATCGATAAACGCCATAATCTGGCAACTTCCATCCTGCTACAGGTGTGCTCAGTCCATTTATGGAAACCTGGTCGGTTTCCGAAGAGATCTGGCGCTCAATTCGAATGGCTTTTTCATAGACCTGAATGTTGGCATAAGAAACTTCATTCAGTGACTTCAGCGATTTTTGTTCAACGACCTGGGGAGTAGCCATGGCCAGATCATTATTTTGAGTTGCACAGCCGCTTAATACAGCTACGGCCAGCATCAGGGTCAGGCGCTTCATTATGGCTCCGATTTATAATTTCTATTCGTCTTCTATATGACGTTTATCTGAGAACAGCCGTTTAATCGAATCACGATAGAGTTAATAGCGGCTTATGCTCATAGCGGATTATTTGATTTTACCTTCGTCCGGGTAGAATGAATCATTTTGCCATTATGTAAACGATTACAGTGAAGAAGACTTGCCGAGGATCAAATTAACTGCTTTTTTTCATAGAGCTTATCTCCGGTCATTCCGAGGTTAAAATCATGCCTGTGGACATCGGCTCATCATCCTCAGATGAAACTCTTGAAAACTCCCTTGCCCAGCCTGCCCACAAGGTGGGCATTATTGAAGCCTGGCTAAAAAAAGCTGACGTTCAGCTCAACGGGAGCCGACCCTGGGATATCAGGGTTCATAACCCCAAGCTGGTCTCACGGGTCAGAAAAGAGCGCTCTCTTGGTTTGGGTGAGAGCTACATGGAACATTGGTGGGACTGTCAGGCTCTGGATGAGATGTTTTTTCGAATATTGCTGAAAGAACAAAACCACGAGTCGATTACGACGGGTCAGCACATTCTGAACTGGATTGTCAGTCATGTTCTGAATCAGCAATCTAAAGCCCGGGCATTTCAGGTAGGAGAAAAGCATTATGACACAGGTAATGAGCTGTTTGAGCGTATGCTGGATCCTCATATGCAATACAGCTGTGGTTATTGGAAAGATGCACAGACATTGGCAGAAGCTCAGGAAAACAAGCTGGATCTGATCTGTCGCAAACTCCAGCTTGAACCGGGTCAGACTCTTCTGGATATAGGCTGTGGCTGGGGTGGTCTGGCAAAATACGCTGCTAAGAATTATGGGGTTGAAGTAACAGGGCTGACCATTTCTAAAGAACAACAGTTGTTAGCACAGGCAAGGTGCGATGGCTTACCCGTTAACATTCTGCTGCAGGATTACCGCACCCTTGTGGGTAAGTTTGATCGACTGGTTTCAGTAGGCATGTTTGAGCATGTCGGGTTGAAAAATTATCGAACTTACATGAAACAGGCACTCAGGTTGTTGAACAAAGACGGACTGTTTCTACTGCACACCATTGGCACAAACATCACTAGCTGCGATACCGACCCCTGGATCCAAAAGTATATTTTTCCCAACGGCAAGATTCCGTCCCAGACACAGATGACTCATGCGATGGAAGGCTTCTGGGTAATGGAGGACTGGCAAAACCTGGGGCCGGACTATGACAAAACTCTGATGGCCTGGCATGAAAACTTTGTTCAATGCTGGCCGGAGCTGATAAAGACATATGCGGATAAGCAGTATGATGAAGCTTTCTATCGGATGTGGCGATACTATTTGCTGCAATGTGCCGGAGCCTTCCGTGCCAGAGCCCTGCAGCTCTGGCAACTGGTTCTGAGCCCCGAAGGGGCTTCTGACCGATACGATGCTCCAAGATAGTGTTGTCAGAAAATGGCTTGATAAAGAAACCCGGACCCAACCGCCATGGTGAGTATGACCACCAGAAAGGCGACAATCATTTTGTTTTTGAACAGAGACTTGAGCAAAATGACTTCAGTGAGGCTGGCGCCAGCGCTGCCAATGATCAGTGCCATTACGGCGCCCAGTCCCATTCCCTTGGCGGCCAGCGCAGAACTCAGGGGGATCACGGCTTCCGCACGGATATAAAGTGGAATGCCGATCACCGCAGCTACCGGAATAGCTAAAGGATTGCTGTCACTGGCTACCTGGGCAACAAACTCGGTGGGCATAAAGCCATATATGGCGGAACCCAGAGCAATACCTCCTATCAGATAAGGCAACACTTTTTTGAAATCTTTCCAGGTTGATTGCCAGACGGACTTCCAGATAGAAGGCTTTGGCTGGCCACTGCAGCCACTTTGGCAGCTGGAGGCAGGTGCCAGATAGGCGTCTGCTTTCACATACTGTTCAAAGCCAAGTTTTTCCAGTGTGAATCCGGCAATAACCGATACCCCCATAGCCATGGCGAAATAAAATAGAGTCACCTGCAAGCCGAAGGTGACGGCAAACAAGCCAATGATAATGGGGTTAAGCAAAGGACTGGCAAAGAGAAAAACCATCATGGTGCCGAAACCAGCTTGTGCCCTTAGTAGTCCTTTCAAAAATGGAATGGTTGAACAGGAGCAGAAAGGGGTAATGGCACCGAGAAAAGCAGCCAGTACATAACCTTTTCCATTTCTGCTGCTCAGAAGGTCCCTGATTTTTTCAGGGGGAATGAAGGACTGCAGCAGCCCCACCAGATAGCTGATGGCCAGAAACAGTACTGTCAGTTCCGCAGCCAGAAAAAAGAACATGCCCAGAGTGTCTGCCAGAGCCTGGTTCTCGATCAGTGATGTATCAAACATAATAGATGCCTCTATATTTCCAGAATAATCGAAATATAAGATTTATAATTGGCTGGGTCAATATATTTCTAGTAATATCGAATTATTGGATTTGTTGAGGATGACACTGGTGGAAATAGAAGCAGTGGCGAAAGCCTTGAAAGAATTGGGGCATCCAACTCGACTGGCGATTTTTCAGAAAGTAGTTCGTGCCGGTTTTCAGGGGATTGCAGTGGGTCAGTTGCAGGAGCATTTAGCCGTGCCGGGCTCAACCCTCTCTCATCATATCTCCAGCTTGGCATCTGCGGGTCTTCTGACTCAACGCAGAGAGGGAAGAACCTTGTATTGCGTGGCTGAGTTCGAACAGTTGGAATCGGTGATCGGTTTTTTGCAGGATGAGTGCTGTCTGGATGAAGAAAAACAGCCATGAGATTTCACACCGTAGAATCAGAGTCGAAAGTGAACTCATAATTCGTCAGTAGTGTGAAGTTCATCGAGTTGAGTGGGAAGCGGATTTCCAAGAATCTGTACCGGGATGTATCGCATACCCTCTTCAGTGATCGCTTGAATGACGCCGTAAGCCATACCGATACCACCCCCTACACCCGTTCCCAAAGTGATAAAAACACAACAGGTAAGAGCAGTGATGACCCCATAGGCTGTTGCCTCCCTGGCCACATCAGAGGGGCCTTCATTTATTCCATGAAGCACTCCCATTGAGGCTGGAAGTGTAACTCCGAGGGCGCCTCCGACTGTGGCACCATGCTTTGCACCGGTAAAAGTAGCCTCCAGAGTTGACTGAGCATGCCGGATGATTCGCTCTGAAACGGTTTCGACAACTTTTTGTTCCTGAGAAGTAATGGGACTATCTGGAGAGGCCTGGAGTTGTTGAACGGCGCTCAGTATCAAAAGAGTCAGAAAAATAGAGTGGCTCAGTCTGCACCGTGGCTTCATATCAAACCCCAGAGTGTCTTGGTAATGTTAAGTTGTCGTATTTAAAGAAAGGCTTTTCTAGTTTAGGTGGGTATTACTAAGTTGTAGTAGCTAAGAGCAGAAAAATTAATGAAGAGCTGCAGCTTTATGGCAGGKACAGGAAATTGCATCCTGCACCTGCATGATTGTGAACTGATCAGGCTTTACGACATTGCGTCAGGTTATGGAAGAAAGCCTTGTTCTCTTCGCGGCTAAAGAAACTTTCCAGATTCTCTGTCAGACGACGACGCCAGTTCGGGTACTCTGTACTGGTGCCGGGAATATTTACCGGCGTATCGATCATCATACAGTCTTCCAGTTGAATCCCGGCAATCTGTGAGCCGGATCGCGTCAGATAATAACTGAATCGTTCCATCAGCTGGCGTGTGAACTGTTCAGGGATCTGGTCCCAGGTATCAGATGGCAGCTCATTAATGGCTCCAAGCAGGTTGATGACTGCCTGGCGAGTGCCCTTACGACCCGCGCGCTCATCTTCCGCCCGTTCAGGGGTGAAAATACCCAGAGACTCTGCCAGGCCGATATCCTTTCCTGCCCACCATCCAGCCAGAGTAGGCGTATCGTGGCAAACCAGTGTGGCCAGGGCTTTCTGTTTGAACTGTTCTGGTAGTACATAGCTGTCACCTTCCTGCATGAAGATGCCCATCACGCTGGAATAAAAGCGGGCAGGTGGCAGACTGTCAGTAATTTCCTGTGGAACAGTTCCCAGATCTTCACCAAAGACCAGGCATTCATTCCTCCGGCTTTCCAGCTTTATAATGCCCAGAAGGTCCTGCAATGGATAATGGATATAAGCCCCTTCTGCAGCGCCTTTACCGTTGGGGCACCACCACAGGCGGAACAGACCCATGGCATGGTCAATACGAAGGGCTCCACAGTCCCGCATATTATTGCGAATCATGTCGATAAACGGCTGGTAGCGCCTTTCCTGAAGGGCTGCAGGGTTAAAGGGTGGCAGTCCCCAGTTTTGACCCTGAGGACCGAGACCATCAGGTGGAGCACCGGTGCTGGCTTCCAGACAGAACAGACGACGATCAGACCATACGTCAGCCCCTCCGCGATCAGCACCCACAGCCAGGTCACGATAAACGCCTACCATCATGCCAGCCTCTTTTGCAGATTGCTGAGCCTGGGCAAATTGTTCTTCAGCCAGCCATTGAAGGTATTTGAAATAGGTAATGCGTTCTTCGTTTGCCTTGGCAAATTCAGCCACTTCTTTACTATCAGGATCTTGATAGGCTTCTGGCCAGCAAGGCCATCCCCAGTTCATCAGATCCTGCTTTCTGAAATGCTCATAAAGTGCATTGAATACTGCAAAACGCTGAAGAGGTTCTCCATGTCGAGCACAATAAGCTTCGAACGTTTTGGCTCGGTCGCTGTTGGATGACAGGTGCTGCTCTCTGAAGTATTCATAGAGCTGGTCTAGAATTTCAAATTTCAGACTGGCTGTTTTCTCGTAATCAACGTAATCACAGGCTCTGGACTCCGTCAGTCTTTGCTGAAAAGTATCATCCGAGAATCTTTGCTGGGCTTCTTTGCACTCTTCAAACTCAGGCACGACCAGAGGATCGAGGTACAGAACATTGCCATACAAACGGCTGGAAGGGCTGTAGGGAGAGCAATGCAGGGGGTTATCCTGATACAGGGCATGGATCGGGTTGAGCCCGACAAAATGGGCACCGTTCTGACCCAGCTCAGTAGTCAATGTTTTGAGGTCGGTGAAATCGCCCATACCCCAGTTTCTTTCAGAGCGGACAGAATACAGCTGAACGCCTGAGCCCCAGATTTTTTCACCGTTCAGCAGTGATTCGGGTTCATAACAGGTCGCCGGTGCAATGATCAGGGAGCTGTCAGCTTTGAAACCTTTATCATTCAATTGAAGACGGTGGTAGCCCAGAGGTAAATCCTGAGGCAGAGGCAGATTGAATCGCAGGGTTTCAGACTTACCTGCAGAATGGCGTTCAACAACTTCCAGTGCAGACAGTTTTACCTCAATGTTTTGTTCCTCTCCGCTCTCCAGAAGCAGATGGACAACAATGGATTCCTTTAATTGTTTTTTCTTTAAATTAAGCGGTATTTCATAAGGTTTGTCATCGTGCAGTACGACCACTTCTGGCAGTGCATCTTGCCAGGGCTTCTCAATCAGCTGTTCAATTTCATACTGAACGGTCTTTTCGCTGCTCATATCAAAGCCAAGGGCTTCCAGCATGGGGGCCTTGTTTTCCAGGGCAATGGAAACAGGCTCACCAGCCCAGTCATGGTAGGTGCCTGGCATACCGGCCAGTTCTGCCAATTGATTAATCAATTCGGGTTTTAACATCATTCAAACCGTAAAAAATAGTTTTGTCCGGCTAAAGGGATGCCGCCACTTCAAAAAGGATTTGAAATGAAAAATGACGGCAAATTTGTTTTTCAGCAGTTGTTACTGACGGTTTGATGGAAGTTCTCTTGAGTGGGAGAAGCTTCCATCCCGTCAGCCTTTAATCAAACTGGGGAGCTCTGGTTCTTTGGAATGCCTGCCCATTAGCACCAAACAGGTGGCAACTTTCAGCGGGCAGCCCCACTTTGAATGACTCACCTTCTTCACGACGTCGATGGTCTTCTATCCGAACGGTGAAGGCTTCTACGATGGCTGGGTGATTGAGATAAACAAAGGTTTCAGTACCCAGTCTTTCCAGCGCATTAATGGTACCAGTGACATTGTTCTCTTCTGCATTGGTTAGTACATCCTGAGGACGAATACCCAGAGTGACTTTATCGCCAATAGCTGCATAAGAGGTGTCATTGTATGTCTGAATCATTTCTCCGGTTTCCAGCTTTACCTGAGTAGTTTCAGAACCAGTTGCAACAATCTCACCTCTGAAAAAATTCATTTTTGGAGAACCGATAAACCCGGCAACAAACAGGTTTTTAGGGTGATGGAACAACTCCAGGGGAGCACCTACCTGCTCCAGGTTACTTTCAGAGCCCTCTGCAAGAGGACTCAGTACCACAATCTTGTCTGCCAGAGTCATGGCTTCCACCTGATCGTGGGTAACATAAATTGCAGTAGTTTTCAGTCGGCTGTGGAGTCTTGCTAACTCCTGGCGCATTTGAACCCTGAGTGAAACGTCCAGATTCGATAGAGGCTCATCAAACAGGAACACCCTGGGCTCCTGAACAATGGAGCGACCAATAGCTACACGCTGTCTCTGGCCTCCGGACATGGCTTTGGGCTTTCTGTCCAGCAGGGGTTCAAGCTGTAAAGTTCGAGCGGCTTCTTCTACTCGCTCATTAATAACTTTCTTGTCAATTTTGGAAAGTTTCAGGCCAAAGGCCATGTTTTCTCTGACCGTCATGTGAGGGTAGAGCGCATAAGACTGGAACACCATGCCGACCCGACGTTCATTGGGTGGCATGTCATTGACTCGCTCCTGTTCAATGCTCAGATCGCCAGAGGTGATGTCTTCCAGGCCACAGATCATTCGTAACAGTGTCGACTTTCCGCATCCGGAAGGGCCTACGAAAGCAACGAACTCACCGTCGTTTATATCGAGATTGATATTCCTCAGAACGTAGCTTTTTCCGCCATCGTAACTTTTGTCGAGGTTAACCAGTTTTACTTCAGCCATAATCTTTTCTCCCGTTATGGGCACTAATCCAGATAATCCAATTAACCTTTAACACCGCCTGAGGTCAGGCCACTTACCAGATAGCGCTGGGCCAGCAGGAAGATCAATGTGATGGGCAAGCCTGTCAGTACAGCGGCAGCCGCAAAGTCACCCCATAAATAGTTCTGGGGGTTCAGGAATTGTTTTGAGCCAACGGCCAGTGTCAATTTATCCATGTCCTGCAGCAGGACTGAAGCCACAGGGTATTCGCCGATCACGCCAATGAAAGCGAGAATGAATACCACCGCCAGAATAGGGACAGACAAAGGCAGCAGGATATGTCGGAATGCCTGCCAGGGGGTCGCACCATCTATGGCAGCTGACTCCTCAAGGGCATTATCAATGCTTTCGAAGTAACCCTTGATCAGCCAGATATTCATGGTGACCCCGCCCAGGTAGGCGACAATCAATGCACCGTGGGTGTTGAGTCCCAGCCAGGGAATGAAATTACCCAGCTTGTCAAAAATGGTATGGAAGGCCACCAGGGCCAGTACGGCCGGGAACATTTGCAGAATCATCATGCTGGTCAGCATGCTCTGCTTGAAGCGGAACTTCAGGCGGGCAAATGCATAAGCACCGGTAGTAGACAGCAGAAGAATAAATCCTGATGTCAGCACACTGATTTTGATCGAGTTCCACAACCAGATCAGTACCGGGAAGGTGGGTTGAGTAATGGAGCCATCGGCGTTTTCCCAGGGAATGCCAAAGGCCATAGCCCAGTGTTCCAGACTCGGGTTATCCGGGATCAGGCTGCCAGTGGCAAAGTTACCTGAGCGGAAGGACACCGAAATGATCATCAGAAACGGGAACATGATGATGCAGATGAACAGGATCATGAACAGGCGGGCTGCCCACACTCGATACTTCAGATTTCGGGGTTGAACCATTGCCATTGTTTATTGCTCCTGCACGCTTCGGGTGGCTTTCAGGTTGGCCCAGGCGATGGCTCCAACGACCAGGAATATCAGGGCTGCGATGGCCGATGCAAGACCGTAGTCTTGTCCGTACTGGCCAAAGGCGATTCTGAAGGTGTAACTCACCAGAATGTCGGTTGCACCGGCTGGGGTCGTTGCTCCAATCATATTGGGCAGACCACCGGTCAGTAGGTTGATCAGGACAAAGTTGTTGAAGTTGAAGGCAAAGCTGGCAATCAGCAGAGGCGTCAGGGGCTTGATGATCATGGGTAAAGTGATGTTCATCAGGTTCTGAATCGGTCCCGCGCCGTCTATCGCTGATGCTTCATACAGGTCTTCCGGAATCGCTTTGAGCAGGCCCATGCAAAGAATCATCATGTAGGGGTAGCCCAGCCAGGTGTTGACCATCAGGATCATGCTTTTAGCCAGATACTCATTGGTAAACCATTCCGGAGAGATTCCGAACAGGGCTTCCAGAACCATGTTGATTTCACCGAAGTTCTGGTTAAACAGCCCACGGAAAATAAGAATCGAGATAAAGGCGGGAACGGCATAGGGAAGAATCAGCAGAACACGATAGATACCGCTTTCCTTAAGTGGCTCCCATTGAACCAGACAGGCCAGGAGCAGGCCGACAACAAGAGTGAAAACAACGGTCAGGGCAGCAAAAATAAGCGTCCAGGTGAAGATCTTCAGGAAAGGACCCTGAATTCCCGGGTCGGTCAGGACTTTGGTGAAGTTGTCCCAGCCAATGTAAATGGTGAAGCCCGGCGTCATTGTCTTGCCGTTTTCATCCAGGTAATAACCTGTTTCAAAGTCAGGCTTGGCAACACTGCCCGTTTGGTTATTGATCAAGGACCCCTCTTCACCCTCAGTAAATAAGGGGGCCATTGCTCCAAACTCGCGCAGGCTGGTCATGACCAGTTCACGGTTGTCTGGCAGAACTACGGTTAATTTCTTTAGTGAGGTGCGCATTTTAATGACATTGCGCATAGCCAGCTTGTCACCTGCAGGTTGAATGTCCTGGCTGGCATTGATACGAAGCTTTTCTTTGCTTTTGGCAAACCCTTCAGTGACAAAAGCACGGGTGTTGTCATCTTTATCAGTTAACTGAAGCTGGTAATTCTCACCGGACTGGTAAAGTGCAAGCGTATATTTATCGTCACCACTCTGGTATCGCTTGGCCAGATGAATCTGTTTGACCCGCTCGAAGGTCAGCAGGTTTGAAGAACTGTAATTGGTAAAAGCGACATTGACCGTATAGATCAATGGGAAAACAACAAAAAGGATTACACCCAGAAGGCTTGGGTATACATAACGGAAGTTGTAGGCTTTCTCAGAGGTAAACACCCAGGTGCCTATTCCTCCCAGCAGCAGAATAACCAGGGCAAAAGCGATTTCTCCCTGGGCATACATCAAAGTCACTACATAGAGCAGGGCCAGATCAATGAGCGCTACCAGCGCCCATTTCAACCCCTTGCCGGATAATACTGCGCCAGCAGCCCCAGGTTTTTTCATTGGTCTCTCTCCGGGTGTCAGCAAACGGCACTGCTTGCCTTTCAGGAATCAGTGCCGTTTATGTCTGGGGTCGATTAGTTGAGGATTCGCTTGGCAGCGTTATCCAAAGCAGCATCAACCTGTTCACGACCGGTAGAGATGTTGGTGAGAGCGGCTTCCATAGCAGACCAGAACTTGCCCATTTCAGGGACATTCGGCATCAACAGACCATTCAGGGCATTCTCGTAAGTAGCAGCAATGCGAGGGTCAGACTTGAGCTCTTCCATGAAGGCTTTATTCGCTACAGCACCCAGGGCAGTGTCCTTGTTCATGGTCTTCAGACCATCAACAGTCAGCAGATAGCTTTCCAGGAACTCTTTAGCCAGAGCCTTGTTAGGAGAAGCGTTACTGATGGTGGCACCCCAGACTCCGACAAAAGCTCTGGATGGACTTCCGTCAACAGACGGCAGTGGCGCTACACCATAATTAATGCCGCTCTTGTCCAGATTGGACCAGGCCCATGGGCCAGTGATCATCATGGCGACCTTGCCTCTGTTGAAGGAAGAGTCCATGACTCCGTAATCAACGCCACGTGGCAGAACGTCTTTTTCGATCAGGTCAGAGAACATCTTGGCGCCTTTCTTGGCACCTTCATTGTTCACACCTACGTTTTTAACGTCATAACCCATGCTGGTTTCCTTGAACACATAGCCACCGTTTGAGGCCAGCATTGGGGTGGTGAAGTAGGGCTGAACCTGATCCCACATGATGGTATCGACGCCTTTCTTGCCCAGCTGCTTGTCCAGGGCAAACATTTCTTCGAAGGTTTTGGGAGCTTCTTTAACCAGGTCTTTGTTATAAATCAGGCCAATGGCTTCCATGGCAATGGGGTAGCCGTAGATCTTGCCGTTCACACTTGTGGCTTGCCAGCCCAGGTCAACAACACCGGCCTTGAAGTCAGGAGAAGGTTTGATCTCAGACAGCAGACCGGAGGAAGCCCATTCGCCGTAACGATCATGGGCCCACATCAGAATATCTGGACCCTGTCCGGTAGCGGCAGCTTGCTGGAAGCGGTCAGTCAGGTTCTCAGGAATTTCCACCTTGACCTTTATGCCCATCTCTTCTTCGAACTTCTTACCAATCTCACGAACACCTTTGTAGGCTTTATCACCACCAATCCAGACCGTCAGTTCATCGTCTGAAAATGCCTGAGCAGTGCCTGTTGTAAGCGTCAAAGCCATTGTAGAGGCCAGTGCAGCAGCAAGTGCCTTCTTAACCATTTGTAGTCTCCTGACTGAATTTTGTATGGGGCAGCTTTCGGCGGCGCAAACAGACACATCCAATCATTGAAAAATGATGAGAAAAAAATATGGAAAAACGTGTGTCGGCTCAGCGATATCTGCGGTGAGGCTAATAGTTACACGGCTATGCTGTTGTTATCTGTGACTGGAATCAATGTGTAAACGTTTCCAATAGAAAGGGGTGGTTTCTTTTGATTTATGAAAAGGTTTCATAGCCGGTAAGAACATGAAACAGGGATATAAAAACAGGGGGTGAATCCACTTTATGGATCAGAGTGATATCCTAATATATTGATATTAAAGAATAAAATATAATTTTAAGAAACTTTATGAATCCCTGCTCAGGAAACAACGCTTTATATAGTGGGCAGACTTTTCTGATGGTTAGTGGGAGGTATTTGGAGGTTCCGATTCATCAAGCGTTATTTTACAGGAAGTCAGATTTCAGGGCTTCTTAGTGACTCACTGATAACCGATGTATTACTTTGAGTCGTAATTTTATGGGGCTGGAAAGAGAAAGGAAAAAGCCCTGTGGTAAGGGCTTTAAGATTAATAGGGCGCTTAAATGGCTTTAGTTCAGAATGCTTTTCTCGGCATTACTCAGGGCCACATCTACAGACTCACGACCGCTTGAAATGTTTCTGAAGGCGATGTCCATAGCAGTCCAGAACTTGAGCATTTCGGGAACATTCGGCATTAGCAATCCATTTCTGGCATTCTCATAAGTGGTGGCAATGCGGGGATCAGACTTCAGTTCTGCCATGAATGATTTGTCCGCTACTGCTCCCAGCGAAACATCTTTATTCATGGTTTTGAGGCCTGCATCAGTCAGCAGATAGTTCTCAAGAAACTCCTTGGCCAGAGCCTTGTTTGGAGTGGCGTTGTTAATGGCTGCGCCCCAGACACCGACAATGGCTCGAGCCGGGCTGCCATTAACAGAGGGCAGTGGCGCAACACCGTAGTTGATTCCGGACTTGTCCAGGTTTGACCAGGCCCATGGACCGGTGATCATCATGGCGGCTTTACCTTTATTGAAGGTAGAGTCCATCACCCCGTAGTCAGCCCCTCTGGGCATTACGTCTTTTTCAATAAGCTTTGAAAAAACGTCGGCAGCCTTACGAGCGTTGTCACTGTTTATTCCAACATTGGCTGTGTCATAACCCGTGCTGGTTTCTTTAAAGACATAGCCATTGTTGGATAGCAGCATAGGGGTACTGAAGTAAGGGTTACCCTGATCCCAGAGAATGGTGGTCAATCCTTTTTTACTCAGGTCTTTGTCCATTTCGAACATGGCTTCAAAAGAAGCTGGTGGTTCTTTAATAATGTCTTTGTTGTAGATCAGGCTGATAGCTTCCATAGCTACCGGGTAACCATAGTTTTTGCCGTTCACCTGTGTGGCCTGCCAGCCAAGTTCTTCTACACCCTCATGAAAAGACTTTGATGGCTTCACTTCTGCCAGAAGGCCGGATGCGACCCACTCGCCATACCGGTCGTGAGCCCACATGACAATATCGGGTCCCTGTCCTGTTGACGCAGCCTGTGGAAATCGATCAGGCAGGTTTTCGGGTGTTTCAACTTTAACCCGGATCCCCATCTCTTCTTCAAAGAGTTTGCCGACCTGTTCGACACCTTTGAAGGCTTTGTCGGCTCCAACCCAGATGACGATCTCATCTTCAGAAAAGGCTTGTGCGGTTGAGCTGAATACAGCCATGCTCAGTGTAGAGGCGAGAAGGACGTTTACTGTTTTTTTGATCATTGAAGAATCCTGAAGTATTCAGACGTTTGGCTTAGCCCGAGATGAATACTTTCAGAATTGTCTGTGAGGATTTGTGACTTGAATCAATGTGGAAACCTTTCCACAGTCAGGCCGTTTCACTCTGGCTGGCAGCTTTCGTGGTATTGCCCTGTTTGATCAGGACATCCAGATTAGCACCACGAGCTGGCTCGTTGCGAATGGCGTCAATCGTGAGGTCTGTTGTTTTTCGGGCAAGGCCTTCAATGTCCTGGCAAACAGAGGTCAGTGATTCATACCGGTCATTATCAATACCGTCATAACCCACCACCTGGATGTCTTCGGGCACTCTTTTGCCGGTGTCTGCCAGGGCCGTACAGATCCCGGTGGCGACAATATCGGAGAAGGCGACAAAACCATCGGGCCTGAGGCCAGACTCCAGCAATGAGCGAACTCTGCGATAGCTGTCTAATGCAGGAAGCTGGGTGCTGTTGGATACTTCAATCACTTCGGCAGGTATCAAACCCGCATCCAGCATGGCCTTTCGGTAGCCTTCCCTGCGAAGCTGGGAAACCTTGTGGCTGGCATCCAGACAGACATAATAAATAGTACGACAACCGTTGTTCAGGAGGTGCTGAGTAGCCAGATAACCACCCTGCTCATCATTGGAGGCAATCCAGTAACGATCCTCTTTCGGTTCACCAACATGAATAATAGGTGCGTCGATTGTTTCCAGGGCTTTCAGGCGACTGTCACTGTCATGGACACCGATGGTGATATAGGCCTTGGTCCGGGTTTCCAGCTCGCCGTTGTCGTCAAATTTGACGCGCTTGGCTCTGTAACCTTTTTCCTGAAGGAAAATTTTCAGAACTTCATACACTTTCAAGGCAAAGGGTGAAATGGTGCCAAGATCCAGACCCAGCAGAACGCCTATGGAGAAGTCTTCCTGACCATGCAGTTGCCGGGCCATGTAATTTGGCTGGTAGTTCAGGATCTTTGCGGCCTCCAGCACTTTTGTGCGTGTTGCTTCCGAGACGTACTTGCCGCCGTTTAGTACCCGGCTGACCGTTGCGATAGAAAGCTCTGCCTGTGCAGCAACCTGTAGAATAGTTGCCTGTCCTTCTGATTTTTTTCTTCCCATGTGACACGCTTTCAACCTAAACGGGCGGCAATAATAACGTAATACTGGAAAAGAATGTGAAGTTCAGTGTGTTTTTTTGATCTCGGTCAATGAGTGGCTCTTGTCGTCTTGTTCGTATTTAGGTAGGTATTTTTCTCAAAACCTTTTCAGATTGCCTGAAGGTGTCTTCAGCTGCGAACCTTGGTTACGCGTTTTTCACGAATAATTAACTTGTAAAAGATCTGGGCTGGGTACAGAACAAAACAAGCTCATCAAAAGATCACATGCAGGTTTGCAGCTGACACACATTCATCAGGGGGAAAGAAGCAGTGACTCATCGCTTCTTTAAAGTACTGCCTATGGCAGGTGCCGTTTCGGCGGCTATTTTTGCATCTCAGGGTTTTGCGGCAGACGCCGTTGAAGAAAAGACAACAACAGAAGAAGTTATTGAAGAGGTCGTAGCCAATCCTACTGACATTCTGACCGATGGCTGGACTGTCAACGGTTATGTCAGAACCGGCTGGCGAATTACCGACAACGGTGTTTCTACCGATTCCGAGTTTGGCAAGCCAGATTATGCGACAGCGGGAACAACTGGCCGTAACGCCAATCAGGTGGAGTTTGTTATTGGCAAGATGACTGAATTCCAGAACGGTGTTTGGTCTGAGCTGGGTATTCGTGCCGAGTACGGTAACGGTGAGTCTGCTTTCTATTCCTCACCGGGCAGTGAAAACACCCAGGATGATGGCCGGTTTGAAGTGAAAGAAGCTTTCATGAAAATTGGTGGTCTGTCCTATCTGCCGGAAGATGCCCATGTCTGGGCTGGTCGTCGTTATCTGAACCGTCAAGCGGGTCTGCTGTCCGGTGAATTCTGGAAGCAATCCTCCGGTGTGGGTTTTGGTTATGAGCAGGGTCAATCCGGTGTTGCTGTAGTCTCTGTTGATCCGGGTGAAAAGGACAACAAGGACAACATCGAAGAGAAAGTGGGTGATCGTGCCACCATGCACTCCATCGACTTCTACAGCTACGGCCATGAAGCACTGGGTGGTAGCTTTGACTATGACCTGAAAATCATGCTGCAGGGCAACAAGGGCAAGTTTGAAAAAGCCTACGGTGACAATGCTGCGACCAATGGCGTAGGCACCGCTATTACCTATAACCGCGATTACTATGGTCTGGATGGCTGGTCTACTACGGCTCTGGCTTATGGTACCGGCATGGCAGCAAACCGTGGTGTTAACTTTGGTGCCTGGTCCGGTCAGGCAGGTGGCGGTGCTGCCGACAATGAAGACGCCAGAACCCTGTTCTTTACTTCTTATGGTGTCCTGAACATCAACCCACAGTGGCAGATGGCTTCTGAAGTCACTTACCTGCACGGTAAAAACATCTGGGGCCTGACCGAAAGCGATGCGATTCCTGTGAAGGATGCTGAAACCGTTGATCGTCTGCTGGTAGCTGTACGTCCAACTCGTCGTGTAAACGACAACTTCCGTTGGGAATTTACAGCTTCTTACGGTTACGACAAGTCTAACTGGTCTGCTGAAACTACCACCACCGATTACTACACCGCAGAAATAGCGGGCGTGATCACTGTTAATGCAGACTACTTTGGTCGTCCACAGATCAAGCCTTTCGTGACTTACCTGTATAAGGATGCCAAAGACGGTTGGGGAGCTGACTTTGATAACGAAAAAGGTGTGTTCCAGTTTGGTGTAGAGGCTGAAATCTGGTTCTAAACCTGTCGACTCTTGTGTGACTCCTTATTGCCGGCGCTTTGCGTCGGCTTTTTTATATGCGTGTAATCGTTTACAGCGTTTCCATTCTCGACCTGAACTCCTGGCTAGACCATCATCTTCTCACCCTTCATCAATCCGGGTATTAATCATGCCGTTTTCCAATACTTTGTCGTATACAGATTCGGTGCATTGCTTCCGTTCTGGCCAACCCTTCAATACAGAGGCGGTGGTCGCAACTACCGATCGGACAGGACCAGGCCAGCCGGTCTCCTTTTCGGTCGAAGAAAGAGACAATGCACTGATTCTTAGCAGGGAGCTGAAGCCCGCTGATCAGGTCTTTGGTATGGGGCAGAGTATGGGCGGTCTGAATAAACGCGGTCGCCGTTTCAGCACTTGGTGCTCGGATGATCCCAGCCATACACCGGAAAAAGAGTCGCTGTATGGATCGCACCCTTTTCTGATTGTGGATGGTGAGGATACTTTTGGCCTGTTTATCGATTATCCCGGCGAGATGTTTTTTGACATTGGCTATACCCAGCCGGACCTGCTGGAAATTCGCATTCCCTCTTTGGATGTCGATCTTTATGAGTTCACTGCCAACGATAAAAAAGCCATAGTTCGTGACTTCAGAAAACTCATAGGTAAACCCTATGTGCCACCCCGCTGGGGCTTTGGTTATCAGCAGTGCCGCTGGTCTTACCCTGATGCCCAGCGAATCGATGAGATTGTGGCAGGCTTTCGTGACAACGATATTCCTTGTGACACCGTCTACATGGATATTGATTACATGGTGGACTTCAAGGATTTCTCCATCGATGAGCATAAGTTTCCCCGCTTTGAGAGTTGGGTGCAGGATAAGCGAGCCCAAGGTATACGACTGATCCCGATTATTGATGCCGGGGTAAGAATTGAAGAGGGCTACGATGTTTATGAGGAAGGTCTGGAAAAAGGCTATTTCTGTAAAGATGAGCAGGGCGAATTATTCCGTGCTGCTGTCTGGCCCGGGTTGTGTGCTTTTCCTGATTTTCTGAAACCTGAAACCCGTCAGTGGTGGGGGCATCAATATAAAACTCTGACGGATCTGGGCATCGAAGGTTTCTGGAATGATATGAACGAGCCGGCTCTGTTTTACTCGCCTGCTGGGTTATCCAAGGCCATTGATACCGTGTCAGCAGCCAGAGACAAGAATATTGGTATCTATGAATTCTTTGGTCTGAAAGACAGTATTTTGAACATGGCCAATAGCCGGGAAGATTACCGCAGCTTCTACCATGAGCCTGAGCCAGGTGTTCGTGTCAATCATGAGCAGGTTCATAATCTATACGGCACCAACATGACCCGTGCAGCCTATGAAGGGTTTGAACAGATCGATCCCGATAAACGATTCCTGATGTTTTCCCGTGCTTCCAGTGTTGGTGCTCATCGTTATGGGGGAATCTGGTTTGGTGACAATCACAGCTGGTGGGAGCACTTGAAGCTGAACATGCAGATATTGCCCGGGGCTAATTTCTGTGGGTTCCTCTATTCCGGTTCAGATATTGGCGGGTTTGGCGCCAATGCCAGTGCTGAGCTGGTTGTGCGCTGGACTCAGCTGGGAGTTTTCTCACCCTTGATGCGCAATCATGCGGCCATGGGGACTCGAGATCAGGAGCCTTTTGCCTTTGATTCACACTCCATGTCGATCATGAGGGAGCACATTAAGCTGCGCTACCGGATGATTCCTTATTTGTACTCTGAATACATGAAAGCAGTGGATACAGGGGATGCATTATTTTACCCACTGGCTTTCGAGTACGACGATGATCGCTCCAGAAAAGTGGAAGATCAGTTGCTAGTAGGCAGCTCTCTAATGAATGCCCCGGTTTATGAGCAAAATGCCAGAGGCCGTTATGTATTCCTGCCAGAGGATATGTTGCTCTGGAAAGTCCGCCATCATGATGCAACCGATGCTCAAATACTGAAGAAAGGCGATCACTTTCTGGAGCTGCCTCTCGAAGAGATGCCAGTATTCATCCGGAAAGGTTGTATGCTGCCACTGACCGAAGCCACTTCCTGGGTCGATGAGCGACAGCCTGAAATTCTGGAAGTACTGGTGAATCTCGATCAGGGAGCCTGCTACGAATTGATCTACGACGATGGCATCAGTCAGGACTGGCAGAAGGGTATTTACGACAGTTTGTTGTTAGCTGTGAATCGAGTTGATGGCGAACTGATCGCCACTGCAGAGGTGACCAGGGGGCAAGTGCCCTGGAGTACCATCAACTTCAAGATTTATCAGCAGAATGGTTCTGTCGTTGAGAAAAGCGTCCTTCTGTAAGTTGATAGAAGACGTGATGTTATCCGGCACACTGATGTTGAGTTTCCTATTCAAATGATCAGTGTGTCAGGTTCCGGGTTTTGTGAATAATGATACCGATCGCCGTTGTAACTATGACGATCCCCACAAATAGAAGTCCTCCTAGTACTGTAGTAACTACAGTAGGTACCACAGGGAAAGAAGAGTCGTCAGCATTAGGGTTTGGTTCACAGCACAGGATTGTGCCGTTGCCCATATCGGTCTCAGTCCCATTGGTGGTATTCATCTCTATGATCTGACGAGTGTCACGGCTTCCGGCAAAATCCTGATGTCGAGATCCCGGAATCAGACAGATATCGGTTATCACAGAGTCATTTGAACGGTAGCAGAGCTTCCCGCTGTTTTTATACCATTGCCACTCAACACTTTTATCGGATAGTTGAAGCAATGCCTCGTAGAAAAGTTGAGTTGATTTTACGTCTGGCAATAAAGGCATAAACTCATGACTCTGCCTGGTTCGTCCGTTGGACAGCAGACAAGCGTTCGTAGCCGTAGAGATTAGTCCCAGAGAGTTGTCGGACAGGCAGAGCTGTACAAGAGTCTCATTATCTGCGTTGGGGATTGAAGCCTGATCGAGGAGAGTCAGGTTCTCTTCATTTTGTAAAAGGTTCAGGTATTCACCGGCAACTTTTGACAGAGGCGATTGAATGGTGGCTGCGAGAGTCAGAGAGGGCAAAAGACTGGAAAATAGCAGTACAAAACACTTCTTCATTTTCCTTCTCTTATTCAAGAGTGAAAAATAAATATTAGTACGGTTTAATTTTCTCAGCCTTTCACGTCTGGATAAATATCTACAGCCAGGCAGCACCCCTCACTCCAGAAGAGTCTCCGTGTTTTGCCTGAACGATTCGGGTATTTAATTGATCCGAGAAAACGTATTGAGACACCACGGCCGGTAGATCTTTGTAGAGTGTTTGAATGTTCGACATGCCTCCCCCCAGTACAATCACTTCAGGGTCAAAGATATTGATCACAGAAGCCAGTGAGCGAGCCAGTGTATCGACATAATGGTCGTAATGACTTATGGCTTCAGAGTCGCCCTGTTCAACCTTTGCCATGACAGATTGGGCATCAGGGATTTCGTTAAGGCTCAAGCCATGCTTTTCTCTGAAACGTTTTGCCATGCCCGTACCGGATGTAAAGGTTTCGATACAGTTTTTACGTCCGCAATAGCAAGGCTGCTCTGGACCATCCCGATCTTCATGATAATAGGGGAGGACATTGTGTCCCCACTCTCCAGCAATAGCATTTGGGCCCTGGATTAATTGACCGTTATAGACTAATCCTCCGCCACATCCGGTTCCGATAATAACGCCAAAGCAGCTTCTGGCACCTGCTGCTGCGCCATCAGTGGCTTCCGACAGGGTAAAAGAGTCAGCGTCGTTGGCCAGTTTCACACTTCTACCAAGGCGCTGTTCAAGATCTTCGGCCACTGTCTGGTTATTCAGATACAGGGTGTTGGCATTTTTCATTCGGCCGGTATCCGGACTCACTGCTCCTGGCAGACAGAGTCCGATATTACTGGCCTGACTATAATGAACCTCGGTTTCACTGATCAGTGACTGAATGCTGTTCAGGAAATCAGGGTAATTATCAGGAGTGGGCCGACGTTCACGGTGAATCATGTCACCGGAGTCAGACAGCACAACAATTTCAGTTTTGGTTCCACCGACATCAAGACCAAATCGCACGAAAATTTCCCTCACCTGCTTTTGAAGCTGCTCTTTGAGAATACAGGAAGGCTGACTCATTTACTGCTTAGGATTTGTCTCAAAATAAGTTCCCTATTTTTACACGGATTCCGTTCACCCTGAGCTTGTCGAAGGGTCGTGGTGTTGGGCTTCGACAGGCTCAGCCCGAACGGGTTTTGATAGGGTCTCAACAAGAAAATTAATTTCAGACAAGCCTTTATTGGACTGTGCACTTTTTCTTGCTCTGAAAACTTTCAGGTTCTTCAAGAATCTCAAAGTCGCTGTCACTGCTACTATCAGAGCCTCCTGTATCCTCAAGATCGACCGCTCTGGTTTCAGGAATGGGATCTGGAGTTCCCTGAGTCTTGATAAGAATAACGTCTTTACTGCCCTCAAAATGAGGGAGCTTTCCCCTGGTATAAAAGTCGGAAGCTGGAATGGAGTAGGACTTGTCCCCCATGGGAATCTCGATATAAACCCTTCGGACAAAGGCGTTTTCTTCATCGCCTTCAAAATCGGTATATTCTGTTTCATCAACCGGTGTTTTAAAGCCAACGATAGAAAGGTCAGGGAAGTCTTCCTTGAGCACATCAAAGAAGGCTTCTGTCATCTCTTCACCTTTTTTATCCCCGCATATGGCCAGGTCTATCCGTTTAACCGGAATGTTGTATTCACGGAAGAAGGTTTGAAGCGTGGTGGCAACGTCCCGGGCATCTTCAGAAATAGGCGTACTTTCATTGCCACCGCGACCATGGGCAAAACCGATAGTGGGTCTATCGGTACCTCCTCCATGAGCGGCAATGATGACTCTGCCATTGAAGTCGATACTGCTGGCGGAGGACCTCAATGTAGCCAGAAATCGCTGGGATCGACTGATTGAAAGTGTCTCTTCGCCCGTCATATGAGAGCTGAAAAGATACTCTGGGTTGATAGCAGAATAATCAATGAAACCAATTTGGAACTCATCCGCTTTCATATCGTAATCCCTGAACAGATTTTTGTTGCCCGTCCAGGTGCCTATCACCAATGGCCTGTCAGTGAAAGGCAGTCTATTGCCATCGAACGAAATGAGGTGGATGCCTGCTGTTAAAGGCGCTGCTGTGCAACATAAAACGAGAGCCAGATAAATTGAACGAAATTGCATGTTACACCTTGCAGTGTTTCTGCTAGATGGAGGGTACTGTTTGAGCTAAGTCGACGGGGTAAAAAGAACTATAACACTGCCCTGAGAAATGAAAAATGTGAATGGCTGTGAACTGCTGTTTGATTCTGCGCTATGAGGCACATGGGTTTGTCGGTCATCCCGAATAACTCCTGCTGTGATCAGGAATTAATTACTTAAAATTATACTGTCGTGTAAATGTTGGAATCGTTTACAGGCGGCAATCGCTTTCCATACCGCAAGCAACCAAGAATAATTTGCAACTAATCCGGAGTGACCGGAAATCAGAAGTATAATTATCCTCAGGTCATGCCATCCCGTTGGGTTAACGAACAGCCATGAACGGAATACGCCGACTTGTCGGAGACCTTCTGAAAACCCTCATAGGCAGGGTGTGTCAATCAGGTTGAACCATCGAGTGGCAAGCTCCTGTCATGGCGACACTATCACAAGGTACCACTAGGGTGCCTGACAGCCATGAGCGGCTGAAATAATTTTTTGCCTCTGATGGGCGAAGAATTTTTCATGGTAAATTTTGCAGGTGGAAAAACATGAGCGCAAACAAGGCAGGGCTAAACGATGTAATGCCCGTTCTGGACAGTGAAGATATTGCTCAGGGTATTGTTCGGCATCTTCATCAATCTCTTGGTGTTGAGTTCGATGAAGCTGGCCCTGCTGAGTATTGGGAAGCACTGAGTCTGGTTGTCCGTGAGATTGATCTGCAACGTATCCGCGCGACTCGCAATAAAGAGCGAGAAGGCAAAGCCCGCCGTATTTACTACCTGTCTCTGGAGTTCCTGGTTGGCCGTTTGCTGGGTAACAACCTCCATAATCTGGGTATTTTCAAGCAGACTGAAGAGGCTATGGCCAATCTGGGCATGCCGCTGGTGGATGTTCTTGAGCATGAATCCGACCCGTCTTTGGGCAACGGTGGCCTGGGGCGTCTGGCAGCCTGCTTCATGGACTCCATGACCACGCTGGATATGCCGGCTATGGGTTATGGCATTAACTATCGCTTTGGTCTCTTCCGTCAAAGCTTTGCCGGTGGCAAACAGGTTGAAACCCCTGACGGCTGGCGTGAGGACAGTTTCCCCTGGGGGATTGAAAGATCCAAGCGCAAGCAGCATATCAAGCTTTATGGTCGGGTAAGAGAGCATGCCGGTAAAGCAGTCTGGGAAGATACTCAGGAAGTTTTGGGTATGCCATGGGATGTGCCGGTAACCGGTTATGGGACCGAGACAGTTAACACGTTACGTCTCTGGGAGAGCCGGGCAGCTCACGGATTTGATCTGAACAGTTTTGATGCCGGCCGCTATCAGGACTCCCGTTCCCAGGAAATCAGTGCCGAGAATATCAGTCAGGTCCTTTATCCCAACGACAACCATCCTGCGGGCAAAGAGTTGCGTCTGATCCAGCAATATTTCTTTGTAGCCTGTTCGCTGGCTGATTTGATACACCGCTACAAGCGCGAAAATGAAGAAAGTCTGGACAAGATTGCTGAGAAAGTGGCCATTCAGTTGAATGACACGCACCCGGCAATTGCCGTGGCTGAATTCATGCGCATTCTCATGGATGAAGAAGATTTTGTTTTCTCCAGAGCACTTGAAATTACTCGAGAAGTGTTTGCCTATACCAACCATACACTCTTGCCGGAAGCATTGGAAAAATGGCCTCAAGGTCTGATTACCAAGGTTCTGCCTCGTCATATGCAGATCATTCATATGATCAACTATCACTTCCTGCATTCCGAGGTGGAAGCCCAATGGCCAGGTGATGACAATATGAAACGTCGACTGTCCATTATCGAAGAACCGGATCGTCCAGGGGATGATCAGATGGTTCGCATGGCGTTTCTGTCTGTTGTGGGTAGCCATAAAGTCAATGGTGTGGCGGCTTTGCACTCAAGGCTGGTTCAGGAAAAGCTGTTCCCTGAGTTCCATCAGATGTGGCCTGAAAAAATTGTCAATGTCACCAACGGTGTAACGCCCAGACGCTGGCTGGATTACTGTAACCCGGAACTGGCGGCACTGATTGATGAAACCATTGAAGGCGATTGGCGCAAAGATCTCTATAAGCTGGATGCCATGAAAGCGTATGCGGATGATCCTGCTTTCCAGAAACGTTTTGCTGCCATCAAACATGACAACAAAAAGCATCTGGCGGCCGTCATTAAAGAGCTGTGTGATGTAGACGTCAGTCCTGATGCCATTTTTGATGTGCAGATCAAACGTCTTCATGAGTACAAACGTCAGCAGATGAATTTACTGCACATTATGGCTCTGTACCGCAGGCTGCTGGACAATCCTGATCTGGATGTTCCTCAACGTGTGTTTATTTTTGGTGCCAAAGCGGCTCCCGGATATAAAGTGGCAAAAACCATTATTCATGCCATTAACCGTGTAGCAGAGCGCGTGAATAATGATCGTCGTGTCAAAGACAAGCTGAAAGTAGTGTTCCTGCCAAACTATCGTGTCAGCCTGGCAGAGAAAATTATTCCGGCTGCAGATGTGTCTGAACAGATTTCTACTGCAGGTTTTGAAGCCTCCGGTACAGGTAACATGAAGTTTGCCCTGAACGGTGCCCTGACAGTAGGGACTCTGGACGGAGCCAACGTTGAGATAGCTGAAGAGGTAGGTGACGATAATATTTTCATCTTCGGGTTAACGGTTGAGCAGGTATCAGAGCTCCGTCACCGCGGCTATAACTCAAGGGATATTTACAACAGCTCTGAAGAGCTGCGCAGTGTCATCGACTGGCTGGATTCCGGTGATCTTTGCCCGGAAGAACCGGAGGCATTCAGACCCCTGGTTGAATCCTTACTGGATCAGGGGGATTACTTTCTGACCCTGGCAGATTATCAGGCATACAGCGATGCCCACGAGCGAATTGTTGAAACCTGGAAGAAGCCGGAGCTCTGGTGGAAGATGGCGATCATAAATTCAGCCTCCATGGGCAAGTTCTCATCCGACCGTTCCATTCAGGATTACGGTAAGACTATCTGGAATATGGCCTGACAGAAGTAAAAGTGAGTGTCTATTTATAGATGCTCAAGCTTCCAGCGGATTCCTGCTTGGAGCCTTTCGAATTTCGAACAGGCTCCTATACTTCCTCAGACTGAGTAACCAGAAGCCGTTCCCTGTATGCCTAATTCTGTCGAACCGCTGATCGGTCATCTACTGGATAGCCGTTGTGCCATGCCCTTCCAACTCCTGGGTTTTCATGAGCGTTCTGAGGGTGGTGGTCTTCTGCTCAGAGTCTGGAGGCCAGACGCCAGTGCTGTCAGTGTTATCGCTTTTACTTCTGGAGAAGCGATAGGTGAAATGGTTCAGGTGGCACCAGGGTTGTTTGAACTGATACTGCCTGAGTGTTGCTCCATTTTTCTCTATCAACTGGTTGTCACGAATAAAGATCATCAGTCGTATACTTTGATTGATCCTTACCAGTTTCAATCCTATACGCTGAGCCATGTTCACCGGGAACCTTATCGCAACTACCGCTATATGGGCGCGCATCTGGTTTCCTTGAATCCGCAACCCAAGGTGACTATTGAAGGGGTTATTTTCAGGGTCTATGCCCCGAATGCACGAAGTGTCAGCATCGTAGGCAGCTTTAATGGTTGGGACGGCAGGATTCACCCCATGGCCAGCTCGGATGACGGCATCTGGCGCTTGTTTATCCCCGGCGTCAAGGCGGGTGATCTTTATAAGTATGAGATTCGCAGCCAGCAGGGCGACTTGCTGCCTCATAAGGCTGATCCCTATGGCTATTACGCTGAACAGCCACCGGGAAATGCTTCCATTGTTTATGACCATCTGGATTATGAGTGGGAAGACAATCGCTGGAAGCACCATGCCTGTCTCGACAGACCGGTCAGTATTTATGAGGTGCATCTGGGCTCCTGGCGCAAGGAGCAGGGCAAGAATCTGACTTATAAAACGCTGGCTGAGCAGTTGATTCCCTATGTGGTAGAAATGGGCTTCACGCACATTGAACTGATGCCGCCCATGGAGCATCCCTTTACCGGATCATGGGGCTACCAGCCGGTGGGTATGTTTGCGCCAACCAGTCGTTTTGGTAACCCTGATGAGTTCAAGGCCTTTATTGATACCTGTCATCAGGCAGGTATTGGTGTCATTCTCGATTGGGTTCCTGCCCACTTTCCTTCCGACCCCCATGGTCTTGGTCGTTTTGATGGTACGGCTCTGTATGAATATGCAGATCCAAAACGGGGTTGGCATCCGGACTGGCAAACCCATATCTATGATTATGGAAATCCTGAGGTCAAAGAGTTTCTGATCAGTAATGCCATGTACTGGCTGGATCGCTTTCATCTGGATGGGGTCCGTGTGGATGCAGTGGCGTCGATGCTTTATCTGGATTATTCCCGAAGTGAAGGCGAGTGGGAGCCTAATCGTCTGGGAGGAACAGAGCACATCGAAGCGGTGCAGTTTCTGAAAGAGTTGAATGAAACGCTTTATCTTCATTACCCTGATCAGGTTTCTATTGCAGAAGAGTCCACCAGTTGGCCAAAAGTGTCCATGCCCACCTATGACGGAGGATTGGGTTTTGGCTACAAATGGAACATGGGCTGGATGCATGACACATTGGATTATATGTCCCACGATCCGATACATCGTGCTCATCATCATTGGGAAATGATGCAGAGCATGACCTACCGCTACAGTGAACATTTTATTCTGGCGCTGTCGCATGATGAAGTCGTGCATGGCAAAGGGAGTTTACTGGGCAAGATGCCAGGAGATGAGTGGCGCAAGTATGCAAACCTCCGGGCATATTTTGGCTTTATGTTCGGCCATCCAGGCAAGAAGTTGCTGTTTATGGGGTCTGAAATAGGCAGTCCCCGGGAATGGGATCATGACGGTCAGCTGGATTGGGAATTACTCAATAAAAATCATTACAGCCAGGGGCTTAGCCAGCTGGTGAAAGATTTAAATCATCTGTATAAAACATATCCCGCTTTGTACAAGTCAGACTATGACCACAATGGCTTTGCCTGGGTGGTGGCAGATGACCAGCAACAGAGTGTGTTTGTATTTATACGGAAAAGCTTTTCAGGCTCTCCTGTTATGGTGGTCGCCAATATGACACCGGAAGTGAGACAAGATTACAGGATTGGCGTACCCATCGAGGGAATCTGGAAAGAAATACTGAATTCGGACGGACAGAGTTACGGTGGCAGTGGTGTAGCCAATAGTAAAGCCCTTTATACCGAGCATTACCATACCCATGGTTATGACTACTCGCTGGTGGTGACTCTGCCTCCTCTGGCGACACTGTTTCTGGTTCCGGATTCATGCGCAATATGACAACAGCCATGAGCTAATAACAGCCGTGTGCGAATTTATCGCCATGAGCCAAGAGAAGTAACGTGATCACTGATATTTCTGTTTCTGCGGGGTGCCCTGAGCTGCAAGGGGCAACACAGGTCAATGAAGACTTTCTACCAATAGCTGATAACGTACCTACAGCCAGTGAGAAGGCGATAGGGGTCAATTTTGCGGTTTATGCACCTGGCGCCAGTCAGCTTTATTTATGCCTCTTTAATGAAAACGATGAAGAGCAGCGGCTGGAAATGCTGCCTTCTGACCTCGGTGTCTGGCATCTGCTGGTCAAGGGTATAGGAGCAGGGCAACTTTATGGTTTCCGTGCGGATGGCGCCTGGTCTCCCTCCATTTCTCCCAGGTTTAATTCACACAAACTTCTGATGGATCCCTATTCCCGGGAAGTCAGAGGCCGTGTTCAGTGGTCTTCTGAACTGTTTGATTATCAATGGTTACCGCAGGCTGAGGACGGCGCCTACAAAGTTAAGAATTTTTCTTCTGCAGACAGTGCTGAGCAATGGCTCAAAAGCGAGCAGGACAGTGCTGGCTTTATGCCTCGCAGCGTGGTCAGGGAACACACTTTTGATTGGCAGTCGGTCAAAAAACCTGGCATCTCCCGTACAGACAGCATTGTTTATGAACTGCATGTAAAGGGGTTTACCCAGCAGCATCCCGATGTTCCTGAAGAACTCAGGGGCACTTATCTGGGACTCTGCCACCCTGGCGTCATCAAGTATCTTAAGGAGCTGGGAATAACAGCGGTAGAACTGTTGCCCGTCACTTCCATGGTGAATGAAGAGCGTCTGGAAAAGATGGGGCTCAGAAACTATTGGGGTTACAACCCTCTCTGCATGATGGCACCTGAACCTTCCCTGGCTATTAAAGACCCTGTCACTGAAATGAAGACAATGGTGCGCGAGCTGCACAGAGCCGGTATTGAAGTCATCATGGATGTTGTTTACAACCATACCTGTGAGTCAGGTCATGGTGGTCCAAGTCTCAGTATGCGCGGACTGGCAGAAAGTGATTATTACCTGATGGATAATCACAACGGACGTTTGTCTGCGGTCAATTACACAGGGTGTGGCAATACTCTTAATTTTGACAGTCCACAAACGCTCAAGCTCACTATGGACACACTTCGCCTCTGGGCAGAAGAGTACCAGATTGATGGTTTCCGTTTTGACCTTGCCCCAACTCTGGCTCGACAGCATCGAGACTTCCAGTATGACAGCGCTTTTTTCCGAGCCGTTCATCAAGACCCAGTGCTTTGCCGAACTAAACTGATTGCCGAGCCTTGGGATATTGGCCCCGAAGGCTATCGACTTTCCGGTTTCCCAGGTGAGTGGCAGGAATGGAGTGACCGTTTCAGGGATGGAACCCGAGCTTACTGGCGAGGTGATGAGGGTCGTCTTGCTGAGATGGGTTGGAGAATCTCCGGCTCTGAAGATGTATTCGGTAATCGTCGTCCATTAGCCAGTATAAATTATCTGTGCAGCCATGATGGTTTTACTCTGCATGATTTGTGCTCCTATGAAGAGCGCCGTAATCATGCCAATGGCGAAGATAACCGGGATGGTGATCAGCACAATTTCTCGAGAAACTATGGGGTGGAAGGAGAGACGGATGAAAGGGTAGTGCTTTCCCGAAGGTTGAGAGCCAGAAAAAATATGCTGGCCACACTGATGCTGTCCCGTGGAACGCCCATGTTGTTAGCGGGAGATGAGTTTGGTAACAGTCAGCTGGGCAATAATAATGCCTATTGTCAGGATGCGCCTTTATCCTGGCAGGACTGGAACTGGATGCAAGACAGCAGTGGTGATGGAGCTTTGTTGCAATCCTTTGTGCAACAGCTGATTGCCCTTCGTCAGACACATCCTTTGCTGGGAGGTTCCGGAGGGCGAAACGGAATCACCTGGTATGACCCTGATGGCAGTGTTTTGACTGAGGCCCAGTTAGGAGAGTTGGGGGGTGGCTGTCTTTGCCTGAAACTGACTTCAGAATCCTCGGGTACTGATGGTCAGTGTCTGTATATTTTGATAAATAATGAAGAGCAGGCCAGAAAAGTATCCTTGCCACAGACTGCATCGAGTCATGGTTCTGCTACAACCAGGGACAGGTGGTGGACTCGCTTGCTGGATACCAGTGCTGAGTCGTCTTTTTCAAGAGAAGCTTTGCTGACACGTGGCTGGTATGAGCTGCCAGCGAATACACTTGCGGTCATTGAAGAGCATTTCTGACAAAGTCATTCGGGTATCGCTCCTAAGGCGTGCGACTGAATAATGCCTATCTCAAAACCGGGTATCTGTGCATCTGTCAGATGCCCGTTTTTTGACAAATGTCATACATTCACTATTTTGGTGCATTTCAGGGTATCGAGTATTAATCTTGGTCAGATACTATACAAAAAGGCCTTTCAAACAGTTGTTTGTTTTTACTGTGAATGACCTGCACCTGAAAATAATCAAACAATAAAAATAATATGATGAAAAAATATCTGACCTTAATGGCGCTCAGTCTCTGGCTGTTTGCTACGGGTGCTATGGCATCCAAGGGCGTGGCCTTTATCCATGGAACGGGAAAACAGACCAATGCTTACGACGATTACTGGACAGGCGATTTTGTAAACTCAGTACGACAAGGGTTGCCTGACAGCAGCAAGTTTGTGGTGGTTAACTGCGACTTTGATCAGTTCATGTGGCATCAGGACGCCGCAGGCTGTCTGGCTGGGCAATTAACGGATTTTATCAATCAGCAGGGCATTACCAATCTGGTGGCCATTACTCACTCCAATGGTGGGAATGTGATTCGCTGGATCATGTCCAACCCCACATACGATGCCCGTTACCCCGGTATTATCAATTCTCTTGGCAGGGTCATTGCCCTGGCACCATCCAGTCTTGGCACTCCTCTGGCAGATGCTGTCAATCAGGGTAATGTTTTTGAGCAGACACTTGGCTGGATTCTGGGCTACGGCTCCGATGCGGTTAAACAGCAACAAGTCAGCTGGATGGCAAACTATAACACTCAACTTCTCTACGGTACTCAAGGCCGGCCTTCTTTGCCAAAGCCCTTTGAGGCAGTGATTGGCAGCGACGTTGATTCAGCCATCTGGGACAGCGACAGCTACTGCGGTGGCTACCAGTATCAAGTCTCTTTGGAAACAACCCAAAACTGGCTGGATAACTGTTCAGATGGGTTTCTGGAGTGCACTTCCCAGGCCGGCGCAGGTTCCGTTCTTTTCTACGATAAGAGTCGTACAAAAGGAAAAGAACCACTGAGCCATCATCAGAGCAGACGTAATTGCTTCAGGCTCGACACTATTCTGCGCAGCGAAATTCAGGGGTAATCTCATGAAAAAAACAATGATTGCAGGCCTGATCTCTATCAGCTTAATGAGCGTGGGAAGCCTGACCGCAGACGAGTTTGAAGTGAACAGTATGTCGGTGCCCATGCAGCACAGGGATGCTCCCAGCATAACCCGTGAACATCAGCCTATTCATATCAGTTTTGCTGAAACCGGTGAGGTTTGGCGTAATCATCAAACAGCAGCTGTAGCCTTGGAAAGTAACGAGTACTGGTTTCAAGCTTCGGGAGCTGAACTCAAGAGAGGGGTGGATCTGGATATCACTGCTCCAGAGCCTCTGGTGAGGTTTTCTTCCTTAACATTGCCTGACTCAGGACAGAGTTTGGGGGGGAATCAGACGGGCTTGCCCTCTCTTCAGCCAGGTTTAATGGGCAAGCAGCCGGGTCTGTCGTCCGTTTCGAGAGCGCAAAACAGTCGTCGTGCCAATGCCATTAACCCAGATCAGCTGGAGATTTTCAGAGAGGGTGAAGTCCAGCCTATGCGGGCGGCCAAACAGAATATGATTAATGAAGCCCAATTGGCATCAGACACTATTTTTCAACGTTCAGGTGCTATGAAGCTCAATGCTTCAATAGGGACAGGGCGTTTCAAAATGAGATCGCGTCAGAGCCTTCGGGACTCTGATCAGTACCTGATTAATATCAAAGAGAAGGGCAGCCAGAAAAAACTCCATATGTCGGCCCCCAGGCTATCCCTGTTATCCGGTGAAGCCATTACATTTGGGGCTCAGATGAAAGATCGGAATCGAACAGTATCTGGCGCAGATTATCTGGCCTATGTCGTTAGCCCGGATGGTGAAACCCGCTCGGTTAAGCTTTCAGCTGGCAAGAAGGGACAATGGCAGATTGATATGCCTTCAGGGTTTGGCAGTACTCGACCTGGAGAATTGCATGAGCTGTACATCGATGCTTACGCTGCTGAAGGAAACAATCAGCTAAGACGGAGTGGGAAAATTGCTTTCTCTGTTGCGACCCCCACTGCCCATCTTGAAGACATTCAGCTGGTTATGGATGGCGATAAGCTGGCGGACAGTATGATCAACGTAACCTCTGAAGGTCGTTATGAATTGAGAGGAACACTTTTTGGAACGGATGAGAATGGAGAGATGCGTTCCATTATGAGAAGTCACTCCGCCTACTGGTTAACTCCGGGTTTGCAGCAGGTGGCCTTGAAGCTGGATCAGAAGATTCTTGAGAAAAGCGGTTTGAAAGCGCCTTTTGCTTTGAAGTCTTTTGAGCTTATAGATCAGAGCCAGTTAGGGGTTCTTCACCGTCAGGCGGAAATCTGAAATGTACATGCCTGACGGGTCAGTCCGTCAGGCATTCAACCATTGCTCACATTGCTGTATTTGCTCCAGAGTCCAGCCATTCAATGCTTTAAGGTGTTCTGTTTCCCTGTCAGCCAGCCCCCAAAGTTCTGACAAGTCAATTATCGAATCTGGCTCATCTCTTTCTTCTATTTCTGCCCGGACAGCCTGTAGCTGGTTGTAAGAAGACATTTTATCTTCAACAAATGCTGTCAGCAGATCTTGCTGTTCAGTTCCATTGGAAGCGGAATCCAGCAGAGAGGCAAACGTCAATAGACTTCCATGGCCACTTTGCAGCTCAGTGAATTCCTGATGCCATGATGGAGCTGGTTTGCCAGAGTGCTGGCTAACCAGCTGGCATGCATCCTGGTAGATAGGAAGTGTTTCATCCAGAGGTAAGGTTGAGTCTTGCAGGATTTTTTCAAACTGATCTCTAACGTCCAGTTTTGCACCTGCTTTGCGTGTATGGACTAATTGGTTATCCAATATTTCCACCGAGGCATCCAGCAGTTTGGCCTGGAGATTAGAATGAGCTTTTGGATTTTCTACAACCGTATCGATCCATTTCTGGAGGTCTCTTAACAAAGAGAGATTGAGATCATCGGGGTTGCTGTCCGATGCTTTTGCCGAGCACTGCTCCATAAACTTGAGGGCACTGCGACAGAATGGATCTGGATAGGTGAGTTCTTTCAGGTGCTCCAGAGTGTGAGTAAACGGATATGTAGCCTGATTCTGCATTTGGATACGAGCCATATTATATGAGGGGGAATGCTCTGGCTCTGTCATTTCAAGTGTATCTTCAGCGTGCTCCTGCTCCACTTGCTGTTGATACACCCGATAGACTTCATCCATCGTATCATCCTGAATATCAGGAAGGTCTGCCAGGTGTTCCAGTAAGCTTTCAATCTCTTTGTGATGGGCTTTCAAGGTCGACTTTTCGAGTAGAGATTCCAGTAACTGTTCCAGGTCAGCTCTCTGGTCAGGATCATTGCACTGGTTTATCAAAGACTCTTTCTGACCTCTGAGATGATCGGTAAATAAAGACTGATGCAGTCGTCTTCTTGCCCTGGGGTTGGAAAGGTGATCGCTGATTGCATTGGACAGGCTTAATAGCTCTGAGGGGGATTGGGCTTCACTCAGCTCTGAGGAGATCAGCTGTTCCATTTTGTGTGAGTAGGATTCTGACAGAGCTGCCTGACGCTCCGGCTTCAGGCTGGTGATCTTCCCCTTCAGTCTTGCCAGCTCGCCAACACTGTCTGCCTTTTGGATGATGACTTTCAGCCCAGAGACATCACTTTTCTTTTTCCCTCGGGAAGCATTGGCTTGTGGACTCATACTGGATGAGTGCAGACCATCCGTAGGTTTGGCTTCCAGAGGGGATACTTTTCTGTACTGATGGCTGGATTCAGTGGCTTTTCCCGACTCCTGAGGTTGAGACTCGGGTAAGTGGTGGCTCTGATGTCCGGCAGGGCCTGTGATATCTCCTGACATGGCGGGTCATCCGTGACTCTGACTGTTAAAGTAAGAATAGCCATTCTGGAAAGGCTTATTCGGTGGCCGTCATATTGGTACTGGCCTGACCTTGAGTTGACGACTGACTATAAAGAGTGAGCACTGCAATAGAGGCAAGCCCTCCCAGCGTAAGCAGGATACCGGGCATCCAGGTTTTTCCTGAAATATCAATCAGCCAGGTAGAAAGTAATGGCGTAACCCCTCCGGCTATAAATCCGAGGTTATAGCTCAGAGCTATGCCCGTGTAGCGCACTCTGGTGGGAAACAGTTCGGAAACAATGGGGATCTGCGTAGCCGCCATTAAGCCAACCAGCAGGGAGAATATAGGAAGCGTCAGGGCATTCAGAGAGGGCTGGTTGATCACCAGCCAGTACCAGGGAAGTCCCGCAAACAGGTGGCAGGCAGCTGCTGCTTTCAGCATGGTTTTAGGGTGGCTTCGATCATAGAGCAGGCCAAACACCAGCACAGCGAGAACAATGAATGCAGCCAGTACTGTGGAGTGCAGCGAAGTCGCGGTTTCTTCATGATGGAGCTGTAGCCAGGAAGGAAGAAAAACCTGCAGGAGTATAATGGTGGTGCTGTGGGTAATAATGGCCAAAGCACCACAAATCACCTGACGTTTATGGTGCCTCAATACAGATAACAAAGGCACACTGGAAATTCTTTGAGAGGCCAGCATTTTTTGAAAAAGCAGTGTTTCCTGGAAACGGCGGCGTATGACATAGCCAATAATGCCCAGTAGGGCTCCAAGCCAGAATGCTATTCTCCAGCCGTCTGCCATCAGACCGTCATAACCAAGAAAAATCATCAGCAAGCTGTGGACGCAGTATCCCAGCAATAGTCCAGAGCACATTCCTGATATTACTGAAGCATTAGCGATGCCGATTTTGTCCGGAAAGTGTTCACTGATATAGGTCAGTGCTCCACCTGTTTCCCCACCCATGGAAATCCCCTGAATCAGTCTCAGTGCCATTAATAAAGCGGGAGCCAGGTAACCGATTTGTTGATAAGTGGGCAAAAAGCCAATCAGCAGGGTGGAGAGCGCCATGAGAAGGATGGTAAAGGTGAAAGGTTTTTTTCGGCCTTTCCGGTCGCCCTGATGTCCGAACAAAATCCCTCCCAGTGGTCTGGATACGTAGCCGATGGCAAAGGTGGCAAAGGTCAGCATCAGGCTTTCATTTAATTCATGGGTCGGAAAGAAGAGTTTGCTGATGTAGGGGGTCATCAGGGCATAAATCATGAAGTCATAGACTTCCAGGGCGCTGCCGAGGCTGACAATGGAGATCAGCTTGATATTGATCGGTTCTGCTGGCTGGGTCTGCATTCGAGCTCTGCCAAAGTCTTGATTTCGATCGAAAGGGTAGTTCATGTGGGCTGGAATGAAGGAACTAAATCAGCTCTTGGCCGTCCAATTTAGATGGAACTAAGAAGTATAACGAATGAGCAGGAGGCTCTGTATGGAATCACGTTCTCAGGCTGTTCAAAATCAGCCGTTACCAGGCTGTCTGGTGAAACAGGATCAGCCCAGGATTAAAAAAGCAGGGCCTCTGACTTTTGCATCCAGAACCCTGAAGACGATTCCTTCGCATCTGACAACTCCCCAGCTTATTGATTCGTTAAGCAAGGTTGATGCATCTGTAAGAAGCAGGTTCATCCAAAGCTCCAACCCTTATGATTTTTCCCATGCTCTTGATGCTGAATTTCCTGATATTGAAGAGAAGATGAAAACAAGCTCAGTCGATAGTCTTGAGGTGATCGAAGCATTGAATAATAAGTGCTTGGTAGAGGCCTATCATCGATATGTGGATGAGGGTGAGGAAGATGCTGCCCCCGTTCTCAGGGAAGCTATGAACAGAGCTGCCAGTTTGCACTTTTTAAGAACTATGGATCAACAGAGCCTCTATGAATTTACAGAGGATGAGTTGCAAATGAAGCAGGCCATTGAACGGAGCTTCTACCAGTATCTAGGGGCTTGCGAGACCATTCAGCAGGACATTCCTTCTGAAAATGCACTCAACTATATCCAGGTTCAGTCTGTTAAATCTCAAGTCAGAGAGTGGCTGTTTGAAGTGCACTATTGCCCAGTCAGGTGTCGCACTGTCCAGCAGCTGGAGAGAGAGTTGGATATACCTGATGAACAAGATTCTGACTTTAATGTGGAAGCTTTTTTTGAACAAAGAATGGGAGAGCTGGAATCAGCTGTTGAGCTTCTGGTGTTGTTGTTCTGGGCAGAAAAATCCGAGGTAAAACCGGCGTTCCTTGACCAGTGTCGAGGCAAAATAGCCAGACTTTTGTGCAGTGATTTACTCGCGAAAGTATACCTTGGTGAATACTTCGATGCCTTGGGGGCTGAGTGCAGCAGATTCGCGGATCGAAAGGATGTTGGAAGTTTTTCTTACCAGTGCGGTCTGAAAACATTGGTCGATAAAATCTGGCCATTGTTAATAAAAGCTGTAGAAAATGCTCGAAAAACCGCTGAAAAAGTACCCTACAAAAAAGATAGTTTCAGCAGTCTGGAAAGCTGTTGCTACTACTTGAAAGTGTTCTACCAGAAACCGATAGTGGTTTTTTTGAGAGAGTTGCTGGAAAAGCATGTGACGGATGAACAATTAGTCAGGCAAGTTTCCAGTGATTATGAACCTGTGGATATCCGCTGCAGAGTTGCACTGGAAGAGGCTGAAAAAAGGAAAGATCAGTACGACACTGGTCTAAACCTGAGCTCCAAATTTTCATTGTTATCAAAAGAGACGAAAGCGGATTGGTTAAAGAAGGTTAATGAAGCCTGGGAGAAAAACGAAAGGCCTCCCTGGCCAGAGCAGGAAGAAGAGAAGCAGACTCCTGTGGGGGACGATGACGACGATGATCTTTACGATTGATCACCTCTGTAAAGCTTTTCATTGTTAAGAAGGGAGTGGAAACAGCGATAAGGCATTTCTGGCCATTCGTCAGCAGAGTATAATAGTGGTATTCCGATACTGTGATCGTATATCAGGACGGTTAACGTAAGCCTACAGTATTCTGATCTGGAGCGATTATTGCATATCGCTTCAGTGTTATTTATTCAGGAATTACCCATGCACCCTCAAGCCGGTAAAGTTGCAACAGATGACATGCTGACCAATATTCCCCGTCTGGTTAGTGATTATTACGCCATTCAGCCCGACCCCTCCAATCCTTCCCAGCGCGTTCAATTTGGTACATCCGGGCATAGAGGCACCTCTTTCAAAGCAACATTCAACGAAGCTCATATCGTTGCCGTGACCCAGGCCATTTGTGAATACCGTCAGGAAAACGGGATTACCGGCCCTATGTTTGTTGGCATGGATACCCATGCCCTTTCTGAACCAGCATTGATCAGCGCGGTTCAGGTGCTGGCTGCCAATGGGGTGCATACTCGTATTCAGGAAGGCCGGGGATATACTCCGACGCCTGTCATTTCCCATGCCATTGTTTGCTATAACCGGGATCATCAGGAACTGGCGGATGGCGTGGTTATTACACCGTCTCATAATCCCCCGGAGGATGGCGGCTTTAAGTACAACCCTCCCCATGGTGGTCCGGCGGGTACCGATGTGACTAATTGGGTTCAGGACAGGGCCAACCAGTTAATTGCTCAAGGTCTGGAAGGTGTTAAACAGTTGTCGTTTAATGAAGCGCTGGCTTCAGGGTTTATCACTGAATATGACTACATCACACCCTATGTGGATGATCTGGAAAATGTCATCGATATGGAAGCCATTCGCAAGGCTGGTATCAAGATCGGTGTTGATCCCTTGGGTGGTTCTGGCCTGCACTACTGGGAACCTATAGCCAAGCGTTATGGCCTGGACATAGAGCTGGTCAGTAAAAAAGTAGACCCTACTTTCTCATTCATGCACGTCGATAAAGACGGCAAGATTCGTATGGATTGTTCTTCTGCCTATGCCATGGCCGGACTGATCGAACTGAAAGACCGGTACGATATTGCTTTTGGTAACGACCCTGATTTTGATCGCCACGGTATTGTGACCCGCAAGCATGGACTATTGAATCCCAATCACTATCTGGCGGTAGCGATCAATTATCTATACAGCCATCGTACGGATTGGCCCGCCAACGCCAGGATTGGCAAGACTCTTGTCTCCAGCGCCATGATTGATCATGTTGCCAAAGGTTTGGGCAGAGAAGTGGCTGAGGTGCCGGTGGGCTTCAAATGGTTTGTCGACGGGCTGGCTTCTGGCGAACTGGCTTTTGGCGGCGAAGAAAGTGCGGGTGCTGCCTTCCTGCGTCGAGACGGATCAACCTGGTGCACCGATAAGGATGGCTTTATTCTGGCTCTGCTGGCCGCTGAAATTACTGCGGTGACGGGCAAAGATCCTGGTGAACACTATCAGGAGCTGACAGAGAAGTATGGTTCTCCTGTCTATGAACGACTGCAGGCAACCGCTTCTGATGAACAGAAGAAAGTTCTGTCAGGTATGAACCCTTCTATGGTCAAAGCCGATACTCTGGCGGGTGATCCCATAACGGCTAAATTGACCCATGCACCAGCCAATGGTGCTGCTATCGGTGGTCTGAAGGTCGTGACTGAAAAAGGCTGGTTTGCCGCAAGACCTTCTGGCACGGAAGCTGTCTATAAAATCTATACTGAAAGCTTTGTGGGTATTGATCATCTCAAGCAAATTCAGGAAGAAGCCAAAGCAATGGTTTCAGAGGTGTTTGCTGCTGGCTAAAAGCCTTATCTGATCTTTCCGGAACTCCCTTTCTCTGTTGTATGGGAAAGGGAGAAATCATCTGCTTTATAAATCTAAAATCTGATACTTATGACCATCGCTGTTCAACCATCGTCTGTTATGTCGGGGTTTGAGTATGATCGTGAGCAGGAACTGCTGCATGCGCATTGTGCTATTCCCTTTAGTTTTCTGGGTTTACAGGATAATCCTGCTGGCAGGGGGCTGATACTCAGAGCCTGGCGTCCTGATGCTCTTCGGATCGATGTTTCCGAGTACCCTTCGGGCAAGTTATTGGGTTCCATGGTCAAGGCCGGCTCAGGTCTATTTGAGTTATCCTTTCCTCGTCGTAGAAAACGTTTTAATTATCAGCTTACTGTTTTTACAGAGGGTGGTCAGTCTCATAGGATTTTTGATCCCTATCAGTTTGGTGAATATGTAATGAGAGAAGAGGGCATGGATTATGATGCTCTCTACCGTCATCAGGGGGCACACCTCCTGCAGCACAGTTTTAATACTCGTCGGCATGTCCGTGGCGTGTTGTTCAGGGTTTATGCTCCCAATGCACGGTCTGTCAGTCTGGTAGGAGACTTCAATCAGTGGGATGGACGCATCCATCCTATGGCCAGTGCCGATGATGGCATCTGGCGCTTGTTTGTACCTGAGCTGGATGAGGGGACTCTTTACAAGTATGAAATTCATGATGCCCGGGGCAATAGTTTGCCACTGAAAGCGGATCCCTTTGGTCGTTATGCTGAGCAATGGCCGGGGCTGGCTTCCATAGTCCATGATGAAAAAACATACCGCTGGAAGGATGAAAGCTGGTTGGAATCGAGGGGCCAGTTATACGACAAGCCAATGTCAGTGTATGAAGTCCATCCGGGGTCGTGGCAGAGAACTTCTGACAATGAACCTCTGGATTATAAGACGTTGGCGAAAAAGCTGATTCCCTATGTCAAAAAAATGGGGTTCACTCACATAGAACTGATGCCTGTTTCAGAGCATCCACTCTATGAGTCCTGGGGTTATCAGACCATCGGTATGTTTGCACCTACCAGTCGTTATGGCAGCCCGGATGATTTCAAATATTTTGTTGATCGATGCCACCAGGCCGGCATTGGGGTGATTCTGGACTGGGTGCCAGCCCATTTCCCGAACGACGAACATGGTCTGGCGAAGTTTGATGGTACTTCGATTTACGAACACCCGGACCCGAAAAGAGGCTGGCACCCGGACTGGAAAACCTGCATCTACGACTTTGGGCGTCCCTGGGTTCAGGATTTCCTGATCAGCAGTGCTCTTTATTGGCTGGATGAATTTCATATTGATGGGCTTCGAGTCGATGCTGTTGCTTCCATGCTCTATCTGGATTACTCAAGGAATGAAGGTGAGTGGGAGCCAAATGTTCATGGCGGGAATGAAAACCTTGAAGCCATTGCTTTCCTGAGAAGACTGAACGAGACCATTTACCAACGCTTCCCGACGGCCATGACCATTGCAGAAGAGTCGACCAGTTTTCCTGGTGTTTCCAGACCTGTGCACGACAATGGACTGGGCTTTGGCTACAAGTGGAATATGGGGTGGATGCATGACTCTCTGGAGTACATGAAAGAAGAGACGGTTCACCGCAAGCATCATCATGGCAAGATCACATTCAGCACTGTGTATGCATGGAGTGAGAACTTTGTGCTTTCACTGTCCCATGATGAAGTGGTTTACGGCAAAGGAACCCTGCTGACTCGCATGCCGGGTGATGAATGGCAAAAGTTTGCCAACCTGCGTACTTATCTCACCTTCATGTTCACCCACCCCGGTAAAAAACTGCTGTTTATGGGCGGAGAGTTTGGTACCTGGAATGAATGGAATCATCACAAGTCACTGGATTGGCCGTTGATTGATGACTCTGATTCGTTGAACGCAGGCATTCAGAAGTTGACTCGAAAGCTGAACAAGCTGTATCAGACCCAGACTGAATTGTACGAGCTGGATTGTTCAGAAGCGGGTTTCCAGTGGTTGGTTTCAGACGATCAGGATCAGAGTGTTCTGGCCTATGCTCGATTTGATAAGGAGCAAAGACCTGTTATCACCGTGTTAAACATGACACCGGCAGTTCGACATGAATACCTGTTGGGTGTACCTGTTAAAGGGAAATATAAAGTCCTGCTGAACACGGATGCCAAAGAGTTGGGTGGCAGTGGTGTATCTCCGGGCAGGGGCATTAGCTCATTAAATGAAGCTCATCATGGCTTTGCCCAGAGTATTAAGGTTGACCTGCCTCCTCTTGCGGCCGTTATTCTTAAGCCTGAAGAGTAAGACAGCTCCTATGGATTTGTCTCGAAATAACTGCCCAATTTACACGCGGATACCGTTCATCCTGAGCTTGTCGAAGGGTGGTGGTATTGGGCTTCGACAGGCTCAGCCCGAGCGGGTGTTGATTCAAACCAGCCGGGCTCCTTTGCAGTCAGGGTAGCTGTTACAGATCCAGCAATCTCTGCCAGCATGCTGACCCTTTTTTATATGGGTCAGTTTCATGGTTGAATGGCATTTTGGGCATTCAGAGTCTGAATTTTCTGCTTTGCTCTGGGTGTTGTCCTGAAGTTGAGCGGGTGGCTCTAATTCATTAATACCGCAAGCTGCGAAGACCTCTTTTTTCAAGCTGGGTACATCGCGATAAGGTTTTCTATCGTATTCCAGGATAGAAACACCGGCTTTATGGCACAGCTCCCTGAGCTGATCATTACCGGGACCTTTTCTGCCGGGCAGATCCAGTTGAATCACACAGAGAACATCCATTTCCCGGCGGTGGCAGATCACAAAATCAAAACAGTGGTTTTTGAATTTACTGAGATGGCCGGAACCCTGAAGTACTTCAGTCACAGGCATTCTTGGAAAAACACTGAGGTGGCTCCGCACGGCCATATCAAGCTGACCCAGAAAAGCCCGGTACTCAGGTGAAAACAGCGGGTCACGGCACTCAATACTCTGGCTTCTCAACCGGAACCAGATAGCCAGGGCCAGAACCACTGTCAGTATTGCCGCTGCTATGGGAATTATCAGAGGATGATCCAGACTCACTGCTCCACCTTATACTTGTTCTTCGAAAAGCCAGCTCTTTTCAATCTTTCCAATGGTCTGACGAGTGTCAGACATTGTTTTTTTAAGTTTAGACCCGAGCCGGGCTTTTACTTTTAGCTTCACTGGGCGCGTATTGTGACACAGTTGTAACAGTCTGCCAGTGAAAATTATTGTCATGGCATTGTTCTCGGCTGAAGCTGGCTTCTCAGCAGACTTTCAATAACCAGTATCATCACTGTTGAGCCTGTCAGCGTGATCAGTCCTGTAGGTCTAAGCAGATCACTCAGATTGCCATTGGGCATCAAAAGAATACTCATCGCCCAGAGAACAAAGGTAATACCCAGTCCGCAGATGAGATACAGGAGCCAATGGGGACCTGCCACCTTGAATGGTCTCGGGTGAATGGCGGCAGAAGATCTCAACTTCAGAAAAGCCAAAAACAAGAGAATGTAGGGCATCAGCATAAACAGCACACTGAAGGAAAAGACTTCCCAGAAGAGTTCGTCACTGGACGTGGTCATCAGCGCGTAAGTGACAACGATAATGGTTGCCAGACAACCGGAGAGAACGGTGGCCCCTGCGGGCGCATTGTTGCCATTACTATGGGCTAATAGTGCCGGAAACTCTCCTTTCTCGGCTGCAGCTCTTGCCATACGGCAGGCTCCAAGACTCCAGGACACACCGTCTGCCAGTAAAGTCAGAATGACCAGAGACATAATGATATACAGCAGAGCAGTGGCCAGCTGATTGTCTCCAAGCAGTATCTGGAAGAGTTCAACCATGCCTCCCGTCAGTTTCACATCCGAAGCGGGAATAGCCACCAGCATGGCCAGTGAGCCCAGTAGATAGAACACGGAAATGATGATGGCTGACCAGAAAATAGCGATGGGCAAGTCCCGTTGTGGGTTGGCCGTATCCCGTGACAGTCCGGACATCAATTCAAATCCCAGCAGGTTAAACACCATGGCGGGCAGGAATTTAACACTGCTGTTCAATGTCTCTGGAAACGGGACAATGCTTTGGAACGAGAGTTCATTGGCAGAACCACTTTTCTGATAAATCTGCCAGGAAAGAAGAGCCATAGTGATGACAATGAAGACCTTGATGACCGATCCCAGACTGGGTACCCATTTACAGATGTGAAGCCTGCGGTTGGTGGTCAATACCGTTAGCCAGATCATTATTATGCTGATCAGAGCAACCAGCCAGTGGCCACTTCCCGGAAATACCAGAGAAACCAGTACCCCGGCAGAAAGAATGTAAAGAGAAGACATCCATAAGGGGCTGTTGGACAGCCAATAGATTTAACAGGCTCTGACGCCCCAGCTTTGGCCAAATGCTCTCCTTATCCAGTAAGAGATACCGCCGTCTTCCGGCCAGGCCGTGGCCAGCTCAGAGGTCACCAGACCATAGGGCAGCACAAACCCAACCAGAATCACTGGCCACCAGAAAAGGGCCGAGGGGCCAATGGCAGCCACTGCTGTCAGGGTATCCAAAGTGGTAATGGCACAGACTGTAAACAGGGTAAGGTGCAGGGGGCCGAGGCGTTGCTGCAAATGTAAAGCTCCACTCAGATCAGGCTCGGATAAGGATAGGAAAGGATAAAAAGGTGTGCCAATCAGACTACCCAAATGGATCATACTCTGGTATCAGAAGAGTTGGAGAACACTTGGATGGGTCATTGCCTGATCCCTTAAGAGAGTTTATCCGTACCTGACATAAGCAGTCATGAGCTGCAAAAATTAAAATAATAAAAAGAGTTTTATATGACAGAGTTCGACTACATCATAGTGGGAGGTGGCTCTGCAGGCTGTGTTCTGGCCAACCGCCTGTCTGAGAATCCGGATCATCAAGTCTGTCTGTTAGAGGCTGGAGGGAGTGACAAGTCCGCCTTTGTTTATACGCCAGCTGGAGCAGTCGTCACCATGCAGCACGGTAGCTATAACTGGAAACTGGACGCCCGGTCGCAGTCCACCATGAACGATCGTGATATTTATTGTCCCAGGGGAAAAACCTTAGGTGGCAGCAGTTCCATCAATGCCATGCTCTATGTGAGGGGGCAGAAGCAGGATTATGATCGTTGGGCTGAGATGGGAAATGAAGGCTGGTCTTTTGACGAGGTGCTTCCCTATTTCAAAAAGGCACAACATCAGGAACGAGGAGCCTGTGATTTCCATGGCGTGAACGGTCCCCTGAATGTTGCTGATCCACGGAGCCGGCAAAAACTGAGTGCTGCTTTTATTCAGGGAGCTGTTGAAGCCGGCGAAAAAAACAATAACGATTTCAATGGCCCCGACCAGGAAGGGGTCGGTTGGTACCAGGTTACCCAGAAAGAAGGACGACGTTGCAGTAGCGCAGCCGCTTATCTCCACCCTGTGATGACAAGACCCAATTTGATGGTTATGACGAACAGTCAAACAGCCAGGGTGATTCTGGATGGAAAGAAGGCAGTAGGGGTTGAAGTGGTTCGGGGAGTAACCCGAAGAAAACTCTTTGCCCGAAAAGAAGTGGTTTTGTCGGCGGGCACATTTGGTTCTCCCCAGATTTTAATGCTCTCGGGCATTGGTAGCCGCGAGAAGCTGGAACCCCATGGCATTGAGTGTCTGCATTCATTGTCCGGTGTGGGTGAGAACCTTCAGGAACATCCTGATGTCCTGGTGGTGGTAGAAGATAAAACATCGTCATCTGTTGCTTTGGGTCGACCGTTGGGGCTGGCCCGATGCGTTCGGGATGTGGCCCGATACATTCACAAACGGGAAGGTTTCCTGGCCAGTAGTCTCGCTGAGTCCGGTGGCTTCATAAAGTCCAGTCCTGAAATGAAAACGCCAGATCTTCAACTTCATTTCATCCCGGCTGCCATGGAAGATCATGGTCGTAAATTGTCGCGCAACTTTCAGTATGGATTCAGCATCCATGTCTGTGTACTAAGACCAGAAAGCCGTGGGCGTGTATCTTTGAATAGCTCTTCTCCTGCAGATTCCCCAGCTATAGAGCTCAATTTGCTTGAAAAGCAATCAGATATGGACTGTCTTGTACGAGGCATTAGACGAGTCAGGGAGATTATTCGTTCGCCGGAACTTTCCCGGTTTGCCGGAGAGGAATATCTTCCCGGTGCTGAAGTTCTGACAGATGAGGAGCTGGAGTCGTATTCCCGGGAGAATGCCAATCATATTTATCATCCTGTCGGTACCTGCAAGATGGGCAATGATGACAGTGCTGTAGTCGACTCAAGATTAAGGGTGAGAGGGGTTGAAGGTTTGAGAGTGGTCGATGCTTCAGTGATGCCTACTGTGATCAGCGGCAATACCAATGCGCCCGCCATTATGATTGGAGAGAAAGCTGCGGATATGATTCTGGATGATCTAATCAGTGAAAGAAGTTCAGTGAGTAGCCATCAACAGGAGGAGATGGCAGTCTGACAGATTCAAATCATTATTCCTGTATGCAGCGAGCATGTTGCATACAGGAAGAAACAATGCATTTTGATGAGTGACACGGGTGGCACTTATCAAAATGCAGCATTTCCTGCCCCAATGATTTAATCCGCCAGACTGGCCATTGAGATAGCGGTATTCAGCCAATACACGTCATTTACGAAAGCCACAGTTTAAGCCGGGCTCTGATTGAGAGAAGTGAGAAAACACTTTTAACAAGGTGTGCATGTTTTATACAGCCTCAAAAAAGACTGTGAAAACCAGCGTGTCCCTTTAAAGGGGCTTATTCCCATAGCGAAAAGCGGCTCTCAAATCAGTCTCGTAAAGCCTTCCGAAGATATGCCGCTTACTGTAAACACAGATTGAGGCGGCATTCTTCGATCCAGACAAACGCGATACTGATTGCAACAATCAGGCTGGAAGAATTTCTTCCTTACTGGCCTGTGAGCTCTGGCCTGCGCCTTCTCCACCACCAGGAATGACACGGGTGGCTATAAGCCCCTTGGGTCCCTGGCCAATTTCAAATTGCACAAGCTGTCCGGCTTTTAGGGTTTTAAAGCCTTCCATTTCAATGACGGAGTAATGTATGAGTACGTCTTGATTTTCAGTGGCTTCCTGGGCTTGGATGAACCCATATCCCTTGGGATTGTTAAACCACTTCACTGTACCTTCCAGCATAGCTTCCATTTCCTTCTTGGTCGCTTCCATACAGCGCGATTCCTACATTATTTACATTGAAGGAACTGCCGGGAAACTGCAACCCTTGTTGTTTTATTTTTAGTCACATTTTTTATTCTGTGTCGTCCATGTCACAGAGCTCTTTCTTGGTGATGTCTTCTCGGCTTGAAAATTCTCAAGACAATAGTACAGCCTACATTTCCATATAGAGCTAAACCTATTATAAGACCATCTTGGCGCGAGATAACAGCCTATTTTGGTAATAGGGATTAGTTAACTGGGGACTTTTTTCAGGAATTAAATTTTCTGCTCATTAATTGAGAGATTTATCCGTTTTTTTCGGACTGCCTTTAACTGTTGGTAACTCTTTTCTCCAGGACCATTCAATCCATGAACCGTCGTAGTTTTTTATATTTTTGTATCCAAGGATTTCAGATAGTACGAAAAAAGTATGTGCTGAACGTACGCCTGACTGACAATAAACGGTTATCGCTTTTTCAGGTGTGATTCCCTCTTTGAGAAACATTTGTCTTAATTGCTCTTTATCGAGAAAACCGTTTTTATTGACAGTCTGGTTATATTCAAACCAGAGGCTCTCCGGAATTCTTCCGCGACGGTGGGCTCCTGATTTTCTGGTTTTTCCGGTGTATTCATCAAAGCTTCTGACATCAATGAGAATGGCGTTTTTCTCATCCTTTATTGACTTAACCTGACTCAGCTCTGCAAGCCATTGAGGGTGCTCCGTACCACGAAAGATGTATTTGGATCGTTCAGGCATTTTCGGAGGCTTCAGGCTGGTGGCCCTTTTCTGATCTTCCCAGACTGTCAGGCCTCCGTTCAGAATAGAAACCTGGTCATGACCATAAAGTTTGAGAAGCCACCAGAGCCGGGCAGCGTCCATACCCTGTTGATCGTCGTAGAGAATGATTTCAGTGTCTGAAGTGGCACCCAGTCGACTTAATAGCGCAACCATTTTTTCCTTACTGGCTCTCATGCTTGAAAAAGGGTAATCGCTTTCGTCGGCCTGAAAGGCAGGACGCCAGACATTGTGAGCACCCGGTATGTGACCGAGCAAATAGCTGAATCTGGGACGAACATCCAGTATCAGAAGGTTTTCAGGCTGTTTGAGCTTCTTGTCCAGCGACTCACTGCTGACCAGCGAATCGGAATAAGCTGAATCTGACATCACAACAGACAACAGTAATAATAGAGAAGCCAGAATAATCCTTCTAATAAAAGGAAGTCTGACTGTTTTTAATTTTGATCCGGGTCGTTGATTTTCATTGAACCAGGTTCTGGCAAAGGGAATTGCGCCATAAAACGTCGATCGATCCAGTCTTTCCACAGCCATACTAAACGCCCTCTGGCTCTGAACCAGCCTCTAGATGCAATTGCGCAACCGTCAGCACAGCTTAGCAGAGAGAGGAAATGACTCTGGGGGCGGAAGGGCTCCAGAGGTTTTTCTGCCAGCATCTGGCATATGTTTTTATGGAGCGCGGGTGCTTGTCTGACGGCATAGACACCGGACTTGGCAAGTTTGGAGTGGGCAAGTTCTGCAATGTCTCCGCAAGCAAAAATATTTTGGTGGCTAATGGATTGCAGTTGTGGGTTGATCTGGATAAAGCCCTGTGGGTTGGTCGCTATCTGACTCTCTGCTGGCCATCCCGCCGGGGCGGCAGGAGTAGCAAGAATCAGGGCATCGTAGTGCAGGGTCTCATTCTGGTCACTGGTCAGAACCTTGCCTTTAACACCGGCCACCCGAAAATGATTGTGTATCTGGATGTTTTTCTTCTGAATTTCCTCTGACATCATTTGCTGGACTTCAAGGGGATGGCCAGCAAGCACGCCTCTGGCCGTGACAATGTGAATGTTGAGTTGATCCAGGTTTTTGAAACGCTTATGGAGTGCCAGAGCGACTTCTACACCGGCTGCCCCGGCTCCGATAATGACCAGATTGAATGCCTCGCTTTGCTGGATTTGTTTGGGAAGTGGATGAGACAACCAGGTAAGAAAAGGTCTGATGGGTTTTATGCTGATGCAATCCAGGGCGTCAATGACCCGGCTTTGGGTGGACCCTGTATTGATGGAAAGGATGTCGTACTGAAGACGGTCGCCATTTTCAAGAATCAGTTCATTTGCATCTGGATCCAGTCCTGCAATAGTGGCCTTGAGAAAAGTGCAGTTTGAGGCCATTGCCAGAGATTCAAGATCAATATGGGACTGCTCAGCAGTGTAGTGACCAGAGATCACGCGAGGTAGCATACCTGAGTAGGGCGTATAGCGACTTGCTGAAACCAGTATGAAGTGAGCGGAAGGCGAGGGTTCCTTCTGTAGCTTTTTCAGAAACAAAGCGTGAGTATGGCCGCCACCTGCCAGAATGACTGTGGGCTGTTTATGATTGCTCATTGCTTTTTTACCGCTCAAGGCTGTATCTCATTAACGGGGGAAGCCGCTTTCTGGTCAGCCTGATAATGTTGACTGGTACTTTCTATTGATTTTTCTGGAGCTTCTTCACTGCCTGAGGACTCTTTCTCCATAAAAAACACTCTCTATTAATGAGGTAAGTCTATAGAAGATTTTATCTTAATTTCTAACCACAGTAGTGTTTTGTTTCTTCAAGAAAAACTTATTCCCTTTAATAAAAACACAAACGTTTGAACTATTTTTCTGTGAACTTTATATGAAGGGTGATCAATTTTTTATTATTTGCTAATCCTTGCTACACAATGGTCTGAAAAGAGTAAGGAGGCATCATGCTAACACATGAATCATTTTAGAACGCCTCATAGTCTAAACTGTGATGACTTTATAGCTCGATTAAACTTGCAGTTTTCAGGAATAGATATCCAGCTAACGGAAGGCATAAAAAAGCTGCCCAGAAATAAAAATAAATTTATTTTCATGTTGGCCGTGTTGTTTGACAGAGGATTTGCCTTTGGTATCTGGAAAACTGTCCCTGTTACCTCTGACCATGCTGGTAACAGGCAATATGATGGGAGCGGGCATCTTTCTGCTGCCGTCATCTCTGGCCAGTTATGGATCGATCACTTTACTGGGCTGGATTGTTACGGTTATTGGTTCCGTTATGCTTTCTCTGGTTTTTGTCCGTCTGGGTGCCGACTGTAAGCCAGGTTCAGGACTTTATGCTTTCACCCGTGCTGGTCTGGGTCGATACGTGGGCTCACAGGTGGTGTATGGGTACTGGGTGGCCATCTGGATTGGAAACATAGCCGTTGCCCTCAGTGGTGTGGGTTACCTGAGTTATTTTTTTCCTGTTTTGACTGATCAGTGGATGGCCTCACTGGCTGCTATCTCTGTGGTCTGGGGTCTGAGCCTGCTGAATATGACCGATATCCGTATTATCGGGCAGTTTCAGGTAGTGACGGCGTCCTGCATGCTGGTGCCTGTTCTACTTGTCAGCTTTCTAGGTTGGTCCCTGTTTGATCTTGAAAACATCACGCAATCATTTAATGTCACAGACCAGCCGAATCGTCAGGTATTGTCTGAATCGGTAACGCTGACTCTATGGTCATTCATAGGTCTGGAGTCAGCTTGCAATCTTTCCAGTCATGCTAAAAATCCCCGAAGAGATGTACCGTTTGCAACACTGTTGGGCACATTGCTGGCCGCCTTGTTTTACATACTCAGTACCACTGCCATGATGGGTATTGTGCCCAACGAGGTGCTACAAAGCAGTGCTGCCCCCTTTTCTGTTACAGCCCGATATCTGCTGGGGGACTGGGCAGGTGAAATGGTCAGTGCTATGGCGGTCATAGCTTGTTTTGGCAGTCTTAATGGCTGGATTCTTATGCATTCGCAGGTGGCCAGGGCTGCTTCTGCAGATGGTCTGTTACCTCAACGTTTTGGCATCCTTAACCGGTATGGTTCTCCCTGGCAGGGGCTTCTCATAACAGCCATTCTGATGTCAGCTCTGGTTCTGTTAACGGTGGAGCCTACGGTACAGAAGCATTTTGAGTTTATTGTTCTGATAGCGGTTTATATCATGCTGCTGGCTTATTTATGTGCCTGTTTGTCCTGCTTTCAAATTCAAAGGCGAAAGTCTCAGGGAATCTCGCCAACCTGGTTAGTGATCATTCTGCTATCAGCCTGTTACTGTCTTCTGGGCATTAACGGGGCAGGATACTCCGTACTGTTTTATGGGACAGCACTGATCATTCTTGGTGGCGCCGTCTACTGGTTCCAGCATCGGGGCAATAAAAAGCCGGATCCCCTGGAGGATCCGGCTCATGGTTATTACAAATAAAAGAGGGTCAGGCCGCTTCGGTGTCTTCCACTTCCTGCTTGGGCAGTCCGTAAATGGTTTTCACTCCACCCCACTCATCTACGGATTCCATGTGAACATCAAAGCCCCACAGTCTGTGGATATGTTTGATGATTTCGCGGGTGCTTTCTGACTCCATGGGGCGACCCTGGTGCATAAAATGACGCAGAGTCAGTGAACGGTCACCGCGAGTGTTCACGCTGTATACCTGAATGTTCGGCTCACGGTTGCCCAGATTGTATTGAGCAGACAGGGATTCCCTGACCTTCCGGTACCCTGAGTCGTCATGAATAGCACTCACTTCCAGGAAAGGGTTGCCTTCGTCGTCGTCAATGCAGAACAGTTTCAGGTCTCTCATCACCTTGGGTGAGAGGTACTGCATAATGAAACTCTCGTCCTTGAAGTTCTTCATGGCAAAGTGCACGGCTTCCAGCCAGTCTGATCCAGCCAGATCCGGGAACCAGCGACGATCTTCTTCCGTCGGGTTTTCGCAGATACGGCGAATATCCTGGAACATGGCAAAGCCCAGAGCGTATGGATTGATGCCGCTATAACGAGGATCATCAAAGTCAGGCTGGAATACGACATTGGAGTGCGAATGCAGGAACTCCATGATGAAGCCTTCCGTAATGTGACCTTCGTTGTACATCTCCTGCATCAGGTGGTAGTGCCAGAAGGTCGCCCAACCTTCGTTCATGACCTGTGTCTGACGCTGAGGATAGAAGTACTGGGCAATCTTACGCACAATCCGGATCAGTTCACGCTGCCAGGTGTCCAGCAGAGGTGCGTTCTTTTCAATAAAGTAGAGAACGTTTTCTTCCGGGTCTCTTGGGTAACGCTCGGCTTGTTGAACCTCATTTTCTTCACGCAGAGGAATGGTGCGCCAGAGATCGTTCAGGTTACGCTGAATATACTCTTCACGTTCCTTGGCCCGCGCTTTCTCTTCTTCTGCAGAGATGGGTCGTGGACGTTCATAACGGTTCACACCCTGATTCATCAGTGCGTGGCAGGCATCCAGTAATTCTTCTACCGCATCCACACCGTACTTTTCTTCGCATTGGGCAATGTAGTTCTTGGCAAACAGAAGATAGTCAATAATGGAGTCTGCATCCGTCCACTGCTGGAACAGATAGTTGCCCTTGAAGAAAGAGTTGTGACCGTAGCAGGCGTGGGCAATAACCAGCGCCTGCATGGGCATGGTGTTTTCTTCCATCAGGTAAGCGATGCAGGGATTGGAGTTGATCACAATCTCATAAGCCAGACCCATTTGACCACGCTGATAGCTTTGCTGGTTGCTTAAAAACTGCTTACCAAAGCTCCAGTGGTTGTACATCAGTGGCATACCTACAGAAGCGTAGGCATCCAGCATTTGTTCGGAGCTGATCACTTCGATCTGGTTAGGGTAAGTATCCAGCTTGAAGCGTTCGGCCAGCTTTGCCAGCTCTCTGTCGTATTCTTCCAGCAGTTCAAAGGTCCACTCAGAACCTTTGGAGATTGGCTCTGCACGGCGAGCTGGCTTTTCTGCGTCAGCTGCCGGTTTGAACTGCGACTCCGGAGAAGGCATTGATTCCTGCTCATGGCGTTCCATATCAGGCATTTTGACCCTCCTTCTTTTCGAAGAGTTTGCGGAAAACCGGATAGATCTCACCCGCATTGCGAATCTGTTGCATGGCAAAATGACCGGCGTGAGCCTTTTCAATCATTTTGTATTCATGCCACAGGTTCTGATGGTGTCGATCTGTGATTTCTACATAGGAGTAGTACTGAGTCAGTGGCAGCAACTTATCGACAATAATGTTGCGGCACTTGGCAGAGTCTGCTTCCCAGTTATCACCGTCTGAAGCCTGGGCTACATAAATGTTCCACTCATTCGGTGAGTAGCGTTCTGTGATGATGTCGTCTGTCAGGGTTAGTGCTGAAGACACTACGGTGCCACCGGTCTCGCGGGCATAGAAGAAATCATGCTCATTACATTCGCGAGCTTCACTGTGGTGACGGATGAATACCACTTCGATCTTCTCGTAGTTGCGTTCCAGGAACAGGTAAAGCAACAGGAAGAAGCGCTTGGCAATATCCTTGATTTCACGGGTCATGGAACCGGAAACATCCATGACACAGAACATCACGGCCTTGCTGGAAGGCTGTGGTACTTTCACCAGGTTGTTGAATTTCAGATCAAAGTCATCAATGAACGGCAAGCGCTTGAGCTTTTTGTTCAGGGTTGAGATTTGATCCTGAATTTCTTTTTTCAGTGCTTCGTCGTTAGTTTCAGGACTTACTTCCATTTCCCGCAGCTGACGCTTCAGGGCACGGATTTCTTTTCGATCTTTACCGGAAAGAGCAATACGACGGGCGTGTGCTGCTTTCAGTGAGCGCACAACGTTCAGTCGATCCGGAGCACCGGCAGAAGTGTAACCGGCGCGCTTAAGTTTAAAGTCGGTGGAGTCTTTCAACTCTTTGCGAAGCAGGTTGGGCAGCTCAAGATCTTCGAACAGATACTCGAGAAACTCTTCACGGTTAATAGAGAAGATAAAATCATCTTCGCCGGAGCCGCTGTTGCTGGCTTCGCCTTCACCGCTGCCTTGACCACCACCGCCTTCGGGGCGCTGGAATCTGTCACCTGTCGTGAATTCTTTATTGCCTGGATGAACCTGCTCCACACGGCCACCCTGACCGTGATGAAAAACCGGCTCAGACAGGTCTTTCTTGGGAATACTGATATCACTGCCGCTATCAACGTCGGTAATGGAACGTTGATCAACAGCATCTTGGACTGCTTCTTTTACCAGACCTTTATAGCGCCTCAGGAAACGCTGCCGGTTGACCGTGCTTTTCTTTTTCGCATTGAGGCGTCGGTCAATTATTATGCTCATAGGACGCTCTCCTTAGGTACTGTTAGCTAAGAAATACAGCTCTCCATTTTCTTTACAACACCTTTTTAAGGAGGAGCTGCAATTTTGGCTCAAGGCTGTATTTTCATTGTCAGCTCAGGGCTGTGCTATGCCATAGAGTTGCCAGGTTGGAAGTATTTCCAGACAGTGGCGATGACTTCTATGGTTGATGTCAGGTTTGCAAGACGCAGAAGCGCCCGAAGGCGCGGCTGATATGAGGTCTCTGTCTGGAGTTCTGTCTGCCACTGTTTCAGCAGCAGACAGACCGGTTCAGAGATTATTGTGACTTGCGAACCCGGATGTACCACTCAGAGAGCAGGCGAACCTGTTTCTCGGTGTAGCCGTATTCCACCATACGCTTCACAAAGTCTGCGTGTTTGCGCTGATCTTCGTTGGATCCCTTGGCATTGAAGGAAATCACAGGCAGCAGATCTTCAGTGTTGGAGAACATCTTCTTCTCGATCACTGCACGCATTTTCTCGTAGCTCAACCAGCTTGGGTTTTTACCTTCGTGGTTGGCACGGGCACGCAGTACAAAGTTAACCACTTCGTTACGGAAGTCTTTCGGGTTAGCGATGCCTGCTGGCTTCTCGATTTTCTCCAGCTCATCATTCAGGGCACCACGGTCCAGAATGTGGCCGGTATCCGGATCACGGAATTCCTGATCCTGAATCCAGAAGTCAGCGTAAGTGATGTAACGGTCAAAGATGTTCTGACCGTAATCGGAGTAAGACTCCAGATACGCGGTCTGAATTTCCTTGCCCAGGAACTCAACATACTTAGGCGTCAGGTATTCCTTGATGAAGCGCATGTAACGATCGGTCACTTCGTCAGGGAACTGCTGCTGTTCAATCTGCTGTTCCAGAACGTACATCAGGTGTACCGGGTTGGCCGCTACTTCCGTGGAGTCGAAGTTGAAGACCTTGGACAGAATCTTGAACGCGAAACGGGTAGAAAGGCCGTCCATACCTTCGTCAACTCCGGCTGCATCTTTGTATTCCTGCAGAGGCTTGGCGTTTGGATCGGTGTCTTTCAGGTTCTCACCGTTGTAAACACGCATCTTGGAGAATATAGAAGAATTATCTGGCTCCTTGATACGGGACAGAACGGAGAACTGGGCCAGCATTTTCAGAGTATCAGGTGCGCATGGCGCATTTTTCAGAGAGCTGTGCTCCAGCAGTTTTTCGTAAATGCCCACTTCTTCATTGATACGTGTGCAGTAAGGCACCTTAACGATGTTGACACGGTCAATGAAGGCTTCGTTGGTTTTGTTGTTACGGAAGGTCTGCCACTCGGATTCGTTGGAGTGAGCCAGCAGGATACCTTCAAAAGGAATCGCGCCCATACCTTCGGTAGAGTTGTAGTTACCTTCCTGGGTAGCGGTCAGCAGTGGGTGCAGTACCTTCACTGGCGCTTTGAACATCTCTACAAATTCCATCACACCCTGGTTGGCACGGCAGAGTGCACCAGAGAAGCTGTAGGCATCCGGATCGTCCTGGGAGAATTCTTCCAGCTGACGAATGTCTACCTTACCTACCAGACTGGAGATGTCCTGGTTGTTTTCATCACCTGGCTCGGTTTTGGCAATAGCTACCTGATTCAGGCGGCTTGGGTAAACTTTAACTACGCGGAATTTGGAAATGTCGCCACCAAACTCGTGCAGTCGTTTAACTGCCCAGGGAGACATGATGTATTTCAGGTAACGACCTGGAATTTTATATTCTTCGGTCAGAATCTTGCCGTCTTCTTCCGGGTTGAAAAGTCCCAGTGGCGATTCAAAAACCGGTGATCCCTTGATGGCATAGAAAGGCATATGTTCCATCAGGGCTTTAAGACGCTCAGCCAGAGAGGATTTACCACCCCCTACCGGACCCAGCAAATACAGAATCTGTTTCTTTTCTTCCAGACCCTGGGCGGCATGTTTGAAATAAGAAACAATCTGTTCGATCGCTTCTTCCATGCCATAGAATTCTTCAAACGCAGGATAACGCTTGATCAGCTTATTGGAAAAGATGCGACTCAGTCGCGGATCTCGTGATGTATCAACGATTTCTGGTTCGCCAATGGCCGACAGCATTCTCTCTGCCGCATTGGCATAGGCACCAGGGTCGGTCTTGCAAAGATCCAGGTACTCCTGAAGGCTCATCTCCTCTTGTTGAGTAGATTCGTACCTTTCCTGGTAATGAGAAAATATAGACATATCAGGCTCCCCCTCGCCATGACCTCCATGATCATAGGCGTACTAATATTTTTGTTTATCTGGGCACTGTATTGTTACTGCGAATCACACGACACCGAATTAATACTTGCCAGGTTCAGGTGCTCTGTTTGTGTTGATCACAATTAACGTTATAGAGATTATCCGTATAAATGTCTACTGCTTTTGGGACTTTTTCGTATACGACGAGATGTGCTTAACTTGTTGATATAAAAGGAAAAAAAGAAATTTTCGGAAGGGTTAATCTACCCATCTTAAAGGGGATTGCTGTTAGTCACCAGTGAAAATTTTTGAACGTTGAGGTGATGTTGTTCTGTAATCACTCATATCCCATGAATAACAATTCAGGCTAAAACACAGCGGGGATGTGGTGATATTAAAATTTGAGGCCAATTTAATAGAGCGGTGTAATTTCATTTTTGGTCATTATTAAAGTTTCGATAAAACTTAAGAATTTCAGAACGACCATTTTCACTTCGAGAATTTTTAATTTTTGATTTTCTATGTCTTTGTTAATAAATTTCAGAATACTGACTTCTTTACTGATGGGACTTTGAAAGAGTGAATAGTTTCAAATTATCCCTGATAGCACTTTAGGTGGTAAATCCAATATACGACAATTCTTATTTTTTTATTCGGGCATCCATTTTTAAGAAGCAATGTGGAATTAGTAGCCTCTCAATCATCCTCGTCATAGGGATCTTCAACCTGGATGCCATGCAAAATTGAATACGTTTCTGTATCGGCCTGAGTTCTCAAGCCGGTGTACTCAACATAAACTTCTGACTGGGCTATGGCTGCATCTTCTGCATAGCGACAGATGGCTTCGTTGTATGTGAACAGTTGCACTATGTTCGGAACTTCAATCTCGTAAGTTTCGTAGGTGAGTACAGTCCTGACTTCGTAGTCGTTCTGAAAAACATTGTATTCCAGAGCGGGTCTGTAGACTTGTTCTGTTTTTGAAATTCGGGTTGTGCCGCCCAGGTGCAGATAAACAGTGCATTTGTGATCCATGACAACTTGTCCCCAGCGTGCCACATGGAGAATCAGGCCAAAGGTTTGCCATTGGCCGAATACTCTTGAGTTCTCGATGACCGGCTTTGATTCAATTCCGTTTGGAAATTGCGTGAAAGAGGGGGTTTTCGAAAAACTGCTCTCAACAGGTCTGACTTCGATGGCCCGGTAACGACTGTTAGTGGCCATGGAGTTGTACCAGAAGGGGTATTTGTATTTGATCACTACCGGTTTACTGGAGACTTTTAACTGATCCCACAGGTATCGATATTCAGGCTGTATGGAAACGTCGTAAGTCTCAGCAGGGTAGAGCTTCTTTGTATAAGCGCCATCACCTGCCTGTATCTCAAGTTCACCGGATTCCCAGATAAAGCCACTTTCCCAGCCCTTTGATGAAAGGGTGCCTACCAGAAAACCGGTACCCCACCATCCCTCTTCGTCGGGTATAACCTGCTCAGAAGGCAGTTCAGGTTTTAATGGAGGAACAGGGGCAGACCAGGCGGTTATGGAGAAAGCAGAGATCAACAGGCCGAAGATCCATTGAGGCCCTTTCATATTGGCGTCCTTACCAGAGAAAAAAGTTATACGATTCAGATTAGCAGTTGGAAGGACGAAAAGGCCAGATAAGGTAGGGTCAGGAAAGCAGGGCACTTTCCTGACCTGTCATCATCAGAGTGGCTTTTCAGCCAGGTTGATGATCACGTTGCGCAGCAGTTGCAGACGAGGTTCGATTGAATCCAGTACAAGGAATTCATTACGGCTGTGCATGCCTGCACCAATAGGACCCAGGCCATCAACAGTTGGGACACCCAGTGCGCCTGTGTAGTTTGCATCAGAGCCACCACCTGCTGCTGTCCAGGTAATGGGCAGATCCATTTGCTGACCGCTTTCCTCGATCAGGGCCATTAGCTTTTCACTTTTTTCGGTGGGGGTGAAAGCCGGCTTGTGAGCAATGCGGTTCAGTTTGATCTGCATACCTTCCAGGAAAGGTGCTTCGGCCATTTCATTGACCAGCTTTTCAATGCCGTCATAGTCGTCGTTATTCCAGAAACGGATGTCGAGGACTGCTTTGGCAAAATCAGGCACTACGTTGCTGGTGGTTCCGCCTTGAATAGTACCGAAGTTAAGGGTTGTGCCGGTTTCGAAGTTGGTTTCCTGATTCAGGCGGGTCACCCATTGGGCAAACTCGGTTATGGCAGAAATACCTTTTTGAGGTTCATTACCTGCGTGAGCGGCTTTGCCGTGGAATTCAATTTCGTACACACCCAGACCTTTCCTGGCTTTAACCAGAGAACCATCAACTCGGGCAGCTTCAGCCACCAGAACGCAACGGCTCTTAAGGGCTACGCTCTTGATCCAATCGGAAGAGTAAGTGGAGCCTGTTTCTTCATCCGGATTCATACAGACACAGATGCTCAGGCGATCCAGAGCGTCAGCAGGCATGTTTTTCAGGGTCAGGAAAATGTTCAGCAGACCGGATTTCATATCCGCTACACCGGGGCCATAGGCTTTTTCCGTATCCCGTGTGAAAGACCATTCTGATACAGTTCCTTCTGGAAACACAGTATCCATGTGACCCACCAGCATGATGTCATACTCTTGCGCATCGGGTTTGTTGGTCACCTGAAGGCCAGGACCGACTTCTTCCCCGAAGGCGTGTCTTGTAACATGCCAGCCCAGTGATTCGTATTTGCCGGTCATGATGTCAGCAATGGCGGCTACGCCAGCGGGAGTATTGGTTCCACAGTCAATATTGATCAGTGGTTTCAGTTCTTCCAGGTAAGCATCAAGGCTGAAAGTTTGTGTAGACATGGCTTGTGGCCTCATAGGCAGAAACGTGTTTAAGCACCAGGCGTTGAGTGTCCTGATGTCAGCAGACTGGCGGGATAAAAATGACAGCCTGCATAGGTATTCTGTTTCGTTAACTTCTTAATAATAGGTTTTGAAGCCGGGCAAAAATATCCTGATAATTACAGGTCGAGTCAGTAAAATTACTCAGATGTTAACAATATGAACCGGCGGTTATCAGAACCGGTTACAGGTGACGGGAGAGATAGAGAAACTCATGAAGTTGTATGCCAGACAGCAGGGGGAAGGCGAGCACCTGATCAGTGTGCATGGTCTGTTCGGATCGCAGGAAAACCTGGGCGCCATTAATCGGCAGTTGGCCGAGAAGTTCCGGGTGCATGGTCTGGATGTAAGAAACCATGGCCGATCTCCTCATGACGATGCAATGGACTATGCCGTTATGGCTGCAGACATTATTGAGTATCTTGACGATCAACAGATTGAGAAGGCACACCTGCTGGGACATTCTATGGGTGGCAAGGTGGTGATGGAAGCGGCTCTGGCTTATCCCGAGCGTGTGGAAAAGCTAGTGGTCATGGATATTGCCCCGGTTCATTACAAGGTCAGACGCCATGACGATGTTTTTGCTGGCCTGTTTGCCGTTGACCTGGGCAATATGCAGAAGCGGGCAGATGCAGACCATGCCCTGCGTCAACATGTTGATGAGCTGGCTGTTCGATCCTTTTTGTTGAAGAACCTCTACCGCAATGATGAGGGCAGCTACAGCTGGAGAATGAATCTGGATGCCATTCACCATCATTATCTGAATATCCTTGCCGGGCATTCTGTAGATGGGTCTTTTGATGGGGATGTCCTGTTTCTGAAAGGCGGTAACTCCGATTACATTCTGTCCGAGCACCGGGAAGAAGTGCTCAAGCATTTTCCCAAAGCAACTCTAAGAGAAATTGCTGACACGGGTCATTGGCTCCATGCGGAAAAGCCGGAGCTGGTGGCTCGAACGCTTATGAGGTTTCTCGAGGTTTGAATACAGTCTGAGTTCATCTTATAGAAATCCCAGAAATTGCTCCTGCATTTCTGGGATACATTACATCCGTGTAAATAAAAAAGCCGCTGTGATTAGCGGCTTTTTTTGTGAGTCAATTTCAATGTCGAGGCTGCTGACCTTCGATGTCATCCCATTGACTGGAGTCCTTATCATCATCGAAGTCATCATAGGAATCGGCGAGATTTTGACGTAATGATTTTTTGTCCCAATAATCATTGATTCCCTGGCGAATTGACTTGTTTCTTCGTTGCTTGCAGCGTTCCTTGGCGGTTTGTTTCTTCCTGTATTCCTGGCCAGAATCCCAGAAGATTTCATCCTGGTCATCGTACTGCATTGACCTTACCCTGGACATATCCTTACTTCCTTTTTTACTGCTCCTATCTTTCAATCTAGAAAAAAGTGGCCAGGGTTTTAATAAAAAATGCTGATATGAAGCGGGGTATCAATAGCCGTTTGCTGCGAGATCAAGCTCCAGAGAGTAACCTTCCAGCCTGATAACTCGAGTATTCACAGTGCCATCAGGCATCAGCTCAAGCTCTCTATAGCCAGGCCAGCGGTCATCCAGCATGAAATCATCGCATTTGGGCTTGAACTGCACACAGGTAGAAGGGGTAGAGAGAAACCGTACATCCTCGACGAGCTGATCTCTTTCCTGATGAATATGGCCATTAAGGACTACCCGCACGTTCGGATAGGACTGAATCAGCTCCATAAACTGGGCAGCATTCTTCAGGCTGATATTGTCCAGCCACTGACTCTCGATGGAGTAGGCCGGGTGGTGGAATGCCACCAGGGTATACTTTTCTGGATTACTGGTCAGGCTGTGTTCCAATAGCGCCAGCTCTTTGCTGGATAAAAAGCCAGGAATCTGACCTGGAATCTGGGAATTCAGCATAACAACTTGCCAGTTTCCCAGATCCATGTGATGAACCATAGCCTCAGGGTTAACCTGACGCATCAGCCTGGCGTCATCGTGATTACCACAGGTCCACAGATAAGGTGCGTTGCTGGTATCCAGAAGGCTCTTCAGCCACTGATAAGACTCCAGGCTGTCATCCTGGGTCAGATCGCCTGTCACCAATATGGCTTCAGGATTAAAAGTAGAAGACTGAATCCTTTCCCAGACGGCCTGAAAGCTTTGATTGGTATCTGCTCCCATCAGTCTGCCATCATGAGAGCCGAACAGATGAGTATCTGTTAGCTGAATGATGCGTGTTCCGTTCATAAGCTGGCTCATAATTCGTTACTGATGCAGCGAAGGCTTTGGATAATTTTATCAGGGAGATAGGAATAAAACAGTGAAACTTCGCACGTTTTATCGCTCAAACAACGACGTTTTGACTGACCCCGTGGCTTAAACAAAAGTTTAACCACTCGCTGAACAGTTGATTGAGCTGCTCTTTTTCATCAGGCAGCAGCATTTTCTCATTAGGGTAGGGATAGATAGCCTTGAAGTGACGATCTTTATTCACGCTGATAATCTCGGCCATTCTGACATCCAGATAAATGCGGATTCTGAACTCGGGCAGCTTCAGCCACTCCCCCCAGGCTGCATCCAGATCTACCTGGAGCACCGTTGTAAAAGGAGCCCTTTCCAGCACCTGAAACAGTGCCCGACCTTCCCGGCCAGCAAAATGAAAAGAGAGCACAAAGTGGTCGCTGTTATCCAGATCCGGAAGCAGGTGCATGAGTTTGTGGAAATTTCTCTCACACAGGCTTTGTTGCTTGATCAGGTCAGCTTTGTAGCGTGCTTTATCAGAATAAGTGTCCATAACTTCAATCATAGTGTATGACCTCCCTGGTTAGAACTTAAACAATTCCGGCCTGCTCAGGGAGTATCTAAAGGCTCTGATGCAAGTGCCCCGATTTAACCAGAATACAGGTCTCTTCTGCCACTGCAGTGAGCTCAAATTGCCATTCGGGTGTTCGTATCCATGTGCCCTCTGACCATTCCTCAGAGGCTGTGTCCAGCCGACCTGAGATGACCAGCAGCTCCAGTCCACCCGGTCTTTCATTAAGAGTTAACGTCTGGCCAGCCGGGATCCTTACGATAGAAGTCTTCTCATCCTGAAACTGATGGAGAGGTATTTCTTTTATTTGATCATCAGGCTCGTTGGCCAGTACTTCCAGAGTATCGACTCGGACTGTTTTTGTATCCGCTGGGTCAAACTGGCAAAGCTTCACAAAAATGATGCAGCCTTCTTTGCTGAAGGGGGAGTGACGAGTACCAGGAGGGTTTCTGATATAACTGCCCTGATGGAAGTCGCCGGTTTCATCGGAGAAAGTGCCTGAGAGTACCAGAATTTCTTCGCCGGCCGGGTGCGGATGTTCAGGGAATTTTGCTCCCACAGCATACTGAACGATACTGGTGGCATGTCCCGATTCTTTTTCTTCCCGGGCCAGAGGCTTTCGCAACACCTGGCTGGCAGGGCTGGGTTGCCATGTCTGTTTAGAGGTCTGAATAATAATCGACTCTTGAAGATTCATGTTCAACATGAAAAAGTACCCGTCTTATTAAAAGTCTCTGGTTCTCTATTGAGTGGCAATAGCTTGTGCATTCTGCCACAGAGGCAATGGAACCGATGCTTAAGAAGCAAAATAAAATTGTAGCGATGGCGGTTTATTGCTTTTGACGACAGGTAAACTAGTGTAAATTCACCCGGTTGCGCTTGAGTTACAGCAGGTTAACCCACATCATTGTTCGGCTTTCGGGCCCATTTTTCAAGGAACTGGAGATATGCCACGAACTTATCGTAAAGGCTTTTTGCTGGCAGCCCTGGCCGGCTCAATACTGTCTGCCCATGCAGCAGAAACTGAATACAATCTGCTGGATGTTTATAATCTGGCGCTGAAGAATGATGCCCAGCTGGCCGCTGCCCGTGCAGATATGATGGTCACTCAGGAAGGCAGTTCTCAGGCTCGTGCCCTGTTGTTGCCCAACCTGTCCCTGACCGGGGGTACCCAGTACAACAAGACCAAGTCTGAAACTACGGGTGGTGATCTTAAGGACAGCTACAACTCCAATACCTGGGGAGCGTCTCTTAATCAGCCTCTGTTCAATATGGCGAGCTGGTTTGGTTATGACTCTGCTAAATTCCAGAGCTCCCAGGCGGAAGCCACTTTTGGTTTTGAGCAGCAAAACCTGATTCTCAGAGTGTCTGAAGCGTACTTCAATGTTCTGAGAGCAGAAGACAGCCTGATTACTTCCATTGCGGAAGAGAAAGCCGTTAAGCAGCAGCTGGATCAGGCTCGTGAACGTTACAATGTAGGCCTAATAGCTGAAACTGATGTGCTGGAAGCCAGGGCTCGATACGACTCTGCCCGGGTTACCCGTATTGAAGGTGAGAATAATCTGTCTGTGTCTTATGAAGCACTCAGAACCATTACCGACATGGATATTCAGGACATTGGCAAACTGAAGAAAACCATGCCTGTCAGCGCCCCAACGCCTGCTAATTCTGACCAGTGGGTAAACAATGCGCTCAAGAGCAACCTTCAGCTTGAAGCTGCCAGAGAAAGCCTGAAAGCAGCTGAAAGTAACATCAAGGTCAAAAAGTCGGGTCACGCGCCAACGGTTGACGCTTTTGCCAGTTATAACTACAGCTCAAGTAATGCAGACTCTGCAAGAACGCCAACTACAAATCCTGAAACAGGGTTGCCAGTGAGCATGACCGGTGATGGTGATCAGACTGTAGTCGGTGTGAAGTTCACTCTGCCACTGTTTGCAGGTGGAGGAACCAGTTCTCAGGTTCGTCAGGCCACTTACCAGATGGAGTCTGTCCAACAGAACTACGACAAGGCGCTGCGTGAAATTAACTCCGGAACCCGTAACCTGTTCCGTACGGTTAATTCTGACGTCTCTCGTGTAGAAGCTCGCTGTCAGGGGATCGTTTCTTCTGAAAGTGCTCTGAAAGCTACCCAGAGTGGTTATGAAGTTGGTACACGGAACATTACTGATGTTCTGGATGCCCAGAAGACACTCTTCGCTGCCCAGCGTGACTACCTGAATGCTCGTTACGACTTCATTGTGAACACTCTGAAGCTGAAGCAAACTGCCGGTACTCTGAGCCCTGAAGATCTGTCAGAGCTGAACGGCTGGATTGTTTCTTCTGAAGAGATGTCGATTCCTGCTCAGTGTCGTGCAGACTGATCGATAGCCTCCAAAAAATAGCGCTGACTTCAGCGCTATTTTTTTATCCATCACTTTCTTTGATTAGGCTGAGAAAACTATTTATTTCAGACTGTCAATCGTCCCTGTCACCAGTTTTACCAGTTTCTGCAAAGCACCTTTATTGCCTTCTACAAAGGCCTGGGCCTGGCTGCCCATTTTCTTACGAGCAGTGTCACTTGCCATGAGTTCTGCAACGATTTCAACCAGTTCTTCTGAGTTATGAATAGTCTTCATTCCACCGGCGTCTTCCAGTTGCTGGCTGATATCCGTGAAGTTATAAACACTGGGGCCTGATAACACGGGTATGCCCAGTGCGGCTGGCTCCAGCATGTTATGACCACCATTCTCAATCAGGCTACCTCCGACAAAGGCGATGTCTGAAGCGGCATAGAGCTTCATCAGCTCGCCCATGGTGTCGCCTATGATCACCTGGGTTTCAGGAGAGGTTTCTGTCGCCTGACTGTGTCTGATTGTGTTGAACCCCTGACCTTGAGCCAATTCAAATGTGCTGTTAAAACGTTCCGGGTGTCTAGGCACCAGAAGTAACAGGGCGTCAGAGAACTGCTTCCGAACTTGCTTAAAGGCATCCAGTACGGGCTGGTCTTCACCGTCGTGAGTGCTGGCTGCAATCAGGATTCTGGCTTTACGACCCAACCCGGATTCCCATGAATCCCTGAGCAGGGCTGCACTTTTGGTGATTTCGTCATCCACATCCAGGTCGAACTTCACGCTGCCTGTTACATCCAGGTTTTCAGCGGGAAGGCCCAGTTCTTTGAATCTCTCACCATCAGTGTCATTCTGACAGGCGACCCGATGAATGTTTTTCATCATGTTTCGGGTCAGGGATCCCAGCTTTGCATAACCACGGGCAGACTTCTCAGACAGTCTGGCGTTGACGATAACAACAGGAATATTTTTGGCTTTGCAAGCGGCAATAGTGTTGGGCCAGAGCTCAGTTTCCATCATTAGGGCAAGCTTTGGATGAATCCTCTTTAAAAAGCGGTTCTGTACATCGGGTAAGTCGTATGGGCAATAAACATGGAATACCTGATCACCATAAATTTTCTGGACACGTTCTGAGCCGGTAGGCGTCATGGTAGTGATCACGAAGCGGTGATCCGGATATTGCTCCATCAGCTGCTTGACCATGGGGGCGCTGGCAATGGTCTCACCTACGGAGACAGAGTGGATCCAGATGACAGGTTTGTCTGTGGGTAACTCTTTAATAAAGCCAAAGCGTTCACCCCAGCGGTGACCGTAAGCAGGGGATTTTCTTGCTCGCAGAACCAGCTTGATCAGTACAGCAGGTATCGCCAGATAAAGTAACAATGAATATAGGGTTCGACTCATGCTAGGGCTGGATTCGTTGCGAGTTGCAGTATCAGCTATGTTAACAGATAGAACCTGACCCGAAAGAGATTTATGGATTGAATCTGCATGGCATTAAAAATCAGGCCTGGCCAAATCTATCAAAAACTTGTCACTATCGGCCGGTCTGCGTCACTGGCCTGGTTTCGTGGACGGAAGCTTGAGAAGGCACAGGTGGTTCGAACCCGAAGAAGATCGCTTTCGCAGAGATTGAAACAAAGCCGGGTTTTGCGCCGGATAACCAGTAAAATCAATCGAGCCAAACCCGGGTTCTATAAGACTTTTGGTCTTTTGGAAAGAAAGAAGCGTACTATGGATCGCCGCTGTCAGCATTACTTGCAGTTGGCAGTGACTGCGAGCCTGAAAGATAAACCTGATGAGTTCATACAGGCTATTTATCGCTTGAGGAAGCAGGTGGGGAAACGGTTGGCTTTACAGGGTAAAGTCAATTCATTGGAAGACTTTGCCAATCAGGTCGGACATTATATTCGGGAAGCGCCTAAGGAGCCTCAGTTTTTGGTTTATTTCCAGAAAGCGCTACGAAAGCCTGGAAGCAGCCTGAACAAACTGGATGCCTCGCTCAGGGATTGTTTTGAAGCCATGATGGAGCAAAGAGATATCAATCCTAATCAAATGATGATGCTCACATCAGCCCGTGCCGTCATGTCTGAAATGGCCTATCAGGGGTTTGATGACCAGATTGCTTTTGAGCAGTGGTGCCAGATGCCACGGCAGTCAGCTCCTGAAACGATGGCTGAAATCAATAAAGCGCTTGCATCCATCCACTGAACACTATCAAACTCCTGCCACCTTTACTGAGAACAACCAGAGACTATTTCATGAATCCTCCAACCGCTCCGGGGCTGAGAACGCTGATGGTGCAGGGAACAACCAGCGATGCCGGTAAAAGTGCCCTGGTTACGGGACTTTGTCGTGCTTTAAGCAGAAGAGGTATGTCTGTTGCACCCTTCAAACCCCAGAATATGGCGTTAAACAGTGCTGTAACCGAGGATGGAGGGGAAATTGGCCGTGCCCAGGCATTGCAGGCACTGGCTGCTGGTCTTAAGCCTCATACCGATATGAATCCGGTTTTGTTGAAGCCGAACTCGGATATCGGTGCACAAGTTATAGTGAATGGTCGCTCCATTGGAGAGATGAACGCCCAGACCTATCATGACTACAAGCCAGAGCTGCTGGAGTCCGTTCTCCAGTCATGGCAAAGATTGGCTGAACAATATCAGTATGTTCTTGTCGAAGGTGCGGGCAGTCCTGCCGAGATTAACCTCCGTGATCGTGACATTGCCAATATGGGGTTTGCGGAAGCTGCTGACTGCCCCGTGATCATTGTTGCTGACATTGATAAGGGCGGTGTTTTTGCCCATCTTTATGGCACTTTGGCGCTATTGTCCGAGTCGGAACAAAAGCGGGTGGCAGGCTTTGTAATCAACCGTTTCAGAGGCGATATTAAGTTACTTGAGTCTGGACTGGAGTGGTTGGAGAAGAAAACCGGCAAGCCGGTTCTGGGTGTTTTACCTTATCTCCACGGACTGCATCTTGAAGCTGAAGACGCCATTGAGTCACAGCAGGTGAACGAGGACGCTTCAGATGTTTTGGAGATAGCGGTTCCCATTCTGACCCGGACCAGCAATCACACTGATTTTGACCCTCTTAGATTAAGACCTGATGTGAAGATCCACTTTGTCGGCAAAGGTGAGTCGATTCCTTCTGTGGATTTGATCATTATTCCCGGTACAAAAAATACCAGGACAGATCTGGCCTTCCTTCGGGAAAATCATTGGGACAAGGATATCCTGAAACACTTGCGTTATGGCGGCAAGCTGATGGGTATTTGCGGTGGCTACCAAATGCTTGGGCATGCAGTGCATGATCCTCAGGGAATTGAAGGAGAGGCTGGCAGTTCAGAAGGTTTGGGGTTGCTTGATCTGGAAACCACAATGGGTCCACAGAAACAGTTGAAGCAGGTGTCAGGAACACTGGCTCTACCTGAGTTGGAAACGGTTCAAGTAACAGGATACGAGATCCATGCGGGGATCACCCGGGGGAAAGCTCTGGAAAACCCTTTGATTCATCTGGATCAGGATGTGGATGGGGTTTTATCAGAAGACAGTCAGATTTTTGGTACCTACCTTCATGGCATTTTTGAAACAACGGAAGCCTGTAATGCCATTTTGACCTGGGCAGGACTAAAGCAACTGGCCGCAGTGGACTATGAAAGCCTCAGGGAAGAGGGCATCAATAGAATGGCTGATGCGGTTGAGCAGAATATAGATCTGGAAAAATTAATGGGTTCACTATGACAGAAGAACGCAAAGGCTATCGCCTGACCAAAATTTATACCCGCACCGGCGACAAGGGAACCACTCGCATTGGCAGTGGTGAAGTGTTGTCTAAATGCGACGAGCGGATTGAAGCCATTGGTTCCGTGGATGAGCTCAATACCTGGATGGGCATGCTGCTGAATGTGTTGAATCACTCTGATGATTTGACAGAAGATCAGTTGCGTCGGGTCAGTGACATCCAGCACAGGCTTTTCGATGTGGGCGGTGAACTGGCAATGCCTGGGTATCAGCTCATACAGAAAGAGCATACGACGGTTTTAGAGCAACTGATAGATGAGTTGAATGAAGATCTTCCTCCTTTAAAAAACTTCACTCTCCCGGGAGGAGGAACCACAGCCTGTCATTGCCATATGGTCAGAACAGTTTCTCGCCGGGCAGAAAGAGCTGTAATTCGATTACGCGAGACAGGTGTCGAGATCAATGCACCATTGATGACTTTTTTGAACAGGCTTTCTGATGTGATGTATGTATTGTCCAGACACTGCGCCAGACAAAATGAGGGTGAAGTACTATGGCAGGCTTCTCCCAAAACAAAGCTGGACGAGTAATTTCGTTTTTCGTAACAGGGATGAATTAATACGAGAGTTCGGGTAACATGCCCGACCTTTACGAAGGTTCCACAGTTTACTGACAATAGTCAGAGGTTGTGGATCGCTTGCAACAGTCACTACTTTTAATGTGCAAGCGATAGGGAACAGGGTTTTAAACCCGGCTGTGCCCGCAACTGTGACGGAGTAATGCTTTTTCGAGGCGTCTGCACCCCAGACGCCCGGTACCACTGGATCAGGAGTTAACACTCCCATAATCCGGGAAGGTGGAAAAGCGTGTAGATCCCGGAGCCAGGAGACCTGCCTTAAGTAAAGCAACCAGGGAGTCTGACAAAGCAGACTCCGAAACCAGGCGGGTCACCTGGCGGTTGGGAAAATTCATATCTTCCCTGGATACAGATGGCTTCTTAAAGTGAGAAGACATCAAGCTATCCATCGGCTGGAGCATGGTCTCCGGTCTGCCGTCTGCCGCCTTGAGAAAACAGATCTCAGGGATTTCATGAGGCATCTACAGCAAACAATTCAAGCGCATGGCGTGTCTTCACCAAAGGTGAGGAGTTTTCTCTGTTGCCTGAAAAAGCTCGAATCTGAAGGAAAACTACTGCGTTATTTTCTGCCTGTTTTATGGGTAGTTGTTTTTCTATTGTTTGCTCATGCCTCTTTTCTTCAGGCATCAGAAATCTGTGTCAAAGACGATCGCAGCAGAGATGTTTGTGTTTCTGAGCCTGTCAAAAAAATTATCAGTCTTGCCCCAGGGGCTACTGAGCTTGTCTATGCTGCAGGTGCTGGTAAGCATGTTATTGCTGTTGATGAACACAGCGATTACCCGCCTGCTGTTTCCAGTGTTCCCCGAATAGGTGGCTTTCCCAATATCAGTGTTGAAGCTATTGCAGCGATGAAGCCCGATATGATCGTGGCATGGGGGGGAGGGAACAGCCCTAAAGTGACTTCACGACTGGAGTCGTTGGGTATCAAGCTGTTCTATATTGACCCTTTGACCTTTCCTGATATCGCATCTGCAATCAGGCGTCTTGGCAAGCTGTTCGGCACAGCTTCTCACGCCAATCAGCAGGCTGAAGAAATGCTGGCTCGCTATGAGACCCTAAAAAAGCAATACCATGCGAAAAAGCCAGTCACTGTCTTTTATGAAATCTGGAACAAGCCGCTGATGAGTATCAGCAGAAACCAGATTATAGGACAGGTGATCGAGTTGTGTGGTGGTCAGAATATTTATGCTGATTCCACAATACGGGTGCCTAAAGTCAGCATGGAGTCTCTGCTGGGCAGAAATCCCCAGGTCATTGTCAGTTCCAATAATCTCAAAGACGGCAAAACCATCGAAGAGCGCTGGGCCAAATGGAGCAATCTTCAGGCAGTCAAGAACCACCATCTTTTTACCGTCTCCGGTAACCAGATATCGAGGCCGACCCCCCGAGCTCTGGATGCCGCTGAAACCCTTTGCCAACAACTTGAGAGCGTCAGAAAAGAAAGCTTAGCCAAGGCTTCGAATGCCAAAAGTGCAAAAAATGCTCCGGATATCACACATAAGGAATAATCCCATGTCTCGTACACTACGCGTTGCTGTTGCCTTGGCAACAGCAGGTCTGGCTGGAACACTTCAGGCCAGTGAAGAAGTCACCAAGCTGGACAAAGTGGTTGTCACGGCTTCCAGAACAGCGCAGTCCGTTGATGAAGCCCTGGCTGCAGTTACTGTGATTACCCGTGAAGATATTGAGCGCAGTCAGGCTACGAGTGTGACTGAGCTTCTGAGTAAGACTCCAGGTATGCAGGTTGCAGCCAGTGGTGGTGCAGGAAGTCTTCCGGGTATCTATCTCAGAGGTACGAAAACAGCTCAGACCTTAGTCTTGCTGGATGGTATGAAGATAAACTCTGCCAGCTCAGGTGTTCCTCCGCTCCAGTATCTGGACCCGGAAGATATTGAGCGTATTGAGATTGTTCGAGGCCCACGTTCCAGCTTATATGGTGCCGATGCTGTTGGTGGTGTTATTCAGATTTTCTCGCGTAGAGGTGAAGGGAAGCCACACCTGAAAGTAAAAGTAGGTGGTGGTAGTCGAAATACAGGCGAGTATGGGCTTACTCTTAACGGACGGTCAGATGGTTTGCGTTACAACCTCGGTGCTAACGTTTATGAGACGGGTGGTTATAACTTCACTATTCCAAAGGAAAATGGTGATGATAATGACGCCTATAGAAATAAGTCAGTTTTTGGCAGCCTTTCTAATCGGTTCTCTGATGACCTCGAAATAGGGTTGGCTTTTTCTCACTCTGAGGGTAAGTCCGAATACGACAACAGCCCTTCATTCCCATCCGATGCTACGCAGCCTTTTAATCTGTTCCGTATTACCAATGTCAGTACGTTCGCAGATCTGGCTGTCAATGATATCTGGAGCTCGCGTCTTGAAGTGGGTTATGCAGAAGAGCTTACTCAGGGAAAGAGCGAAAATCAGTCAACAGGTGAGACAACGGATAGCTACTGGAGCGAAACCAAACGCTATTCCAGCAGCTGGAAGAATGATATCGCATGGCATGAGTCTCAGTTGCTAACAGCGGGTATTGATTACTCCAACGAAACCTATGATGGCAACAGAGAGTACAATGAGGACTCTAGATATAACGCTGGGGTGTTTGTTCAAAACTCTTCCTCTTTTGATGGAAAAGATCTTCAATTGTCATTGAGAAAAGACAAAAACGAAGCATATGGATATAAAACGACAGGCAGTGCCTCTTTTGGTATGGATCTGACTGATAATCTGCGTTTTATAACTTCCTACGGTACTGCTTTCAGAGCACCTACACTGGGGGATCTCTATTATCCAGGTAGTAGCAATCCAAACCTTAAGCCTGAGACGTCCGAGAATATTGAAGCGGGCTTAAAGGGTTCAGTCGATATTGTCGATTGGTCCGCCACAATTTATCAAAACACAATGGACGATATGATTGCTTACGATAGTAAAGTAAGCATGCCTGTAAATATTGAAGATGCCAGAATTCGTGGTGTTGAGTTTACTCTGCAGACACAAGCCATTGGCTGGGATATCAATTCCAGCTTGTCTTTGCTTGATCCTGAAAATCGTTCAGGTGTGAATAAGGGTAAGGTTCTGATCTATCGAGCCAAACAGCTCTTCACAACGGATTTTGATAAGAAGTTCGGTAAAATTGGTCTGGGTGCTACCTTCCGAGCTCAAGGTAAGTCCTATGCTGATGCATCTAACGATACAGAGGTATCAGGTTTTGGAACCGTTGATTTACGCTTGAGTTATCAATTTACTCCAGAGCTGAAGACCGGCCTGAAAGTTGTGAATTTACTGGAAAAAGATTATCAGTCCGTGAATGGTTATCGAGGTGAGCCGTTGGGCGCTTTTGTAACCGTGACCTGGACTCCTGAACTGTAAATTCTCAGCTCTTAATGTTTGTAGTGTGTTCTCAGGCTCTCTCTCCTTTGGAGTGAGAGCCTTTTTAATAAGGTGGTTAGTATGACACTCAAGAAATCCAAAGACATCCGGGAGCTTTGCTATCCCTTTATCTATGAACATTCTCCCCTGTGTGATCACGAGATTATTACTGATGAACTTTGTACGACACTGGGTGGTGCAATTTATGAGCTTGAAGGGGATGATCGATTTCAGGATATCTACGATTTTCTCTGTGAGCTTCAGCCCAAGATTTTTCATCTGAATGCATCTATTCGGGGCAAGCAGGCCATTTTTGAAGAACAGATTGAGTGGCTGGCAGGCCATTTTGATCGCTATCAGGAAGAGATTGCCGGACGCATTAAAGGGTTTGTGCTGCCGCGAGGTCCTCGTCCGGTTCAGTTGCTTCATACTTGCCGTTCACTCAGTAAAAAAGCCATCCGGGCAATGGTGTTGGTTGATGCTCAGGGAATAGAAGTCCCTGATGTTTTACATCGTTTTGCCAACATGCTTTGTAATCTGTTTTTCAGGTTAACAGTGGTCATAAATGGACGACTGGGGATCAAGGAGCCGGAGTACGTCAGCAAGAGTTATAAGTCTAAACCTGCCTCGAAATTAAGACGACAGTCTTGAGCGGTCGAAAAATCTTTCGTCACTATGCAGTGCTAAAAGGGGAGTGATGGAAGATTTTTAAAAACAGTCTGCCTGCGAAAAAGGTTGTGTAAGTAGGAAATTTCGCTTTAGGATAGGAAAGTGGTTCTAAAAAAATAATAAAAAATGGAGACCATGATGAGAAAGGGACTTTTTTCTCTATCCTTTGCCCGCCTTTTTTCAAAGATTTTTGCTTTAGTTTTTCTGATGTTGAGCTCTAACAGTTTTGCAGCTTTTGAGTGTACTTTGAATAAAGAAGGTCGTTTTGATAATGCAGTGACTGATTATCTGGATCTTTCTCTAGATATTACCGATAAGGATGACTCGACCATTGCGATGCTGACCATCACCGATAAAATCAATAACGAAACTTATCTGGTGCTGATTAAGCCTGAGTTTGATCAGGAAAAACAATTGTCTAATTGCAAGAAAAGCGGAGAGTATGGCTACCTTACCTATCAATGGCAGGGTAGTCAGTCTATTCCTGAAGGGATAACAGGTCGTATTGAGTTGGCTTTTTCTCCCGACAATGATCACTTTATAGGTACAGTGACCTTGTCACGTGCAGAGCAAAAGAAAAAGTATATTTCGAACGTAGCCTTCGTTAAAAAAGGCTTTTACTAGCAGCGAAATCAGTCTCTCGTCATCAAATCTTCATATAAACTTATTAATGAGGTGACCGATAAAGGATTATTCCCACGAATGAAAAAATGGAGGAGCAAGGATGCTTCTGGTTGTTGCTGTTGCCTGCCTGATTGTTGTTGTTACAGCTATTCTCTCGATTATTGAATCTGCCATTATTTATGTCGATGATCTCAGGCTGGCCACCATTCTTAGAAACAAGCCTGTCAACCGGGCAGACATTAAGTATGTCATCAAGAACAAGGAGGCTCATCTTTCCTCCATGGTGATGTTGATCACCCTGATCAGTATCGCCGGCAGTTCTTTGATCGGCGCTATTGCAGCCAGACATTTCAATGATACGGGTCTGGCGGTGTTTACAGCTCTTTTGACCTACTGCATGCTGGTGTTTGCCAAAATTCTCCCCAAGCTTTTTGCGGTCCAGATGGCTGAGGCAGTGCTCAATCATTCAGCCCGTTTCGTTCGAATTATCTGCTTTGTATTAAGACCCTTGCTTAAGATGACTCTGATCTGGGCCAGAATATTCAGGATTGAGAAAGCTCAGGAGCCCAGTCGTGACGAGCTGAAAGGTATCATCCGTCACTTCAACAAATCCGGGGTGATTGAACGAGAAGAGCGTAAGATGGCTGAACTGGCTCTGAAAATGAATCAGAAAACCCTGGCGGCACTGACGACGGAAGATGGCCCCATGGTCTGGTTGTCTTCTGATTCAAAAGTGGATGACGTTCAGGAATTTATCTGCAGACACAGTTACAAGCGTTATCTGGTGGTGCAAGATGAAAAGGTGGTGGGTATAGTCTTGTACCGCCATATCACCAGTTGTCTGGTGAATGGACACTCTCACAAGACTGTGGGAGATCTGGCTCGTCAGGTTATCTTTCTTGATGAGGGTAATACTCTTCTTGATGCGGTTAAAGCTTTTGGTAAAGCACGTGCTTCAGTGGCACTTCTGGCTGGCCAGAACCCGGAACAGACTCGAATGGTGACAGCCAAGCAGGTCTATCAGGCTATCTTGCAGGCTTCCTGAAGCCTGCCATTGCACTCAATTCAACCCATTGCCGCTCATTTATCCTGATATGTAAACTAAGTGACAGTCCGCCTGTATTTAATTTTTATTACTCCTCTCTGAAACCATTTAATTTTCCTTGTCGTATATCCATTCAAAGGACAATCATTTTCGAATGTCAGAGGGGCAAAAAATGACCACGCCAAGAAAATCAACAATCACTGCGGTATGGGCCAGGCTGATAATGGCACTGACTCTTCTCTTCTCATTTCAGGCAATGGCTGAAGATGATGTTTATACCAGCTTCTTCAGCGATAAAGCCGTCAGTGGCTATGATCCGGTGGCTTACTTCACAGAGGGTAAACCAGTAAAAGGGTCTGACAAATTCACTACCGAATACAAAGACGCTACCTGGTACTTCAAAAGTGCCGAGCATAAAAAACTGTTTCTGGATAACCCTGAAAAGTATGCCCCTCAATACGGTGGTTATTGCGCATGGGCCGTTGCCCAGGGTGATACTGCCAGCGCAGATCCACATCAATGGACCATTGAAGATGGCAAGCTTTACCTGAATTACAACGAATCCATTCAAAACAAGTGGCTTAAAGACAAAACCAATCTCATAGAGAAAGGTGATCAGAACTGGCCCAAAGTGATTAATTAATCTCTGAAAGCCTTGTCCTTTATCAAGCCCTGAGCAAAGGCGTCAACAAGGATATAAAAACAGTCAGCTGACACTTTGCTCACTTACCCCAATACAGCCCTGAGCTGGTAGAACAAGGTCAGCTTCCTTTGTGACTGACCACAGGACTCTTTTGTCTTTTTGAAATGGATCGGTCTCATGAAAAAGCGAATTATACAAATCTTCAGCTGGTTAACGATTCTCTGGATTGCCAAGGTTTTTCTCTTCTCTCTGCCTTACAAATTTACCGGGCATCCGGATACCCAACATATTTTTGGCACCATTGGTCAGTGGATGCAGGGCGTAATAGGCGTATCCATCGGTGAATGGTTCAGCAGTTACGGAGCCATTGCTGTAGGAATGGCTGAGCTGACCGTTAGTCTGTTGCTGTTCTTCCCCATCATTTTGTTCATTAAAAACAAGCTGGGTACCGGTGAAAGTAAAGTGAGTCAGAGCTTGATTCACACCCTCGGGGGACTGGCTGCGTCAGGCATCATGGTCGGCGCTGTTTTCTTTCACCTGGCCACGCCATTGGGTATCGAAGTACTGCATCAGGGACAAAGTGATGGAGGTTCACTGTTTTACGCAGCGGCTTCGATTCTGGTGCTGGGTCTGATGATGGCTTTTGCAAACTTCACTCTTTTGCGTGAAGAAAAGCTGGCGAGAGCCACGGCTTAACGCCTCAGGACAACTACATCAGGAAGTGGTCATTATGATTATTCGTTCGTTGCTGGTCCTGGGGTTTATCTGGCATGCGGTGAGACTGAGAGTGAAGCCCTGGCTGTTCTTTCAACTCAATGCCAAGTACTTCAATGAATCAAAAGGTCTCTATTCAAAGCTGGATATGGATCAGAGTCTTCCAAGACGCTGGCGCTTAAAACAGAGTCTCGATACCGATGGCATAAAGCCAGAGCACTATCCGGTTTTTCTGAAACCTGAGTGGGGGCAGAACTCGGCTGGAGTCATTCGAATTGACAATGATATTCAGCTGGAGGCAGCACGAGCGAGTCGCAGTCAAGACAGTGTGCCTTACCTGATTCAGGAGGGGGCGCAGGGTAAAAGAGAATTTGAAGTGTTTGTTATTCGTTCTCTTGAATCCACGAAGAGTTTCAAAACCTTATCCGTAACACAAGTGTTAAACACCAGTAACGACTCGCATCCTGTGAATGGCATTTACAACAGCGAAACCTTTTATCTGGATAAAACTTCTGAACTGAGTAAGGAGCAGACTGAGAACCTTGGTCTGCATTTGAGCCAGGCAGGACAGTTCCGAATGGCGCGGTATGGCATTCGGGCTGACAGCATTGAAGCTATCGCCCGGGGGGATTTCAAAATCTTCGAGGTTAATCTGTTTTTGCCGATGCCACTGGCACTGTTAAGCCGGAATCTGGGCGCATTCAAAAAGTTCAAGCTGATGGGGCAACTGACTCGTCAGCTGGCTGAAGTGACGGACGAAATTCCGAAAGCCCAGGAGCAGAAATCTATTTTTTTCAGGAAACTGTTTTTCCTGAACCGACTGAATTTTAAAAAGCTGTCAGCCAAGGCAGAAGAGGAGATGGTGCTGTGAAATTCATTAAAAAAGCGGTTTACAGCTACATCAGCCAGAAGTTCATGAATGGCTGCACCCAGTACAACTCACTGGAAGTTCGCAAGAGCTGTCGTTCAAAGGCACAGGCCAGGACTGCTTTCAGCGAAAACGATATTCCCCATGCCCAGGGCGAGATCTTCATCAACCCTATGAATGCTATTCGTTTTGCCAGGCAGCATGGTTTTCCTCTGGTGGTAAAACCGAATGTCGGTGGCTTCTCCAGAGGCAGCTATTTCCCTATCAGAAATTATCGGGAACTCTGGAAAGCGGCGTTACTGGCCAAGATCTGGTGGCCATCCAGTGTCGTGGAGCAATACCTGGAGGGTAAGAACTATCGAGTGCTGGTAGCCAATGGCAAAGTAGTATCGGTCATTCAAAGATACGCCCCGTTTGTTCAGGGTAATGGCAAGGATTCGATCAGTACTCTGATTGGTCGAGAGAATGCCATCCGTGAAGAGATGGGCTTGCTGGAATGCATGTATCCACTGCAGAAGGGAGAGCAGACCCGAAAGTTTCTGGCCAAACAGGGCTATGATCTGAACTCGATTCCAAAAGATCAGGAACAGGTCAAACTCTTCCACCGGATTGCTCTGGCTCCAGGCGGGGTGATTGAAACCATTCCGGTTAACAAAGTCGCCAGTGACAATATCCGCTTGATGGAAAAGGTACTGGATACCTTTGATGCCAACATTCTCGGCATTGATGTCATTATGGAAAAAGGTATTGAGCACAGTTTCAAGGATCAGAAAAGCATTCTTCTGGAAGTGAATTCACGACCTTTTGTGAAGATGCATGACTTCCCAAGATATGGGCAGAAGGAAGACATCTCCGGGGTGTTTGAAGATCTGGATAAGCTCCAGGTCGCCCAGGCTGATGTGTTCTGAGACTGGGAGGTCCGTTGTGCGTTACTTTTTCCATTTCTCAGGACTCCATGCTTTTCTGGTCGGGTTGCTGCCGTTTTTCCTGCCGACATTGCTATGGCAGCAAGGCTACTCACTGGAAGATATTGCAGTATTTATTGCCCTGTCAGGTGTTGCCTACTTCATGTCCCTGTGGGCCTGGGAGTATTTGAGATCTGGAAAGGGAAGTCTCTGGATGGTCAGGGCTTCTTTTATGACAGAAGTTGTGCTGGTGGCAGGCATGTTTTTCTTCCAGCAGGAAACCAGTGGCGGCACAACCAGTCTGGTTCTATTAGCCATTCTGAACGGTGTCTATGGCTGCTGTTACTGGATGGCTCAGCGGCTGTTATTCAAATCGATCAGTCATGATCGTAATTCGGGTCAACATTTCGGCAACTTTCAGATACTGGTGGCAGTGTTCCTGAAGCTGGGTATTGTCTCTGGTGCTTTTTTACTGGAGCAGTCCAGTTACACAACACTGCTCGTTCTCAGCTCCCTGATTTCTCTGGCAGGTATTGCTCAAACTTTTCGAAAGAAGGTGGCTGATGAGATCAACCTTGCCTTTAAGGCTCCTGCGGTCAGCTTTTCAAAAACTCTTGAGTTTCGTGATGGTTTTGGTTCTCGCAGGATCTTTTTTGTAGACGGTCTGTTTTTGTTTCTTGAGAGTTATTTCTGGACTCTGTCACTGTATTTTATCAATCAGGAAAGTTTGCTGAAGCTGGGGGGCACAATGGTGGTGCTTGCCATTGCTGTAGCCGCACTGTTCAAGCTGGTTCAGACTTTTATTGATCGTATGGCGGCTATCAAGCTTCTACGGGTCGCCATTGTTCTGTATGCCTTCAGCTGGTTATTGAGAGGGCTGGTGGATGACACGCTATCAACCCAGCTTCAATATGCGCTCATTCTGGTTGTCGCTTTCCTGACCAGCTTATTCCGGTTGTCATTCAACAAAGTGTTTTTCGATCGTGCCGATAAAACGACTACTCATGCTTACCTTTTGTTGAAGAGCTACTGCTCACAGCTGGGGGTTGCTGTTTTCTTTGGTGCGCTGGCCTTGCTGATGACTCATTTTGTGAGTGAAGGACAACCACCTTTAGAGTCGCTTCAAGCGGTTTATTTAGTTTCATCCATTCTGGCTTTAGCCTATTTCCGTTATTGCTGGCAGACCGAAGAAAAATATTTTTCTAATAAAAACGTTATAGAGATTGAAAGAAAAGGGGATTCTTACCATGCATACTGATTTTCAGTTGATACTCCAGGGCAATCAGGAAGCTGTTGAACAGATGATTGGTTTTGTTTCCGGTTTGAGTGCGGATGATTACCGCTTCAGGGATTCAGAACTTTTTCAAAGCACGATAGGTCAGCACTTGCGTCATGTTCTGGATCTTTATCAGGCCATTCGTTCTCCAGCAGAAGCAGGTGTGGTGGATTATGACCTGAGACGCAGAGGTTTGTTGCTGGAGCATGAGAAGAATGCCGGGCTGGCAGAGCTGAAAGAGTTGCAGCAATGGTTAAGTGGATTAAAGGCAGAAGGTCTGGCCACTGAAACCGAGTTGAAAACTGAGGTTTTACTGTCACAAAGCAGCAGTGTAAGACTGACTTCCTGCCTTGCCAGAGAATTGATTTTTGCCAGTAGCCATCTGACCCATCACCTGGCTCTGATGGCAACCATTGCAAAAGTTGCGGGTAACAAGATTGACCCTTCCGTGGGTATGGCTCCTGCCACTTCCAGTTTTACTAGAGGGCAGGTGGTGGCTTCCTAAACAGATTTCATCTCTTCATCCGTGAGGTAACGCCATTCACCGGCTTCCAGCTCCGGGTCGAGTTTGATATCGCCAATCTGTTCCCGATGAAGGGCTGTCACATGGTTGCCCAGGGCGGCAAACATTCGCTTTACCTGGTGGTACTTGCCTTCATGAATGGTCAGCAGTACTTCCTGTTCAGAAACAAACTCAAGTTGGGCAGGGCGAGTCAGCTTTTTCTCCCCTTGAAGCTGAATGCCTTGCGCAAACTGTTCTGCTGCAGACTGATCCAGTGGGGAAGCCAGTTCAACTCGGTAGCGTTTACTGCACTCTTTTCCAGGCGAAGTGATTCTGTGGGACCACTGACCGTCATCGGTGATCAATACCAGCCCAGTGGTATCAACATCCAGTCGACCGGCAATCCTCAAGCGGTCTGATTTGATTACGTCCAGCAGCTCAATGACCGATGGATACATTTCAGCTCTTGTTCCCAAGAGTGTTGTGCAAATCGTATCCGCTGGTTTGTTGAGCATAATGTAACGAAACCCAACCAGGGAGAGGGGCTCTCCATCCACTAGAACTTCTGAGTCAACAGAGATCTTTTGGGCTGGGCTTTTAACGATGCTGCCGTCGACACTCACCGACCCGGTTTTCAGAAGTCTTTTGGCTTCTGAACGGGTCAGCTCGGTACTTTCACAAATAAATTTATCGAGTCTCACAGGCCAACTTGTTCCTGGGCCCAGGTTGCGAAGGCCTTTCGGGTTTCTGGGTCGGCTTTTTCAAACCAGTAGCGCAGCATGCTGGCACTCATATTGGCGTCAGAGCTTTTATTGGCTGCTGAACCATAGATGCCTTCATCCTGTTTGGCATTGGCAAAACCGTTGTTCATTTCTGCAAAAACACCCATGCCGGAAAATTCGCTGGCAGCTGCCGGGCTGTCTGTACGGTTAAACTTTTGGACGTCCGCCGCATAGTTTCGGCCAAACTGAATCCCCTTGGTAGGCAGAATGGCAAATTCAAAGGGAACGGCTTCGCCCTTGGCATTCATCAGCGTGATTTTGCTGGTGGGGTTGTTGTTGATGGACTCAGCCTGACGCATGGTCTTCAACTTGGGTGCGTCGATGGTGTAGCGCTCACCTGTGACAGGGTGAAACGTCAGGATAAAAGGTTTGGAAGTGAAACGATTCCGATCTCCTCCATCACTGACAACATCAGACAGTTGGAAGACAATCTGGTGACGCTCATCAGAGAGAGGAAAAGGCTTGTTCGCCTCAGGCTTGATGTCGAGCTCCTTGGCATTGACACCATCCAGAACCAGCAGCTGGGATTTCACAGGCAGTTTCAAAGTGGCTTCTTTGGTCTTGGTCTCTGTTGCAGAAGCAGACATAACCATGAACAGGCTGAGGGTAGCCACCAGGAGTCTATTCAGCCATGAGCGATGGTTCTTCATGGAAAAGCGCATAGAGGTTCCCTTTTACAACTTATATAAATGAGGGTAAGAGAAGACGCACAACATGCCGGACTCAGGGGGTAAAAGCAAGGGGCTTCCATGCCGTCCTAACTTGCAGGTCAACTCAAGCGAGAGATAGGTCAAGGACAGAGTGACCCCAGTCATCCTGCCAGATATCGGCTTTCTTAACAGATAAAGGCTGTTTGAAGTCCGGACCGTTGATGACGAGAGTGTGGAAATCACCTTCTTCACCGGTAGGACAAATGCCTTTGGCTTCAATTTCATCCGCTAAAGACGGTGTCAGGATTTGGCCCAGAAAACCTTCATCGAGGGATTCATTCTTGACGCTGACGATCATGGTTTCCTGTCCGACGGAGAACATATCTTTCAGAAGCTGTTTACGGTCGTAATGCCAGAGTGGATAGCAGGTTTGAATGTCGGTCTCTGCCAGAATCCGATCGTACCAGTCTTTGTGGGCATCCAGATCAATATCGCCAAATGCCAGGTGGCTGACGGAATACTGTTCTATTGCGGTGGCCAGTGCTTTCTTTAATCCCTGCTCGTAGCCTCCAAAACCGGCTGATCCGAAAATAATGGGGGTTCCCAGACAATCTGTCTGAGCCTGCAAAACATCCTGATGGAGTCCATGAGCGCTGGTTCGTTGTTCACCCTCTTTGAGCATGGTGAGCAGACAGGCCGGTTTTGCGCCGCTCTGACTGGAAACCCAACGAGCAAAGCAGCCGTCCTTGCCGCCACTCCATGAAGAAGCAAATAGAGACCCTGCTGAAGGCAATGATGCCTGGGGGGAAATATTCATTACTGCGCCTGAATAGTTTGAATGGTGATGCCCTGTGCCTGAAGAAACCGCTCGCAGCCTCTGACAAAGTCCAGAGCCCATGGGCCGTCGCCATGAATACACAAGGTATCTGCCTGAATAGGTATGGTCTGGCCATCCAGAGATACGACCTGACTATGAAGCACCATATCGCTGATTTGATTCAGAGACTTCTGTTTGTCTTCGATCATAGCTCCAGGTTGATTCCTGGGCGTTAACTGGCCGCTGTTCTGATAACTTCTATCAGCAAATACTTCACTGGCGGTTTGCAAGCCAATAGCCTTCGCCTCAGATATAAGGCAACTGCCAGCTAATCCGTAGAGGATCAATTCGGGATTAAATTGATAAACGGCTTCAGCGATGGCTTTGGCGAGATCAGAATCACGGGCGGCCATATTGTACAGGGCACCATGAGGTTTTACATGATGAAGCTTACCGCCTTCTGCCTTTACAAAAGCATTAAGCGAACCTGTTTGATACAGGGTCATGTTGTAGGCTTCTGCCGGAGTAATGCTCATATTTCTTCGGCCAAAACCTGTCAGATCAGGGAGGCCTGGGTGTGCGCCGACTGCAACATCATGTTCAAGTGCCAGTTTTACAGTCTTGGCCATTGTATCGGGATCACCGGCATGAAATCCGCAGGCAATATTGGCAGAGCTGATATGGGGCATGATCCCGGCATCGTTTCCCATGGCATACTGGCCAAAGCTTTCACCCATATCGCAGTTAAGATCCAGTGTCAGAGCTTTATTGGTATTCATCTTGGATGCGCTTCCAGTAATGTTTTGCGGCAATGGACAGACGATTAAGGCTGAATCTCTGTTCTATCAGTTCCTGCTGTGCTTCTTCAATACTCACTTCCTGAAAAATCAGCGTATCTGAAGGCTTTAACTGGGCGACTCTGGGCAGGTCAACGGAAATAATATTACCCATCTTCGGGTAACCACCTGTTGGCTGACAGTCACTCATCAGGATGATGGGTTGCCCGTCGGGAGGGATTTGAATGGCTCCGGACGTTGCACCCTCAGTGATCAGACTTTCAGAGTGCTGGCTGACTATTTTCTCACCCGACAATCGATAGCCCATTCGATCAGAGTCAGGGCGAACGGAATAAGGCTGGTTGAGAAACGTTTCCAGTCCCTGTTTGGAGAACCAGGAAAACTGTGGACCACGGACAAAGCGAACTGGCAGAGTGGACTTGGGTTCTTCCAGATAATGTGTGAACTCAAGCCCTAAAGACACTTCATGTTTTAGACTTTCTTGTGATGACATGGGTGTGAACTTGAGCTGATCATTTTCCTTTAGAGCACGACCTTCCAAGCCACCAATTCCTGCTCTCAGGTAAGTGCTGCAGCTTCCCAGAGTTTCACGAAGCTGAAATCCGCCCTTAATGGCCAGATAACCACGGCATCCTGAGCGAAGACTTCCAATTTTCAGTATCTGTCCCGACTGAATGGAAATAACAGTGTGAGAATCGACAGGCTGATTATCGAGAGTGGCAACGGGATTACCTCCTGTCAGGCAGATAGCTGCAGGCTCATGGAACTTCAACGTTGGCCCCGTCAGAGTGTATTCAAGTACCGGGGCACTCTCTGGATTATCCAATATCAGGTTGGCTGTTTTAGCGGCCAGTGTGTCCATGGCGCCATTGGTTGAAAAACCAAGGTTTCTAAATCCGAATCGCCCTAAGTCCTGGACACTGGTCAACATGCCTGGTTCTAAAAGGGTCAGGCTCATCTCAAAGTCTCCATTTCCTGATGTTCTGAGCGGGAAATAGCTTTGAACCGGATTTTGTCTCCGGGCTTAAGCAGTGTGGGGGACTCTTTCTCAAAATCCACCAGTGAGATAGGTGTATGGCCAATCAGTTGCCAGCCGCCGGGTGTTGCCAGGGGGTAGACGCCAGTCTGTTCTCCGGCGATTCCGACAGATCCAGCAGGTATTTTCTGACGAGGATTTTCCAGCCTGGGAGTGGCCAGCTTTTTATTCATCCCCCCAAGAAAGGGGAATCCGGGAGCAAAACCCAGGAAGTAAACGTCGTAGGTTGCAGAGGTGTGAAGCCCAATCACTTCTTCAGGGCTTAACTGACAATGTTTTGCAACCTGTTCAAGATCGGGAGCGAATTCTTTGTCGTAGCAGGTAGGGATTTCAATCAGTTTGCCTGTGCCCACTTTCTTTGATTCGAGATTTTGCAAACGGTTCAGGACTTGTTCTTTTATCATTTCGTAAGGCTGGCCAGACGTTATCCGACAAGGATCATAATAAACGGTCAATGTTGTATAGGCGGGCACCAGCTCTATGACGGAATCTAATCTGGCTTGTCTTAAACGTTCAGCGGCAGCATGAACCTTCTGGTTGATCTGTGGACTGATCTGATTTCCAAAACTTAGCAGCAGGGCTGAGTCACCCAGGGGACTGCACTGGCAGGGATGATTCATATTCTTGTCGTATTCCTGAAGTCTCGTTGGATTCTAACACATGCAATGGTATTGAAATCGAGAGTATGGGGTTGGAAGTGAAGGTTCATAGCCCGACTGCTTGCAGGCTATGAGAAACTGATAAGATCTTTCAGGCCATCGTTTTCATTAATTTCTTTAAATTGTTCTGGTGATATCTCAGTGCTCAGCTTCCATACCTCCATCAGGTTGACCCATTCCTGACAATCTGATTTCCTGTCCATGTAATGTCTACTTGCCAGAAGCTGGTAAGGATAAACGAGTGTCCCCGCTGCATGGCAACCGTCAAACTCGGCATCAGTAAGGTCACAATCTCTGAGATCTATGCTGTCAAACTTGCAGCTGGAGAACTGGACGCCCTTGAATACGGTTTTCTGTAATGAAGCATTCTGAAAGCTGAAGCCCCTGATTGTTGAACCGGGAGTAAAAATAATGCCATTCAGGTTTTGCACAACACCTTTTTTTAAGTCCGGGTTTTGCAGGCAAAGCTTTTCATATTGATGAGGACCCGCAGCAAGGATCACAGATATAACTGACTCAGGAAAGGGGAGGTCAGATTGAAGTGAGTTGGTTATTCGCAGGAATTCCTGTTCGTTGGTCTCTTCAGGTGGACCTATTCTGAAGTCCTGTCCATCAGGCCATCTTAGAGTATCTTCATTAAGAGTTCTTTTTGCAGATACACTGATCTCCTCAGGGATATGAGCTGGCTGAGTTTCTTCAAGGCAGATATCATCAAAAAATGTTTCATTGTCCAGATATAGGGTTGTACCGTCTGTAAACTGTTCCGGTAGCACTTTAAACAACTGAACGAACTCGGGTTTACTTCGTCCCAATCGGCATGTGCTATAGGTCACTGCATCCAGCCTTCGACGATTTAGTGGCTTTAGTTGGGTATATACGCTTTTCTTAAATTTTTCACGAGTGTCTGTTGATACGGAAAAAGAGCGGGCTGCCCCTCCACTTTTTATTTCTTTTGCACGCCAGAAAGATGAATCGGTTGATAAACCTTTTCGGATTCGTTCTACATAGGAGTCAATAGACTGACCACTGTGCAAGATATTAGTCAAAACCCCGCGGGTTTCAGTGATCAGTTTTTGACGATCTTCATCCGTTTGACACTTATAGCCTCGGGCAAAAGTGTTATTGAATACATGGAGGGTAATGTGACCCCGGTCCGCTATTTTTTGATCGATTGGCATTCTGGGCCGATAGTAAACAGGTCTTCCATTTAAAAGATGGCAGTAATGAAACCATTGCGGTGCAGGTGACTTTAACGAATTTGGAGATAAGCAGCTTTTAAGTGACATTTCATACTGTTTCTGAGCATCTTCCAGACTGCACTGTCGAATGTTGAGGCCCAAAGTTTGAAGGTGATTCACCAGTGTCTGGCTGACATCCTTACCCGTCCCCTCAACTCTCAAGTGCAAGGTGCCGGTAAAACTTCGATCGTCTGGCAGGTTGTCAGCAAACAGTCTGGCCTCAATACATTTTTCTTCTTCAGGTAACCATTCGTATCTTGGCAGCTGAACATAGTGAACCGGTTTTTTACCCTGATCCATGCTTTCAGGCGGATTTATGCTTTTCGTTCTCCCGGTTTCCCAGGCTCTTCCAGAGTTGTGGTATTTAAGCCTATATAATTCATCTCTTTGAAGACCAGTTTCATCAACAGTAGACACTCGGGATGGGAAACCTGCTTCAGGCTTCCATTCCGGAAATTGAACGGTTTGATCAAGAAACAGGTCTTCACCTTCCTTCCTGCTTTTCAGTTCCAGAAGCAACTTTTTGGCGTTAACAATGGCCGCTTCAGTCTGCTGTGTGACGTTATCATCAGGGTAACGAGTGTGTTCATGATTAATTTCTTCCAGCCATTCCTCGCACTGGCTTAGTAACTGATCAATAGTCTGTTGCCAGTAGTCATCCATCACCATTGATCTAAGCACGCCTGTCTGGTGGTCTTTCTGGAAAGCCAGGTTGATGTAAAAATCCAGAATCTCAATTCGCCTATGCCAAGGTGTGGCGAGGCCAAGATGGTCTGATAGACGACGGCAAGCTGTTGGACTGAGTTTTACCCAGGCTTCAGTGACAGGCTGGTTATGTTGATTCAGCAGGGTGTAAAGGCGAAGTTCACCATTACGTATGTCTCCAGGTGCTGCTGGCAGACAGTGGCCACTGATTCCCGAGGCTTCAATGGCTCTCTGTGAAGCAGAGGTGACTCTCAGTCGAGCAGTTTCGGGGTTGGGTTTGGCTGCAATGCAGGGTGGAAAGCGACGCTGAATAAAAGCAATACGCTCACTGATTGTCCTGTAGAGTCGTCTCCTATCGATGGATTTTAATGGCCCGAGCCGTTCTATCCATTGTTCCAGTTCCCCGATGATGAGGTTGGACAATAGATCTGCCTGTTCTGCAATGAATTTGTCCGAGAGGCTTTGAAATAACTCTTTGTTTTTCCTGAAGTGAGCCAGCATATCAGGAGTGCACTGAGGAAAAGTGTCAATCACTAAAGTAGGGTGGCGAAACCATTCCAGCTCGAAAGGAGTGGATGTGAACTGGCTATCAACCTTTGCCTCGCCATTGGCGTAAAGACCTGCTGTTGAAAAATCATAAATGAACAGTTTTCCATTCAATACTTTGCACGCTTCAGTGATGTTCCATATACCCAGTATTGAAGCCATCAGAAACAGACGGGCTTTTATGTCTTCAGGCATACAATCAAAGTTAGGGTTCTCAAGCGTATCTATAGATTCTTCTAAAACGCTGCATTCAAAAGGGCTGTGCACATAGAGCTTGCAGTCCGGAGTTTCAAAGCCCATTGATCTGGCCATTTGATTCATCAAGAGTCTGTGTGCGCCTGCTTCTGGAGAGAGGTTGTCAGTAACAGAGAATACCTTCTTACTCTGAGGGTCGTGTATCTGATTGGGAAGCGGTGTTTTTATTGCTTTAGAGTAGTATCGAACTTTCAAGTCACCGGGCGCTATTTCAGGTGTTTCACCAAGACCTTCGACCAGCATTTGATAGAGGTCAGGACACAGTTTTTTCAGACATAAAACCTGACAGAGTAAGGCATTCTCTGCGTATTCAAAGGGGTACTTTCCTAATGTGTCCTTACACTGGGAGACCTCTGTTTTGAGTACTCTTTTTGAATCGCTGGAACGGGCGAGAATAATGCTTGAGTTGAAACCCAGATCATGCTGATGCCTGATGAGTGAACGAACCTGATCAGCTAACTGAACAATGTTGTCTAATGTTCCGAAATCACTTTTGAATTCCTGATAAATATCCAGATAGCCAATGTCGAACTCTGACCGGCAACGGATTATTTCCAGACAGTCTGCATCATGGAGTAGCTTTTCGAAGAGGTTGTCTCGTGCTTTACCCGTTTCCTCTGTGCGGTTTTTGTTGACGATGGCATTACTCAGCTGCGCGGCAAATTCTGGCGGGCATCCTGAAGCCAAAAGATGGTTTTCCAGATTCATGGCACTCTTTTCTTCCCAAACGGGTAAATCCTTGTTCTCTCCTTCCCGGCCTGAATCATGGAGCAATGCGGCTTTCATCAACCAGGGAACAGCCTCTCTTGGCAACTTGAGAGCCTCGGGATCACCGGCTTTCTGCCTCCAGGCCAGTAGTACCGGAATCCAGCAGGCTGAACGGGAGAGGTGCTGGGCCCCATGAATAGGTCTGGGGATCTCTCCACAACTGACTGGGTTTTCTATTTGAGGCGTGTGCAGATAGCGATCAACCAGAGCCTGACAGTCGTCATAAAAGTCTGCATTCAGGAGCTTGGGAGTTGGCGTTAACAGCTTCGCTGCGGGTTCAACGGGTGAAACTGAGAAATGATGCAGTGGGGTTTTTGGTTCAGTCTGGACACAACTGTCCACTGGCACATCCGGTGGATGTGTATTTTTTGCAGAAGATAAGTCTGGTGAGCTTGTGTCCCTTCTTCCTACCGAATCCATATCCTTGATTCCCAAGCAAAAATCAGCTGTCAGGTCATAGGATTTGGACAGTCAAAAGGTACGAAAGTTCAAGGGCCACAGGCGGTATTGGTGTCTGGCGGGTAGGAGGCGTATACTGCAGGGATTCTTTTCCCTGTCTTACTCTCTGATCCACTCTATATGACCCAGACCATAGAAACAGATGTTGTCGTGATTGGCGGAGGCATTGCCGGTCTCTGGCTGTTCAATACCCTCAATCAGCAAGGCTATAAGGCCCTTCTTCTGGAAAACGCTACCCTTGGCGGTGGTCAGACCATCAAGTCCCAAGGGATTGTTCACGGTGGTACTAAATACACTCTGACAGGCACCCTCACCAAAGCCGCAGAATGCATTGCCGGTATGCCCGACCGCTGGCGCAAGGCCCTGAAGGGCGAGGATGAGGTTGATCTTTCGGATGCGGATATTCTATCTCAGTCCCAGTATCTCTGGTCTCCCGGAGATGTAGGTTCCCGGCTCACTACCTTTTTTGCCAGTAAGGCACTGCGTGGTCGTGTCGAGCAGCTGAAGAAAGCTGATGATTTTCCCGGTATTTTTCGCCATGAAGGCTTTCGGGGCAAGGTCTATCAGTTGAATGAGGTGGTGCTGGATATCCGTACTGTTATCAAGGCCCTGGTGAAAGGACTGGAGAGCCGTATTCTCAAGGTCGACTGGGCAGAGAACACCCGCATTGTGACCGACGGCAAGAAGATTGATTATATCGAGCATCAGGTAGGTGGAGAAACCCTGCAGATCAGGGCCAAAAAGTTTGTCACAACGGCAGGCGAAGGTACTGAAGATTTGATGAAGCTCTGGGGAATTTCCGAGCCCGCTATGCAGAGAAGGCCATTGCATATGATTATGGTTCGGCATCGCCATTCTGAGCCTCTGTTTGCTCATTGTCTCGGTACTAAGCCGGTACCGAGAATGACGGTCACCAGTCATCCTGATGGTGAAGGGAATTGGGTCTGGTATCTGGGTGGAGAGATTGCCGAGGACGGTATGGAGCGCACGCCGGAAGAACAGATTCGGGTTGCCCGAAGAGAACTGGTGGCATTACTGCCGTGGGTAAATCTTGATGATGCGCAATGGGCGACATTGTTTGTAAACAGGGCTGAGCCCAAGCAAACCAAACTCTTGAGGCCGGATGCGGCTTTTATTCACGAAACAGAGAACGGTATTGTGAGCTGGCCAACCAAGCTGGCACTTGCACCCAATCTTTCTGATGAAGTGATGAAAGTGCTGGATAAAGAACAGCTGTCGCCTTCTGGCAATAAAGGTTTTGGTTTGCCAGAAAATGTTCAACACCCCGAGATCTGCCAACCTTTCTGGAGCGAGGCTTTTACCGACTGTCATGACTGATTACAGGCTGGAAACAAGGACAATTGCCGGAACAGACATCCGGGTTTCACCCATTGGTTTTGGTACCGTCAAACTGGGCAGGGATCAGGGCGTAAAATACCCGTCTGGATTCACCATTCCGGATGATCGTGAAGCGCTTGAACTCTTGCAGCTGGCAAAGTCTCTGGGCATTAATTTACTGGATACTGCGCCTGCCTATGGCACCAGTGAAGTGCGTCTGGGTCCCCTGCTGAAAGGCCAGAGAGATGACTGGGTGATCTGCAGTAAAGTAGGTGAAGAATTTGAAAACGGCGAATCTCATTTTGATTTCACCCCGGAGCATATTCGCTTTAGCATTGAACGAAGCCTGAAACGTTTGAATACTGATCGGATCGAAATGGTTCTGGTTCATTCCAGTGGCGATGACGTCAATATTATTCAGCAGTATGGCTGCCTGGAGGTGCTGGAAGATCTCAAGAAAGAAGGCAAGATTCTGGCTTCCGGCATGTCTACCAAAACCGTAGAAGGTGGCATTATGGCTCTTGAGCGGTCTGATATTGCCATGGTGACGTATAACCTGAAAGAGCAGGCTGAAAAGCCGGTTCTGGATTTTGCGCTTGAGAACAGCAAGGGCATTCTGATCAAGAAAGCTTTGGCCAGTGGCCATGCTTGTCTTGAAGGGGAAGATCCGGTTGAGAAGAGTATGGAATTGGTTTTTTCTCACCCTGCAACTTCTGCAGCAGTAATTGGTACGATTAATCCCAAGCATCTGAAAAGTAATGCTGAGACCTGTGCAAAGGTCATCAAGACGTTGGGTGTTTGACTCTGGCAGAGCGATTTAAGGAGGGCAGGGTGCTAATCACTCATCATTGTTTGATGGTCTCAAATCTTGAGCAATCTCTGTCTTTCTATTGTCAGAAGCTGGGCATGAGTCTCCAGTCTCGTAAACAGATTGGAGATACTGAGCACTGCTATCTGGCTTACCCTGAAACTCAGGGTGCCTTTCTTGAGCTGGTTTATTGTCCGGGTAAAAAACCAAAGGTAGCACCACAACCCAGCCGCACCGAAGGGTATTGGAAGTTTTCAATCTCTGTGGTTGATTTGCAACACACCAGAAAGCATCTTATCGATGTAGGTGTGTCGTCTATTGGTGATTGTTTTGAAGTGCCCGATGTCGCTTTTCTATGCCATCTTCAGGATCCTGATGGTTATTGTATTGAGCTCATTCAGCATACTTTTAAGAAAAATACGCCAAAACTGTCTGAGTCTTTAAAGACTGATGTCTGGCATGCCGCTTGTCTGAATCTCTCCACACTAAGGGCTCGGGACATTGATCAGAGTCTGGCTTTTTATGAAGAGCTGGGTCTGCGTCTTGTTTCAAGGCAGGCAGTTCCTGATCGAAAGATGACGCTTTATTTTCTCTCCGGAATGGAAGAGCAGCCTGTATCCGATGATGTGGGTGCCATAGAGATCAGAGAGTGGTTGTGGCAGAGGCCCTATACGTTGTTAGAGCTGCAGCATATCCATGGGACGGAACAACAGGAAGGCTTCCGGTACCACACCCGCGTTGAAAGTGGATTTATGGGTTTAACACTGCAAAGTGAAGCAGCAGAAGTTCAAGGACAGGAATCTACTCTGAAGGACCCGGATGGTTACATTCTCCGGGTTCGATCTTCGAATTTATCCTGAGTGGCTTTTGCTAAAGCGATAGAACAGGTTGGGTTCACTGACGATGTAAATATTGCCCTCATCGTCCATGGTAATACCTTCAGGTTGAGGAATAGGCTCTTTAAGATTATGGAAGTCAGCCCTGAGTTCCATTTCGCTGACCGCCTGACCCTCACTTGTTAACTCTGTCAGGCGTTGTGTTTCGTCACTTAAAACCAGCAGGTGGCCGCTTTGCTGGTGATAGTGCAAACCTGAAAGGTCATCCTTGGAACGGCTCAGTGCACGATTAATTGTTTCTGTCGTATGGATAGAGATGTTATTCCCCAGACCCTCCTGACTGAAACCTCTGACTTCATACAGCATCATCGGGTCGCGCTCCTTGACCACAAAAGCCTGGTTTTCAGCAGGGTTCCAGGCAATGCCTTCAAAGCCCTTATTCTTTCCTGACTGAATACCGACTGTTATTTGAGGCGTTTGTTCAAACAAAATGTCCTGAGTGTTTTCATCAATCTTTATCTGGTGAACACTCTGTCTGCGCTCATCTACGATCAGAAACTGGTTGCCACCCGTCCAGGTAATGGCTTCCACATCTTTGAAACCCGTCAGTGTAATGGTTCTGATCAGTTTTCCTTCTGGAGTCAATTCAACGATCTCGTTCAGACCGTTAATAACGGCAAACAGAGTTCGACTGAGGCTATTCCAGGTAATGCCTGAAAGATTGTGAGTGACGCCGGACACTTCAAGAGCATCAATATCGGTTTGGTAATCATTCAGCTTGAGAGAGCTTTCTGGTATCTCTTTCAGGCTGGAAAACAGCTGTCCGGAGTAAAGCAAGCCAGCAGAGCCAAGGGCGGCTATTGCAGAGAAATCGATAGCTCCCCATTTAAATCGGGGATGGTTCTTGGTCTGTTTCCATCCTGACCGAAGGCTTGCAGCAACCATGATGTTTGTTCCGGGAAGTATGAACTTCCATTATCAGGCGGTGGTTGTGAAAGAAAGGTGAAAGGAAGTTGAAGGATTCGTGAAAGAGGGATGTCAGCCCATCAGAGATGGGCTTTGGAAGAGGTTATGAATGAGAGGTTCCCATCTTGCCATATGCCACATCTATTGCCTCGGAAGGAGTCAGTGATGGGTTACTTACAATGGCTTCAGCTGCATGCTGACACATGGATGCGTAGTCTCCAAAGCTCCACCCTGTGTCTTTATGGGCAGAGAACTCTTTACCTAAAAGGTTTACTAAGTCTGATGACTTGCTATAAGTCAGAAGGTCATTCAAGTAGCCTTGCAATGAGTCTGCTTCAGCTGTCAGCTCTGACTTTTCTTTTTTCAGAGCTGCGAGAGAAGCTTGGTAAGGAATAGCAGGTGCAGCTCTTCTTGGTGGGCCAGAGGGTTTCTTGGGAGCTTGTGTTGCCTCGGATTGCACAGTCTCTTCTCGAACAGGTCTGGACTGGCTAAGAGATTCTCGTCTGCTGGAGATTTGTTCTCTACTGAATGAGCCTCTTCTAACAGGCTCCATATGACTTCTTCTATCGATATCCTGAGTGTATTCAGGGCTCAGGAAGGAGCCTTCTCCCTTAATGGCATAACTCAATTCCAGACTTCTAAGATCTTCTGGTGTGGCTTCCAGGATTTCCTGAACTTCTTTCATGGTGCTCTCAAGCTTACCCCTTGTTTCCGGGGGGAGTTGAGGGTTATCCAGAGCTTTGCCGACATCTTTCTTAATTTGGCGAGCCTGCTCAAAGCATTGGCAGGTAAGAATGGTATGGGCTTGAGTACTTGGGTAGTGGCTGCCAGAAGGGGAAAACCCCCGTGAATTAGGGAGCTCTGAAACCAGACATTCGGCCAGTGCAGGATAAGATTTTAGCTGGTCTCTGATGGAGTCAGGAAAAGTAGCAAAATTGAGCTCCTTACGCAGAGCCCTCAACTGATCCATGCTCTTGTCCAGACCTTCTCTGAAGGAGAGACCGTTATCCGATGCATGCTTCAATGGTTGATGAGCCTCATATCGAGCATTCAGCACCATCATGGAAACACCGGCTTCTCGAAAGGCCTGTTGAACATGAGGTTTAGCAGCGGCTTTACCGGATTTTCTGGCGAGGTTAGCCAAAAGGTCTTCCAGTTCATCAGGGTTTTTGGCGTGTTGAGATACAACCTTTAGAACCGACTCGCGGGTGCTGTCTTTGCGGTTTGCTGCTTTTTTGACATCGTCCAGAGCCGCTACAAACTCTTTTACGGCTTTTTTCTCTGTGGCTTTGGCTTGTTTGGCAGCCGCTTTTTCAGGGCTGCTGACGCCACGGGAGAAGATGCTCTTTTTCGGCAGTTTCTTGCCTTTTCCTTGTTGGGGAACGGTATCTTCGATGGACGTAACAGAAGCTCCCCTGTGGCGACCCTGGGGTTTATCAACTTTCTGTTGACCGTGTTCAGACCATGATGGACTGATGGGAATCTTTTCACCGCCGCTGATAATACCCATTACTCTATCCCTGAATCTTTGAGTGCTATCAGCTAATTATAGAGGTCGTCCTTCCGGTTTCCGGCCCCCCATGAGTTTTCCCAAACAGATTGTCAGTCTGTCGAAAAGTTGACAGGAACCCTGCTAATTCAAGATTCCTGAGAGTGACAGACAGCTTCAAGGTTATGGCCATTGGGGTCTATTACAAAGGCTCCGTAGTAGTCAGGATGATAGATCTCCCGAACCCCCGGAGCACCGTTATCCACAGCTCCTGCCGCTATTGCCAGCTCGTAAAACTTATCCACAGCTGCACGATCAGGGGCATTGAAAGCCAGGTGCATGGGGTTTTGAGGTTTGTCACCTTCTCCAAACCAGAGTTCGGGCTTCTGGTGAGCTCCCAGACCAGCCCAGCCATTCACTTCCATAACGAGTTCGATGCCCAGTGGTGCCAATACTTTGCAGTAGAAGTCTTTGCTTTCTTCGTAATGACTGACTGAGAAACCGATGTGATCAATGATCATGCTGAACTCCTGTAAAGGGTGTTAGAGAAGTTAGCAGGATAAAAGGAGGGGCTTGGCTTGGGAAGAGAGCAGGAGAAAAGTAAATCACTTTCTCCTGCTGAAGGGTGGCTCAGGCTGTTTCTTCGGAAGTCTGATCCTTACGGATTTTCTCAACAATGGCGGTTGTTGAGCAGTTATCGAGGAAAGCCAGAACCTTAACTTCACCACCGTATTCGTAAACTATGGGGGCTCCCACCACTTCATCAATGGTGTAGTCGCCGCCTTTTACGAGCATATCCGGTTTAACCATTCTTAACAGCTCTTCGGGAGTGTCTTCTTCAAAGCAAACGACCCAGTCTACGGCTTCAAGGCCTGCCAGAACGGCCATGCGACGATCTTCAGAGTTGATCGGGCGACCTTCGCCTTTCAGTCTTTTCACTGAGGCATCGCTATTTATAGCCAGTACAAGTCGGTCACCTTGTTGACGAGCCTGTTCAAGGTAGCCCACATGGCCAGCATGGATGATGTCAAAGCAGCCGTTGGTAAAGACAATTTTCTCACCGTGGGCTCGGGCATCTTCAAGAGCAATCTTAAGCTGGTCAGGAGTCACTACACCACGCTCTGCACCCAGCTCTCGATTCACCTCACGACGTAGCTCAGGCATGCTGACAGTCGCTGTACCCAGTTTGGCCACCACAATACCGGCAGCTATATTGGCCAATGCTGCAGCTTTGGGCAGTTCAGCACCTGCTGCAAGCGCAGTGGCCAGGGTGGAAATCACAGTGTCTCCGGCGCCGGTGACATCAAATACTTCGCGAGCTCTGGCAGGCAGGTGAACTTCCTGTTCACCCTTGCGAATCAGGGTCATGCCATGCTCGCTCCGGGTGATCAAAAGCGCTTCAAGTTCCAGCTCTTCAAGGAGCTTGTGGCCTTTATCCACCAGTTCCTGTTCGTCCTGGCAGGGCCCTACAACGGTTTCAAACTCATGAAGGTTTGGAGTAATGACGGTGGCACCGCGATAGCGCTCAAAATCAGTGCCTTTAGGGTCCACCAGAACTGGAATACCCTGGGTGCGAGCCAGTTTGATCAGCTGTTGATGGTTTTGCAGCGTGCCTTTGTTGTAATCAGAAAGAATAACGGCGCCAATGTTTTCGAGCAGGCTGGCCGCTTTTTCTTCCAGAATATCATTACTCAGCCCTGAGAATGCTTCCTCATGATCCAGCCGGATCAGTTGTTGATGCTGGCTGATGACCCTGAGTTTGGTAATGGTAGGGACGTTATCCAGTCGGGCAAAGTCACAGTAAACCCCGGCTGCTTCCAGACGAGTCTGCAGGGAATCAGCGGCTTCATCATTGCCGGTAGCGGCAATCAGCCAGGCCGGTGCGCCCAGGGAGGCAATATTCAGGGCTACGTTGCCCGCTCCGCCGGGGCGGTCTTCAACCTGATTGACGCGAACGACAGGGACAGGGGCTTCGGGAGATATTCTGGAGGTGCCGCCATGCCAGTAGCGATCCAGCATGACATCGCCGATGACCAGAACCCTGGCTTGATCAAATCGTGGCAGAGTCAGTTTCATTCAGTCTTTTCCACTTGGGTATCTTAAGAGTCCTGGCAAGCGCTATGGCAGGACTCCCGATAGGTTTACCATGAAAACGTTCTGAGGGGTAATCATGGTAAGACCTCAGCTTGTACAAAGAGTTCAGCTTTTTGCTGGCTGAGAAGAGTTGAGAGGTGTCACCTCAATGGCTTCTTCCTGCTCTTCCTGGAACTGCATCTGGTGCAGTTTGGCGTAATGGCCTTCTTTGGCCAGCAGCTCAGCATGGGTACCGCTCTCAACTATCTCACCTTTATCCATCACAATGATGCGATCAGCGTTCTCGATAGTGGAGAGACGGTGGGCAATGACCAGAGTTGTCCTGTTTTTCATGACTTCATCCAGTGCCGCCTGTATATGCCGCTCGGATTCGGTATCCAGTGCTGAAGTGGCTTCGTCGAGAATCAGAATAGGAGCGTCCTTGAGGATCGCTCTTGCTATAGCCAGGCGTTGACGCTGACCACCCGAGAGCAGCACGCCATCTTCCCCGACCAGAGTGTCCATGCCCTGAGCCATATTTTTGATAAATTCATTGGCATGAGCTGCTTCGGCTGCCAGGTGTATATCAGAGTCATCCTTATCGCGGAGATCACCGTAAGCAATATTGCGGGCAACTGTGTCGTTAAACAGAGTGACATTCTGATCCACCAAAGCGATATGGCTGCGGAGGTTCTCCAGGCCATATTCGTCAATAGGGGTGTCATCCAGTAGAATTTGCCCCTGCTCATGGGTGTAAAAGCGGGGAACCAGGTTGGCCAGTGTGGTTTTACCGGAGCCGGAGCGCCCGACCAGGGCAATGGTTTCACCCGGATTGACCGTGAAATTAATATTGTTCAGGGCTGGCTTTTCAGCATTCTGATATTGGAACACCAGATTACGAAACTCCAGTTTGCCTTTCACTACTTCCTTCTCAAAGGTGCCATTATCAGGTTCAGAAGGTTGGTCAGCCATTTCAAAAATGCTTTCTGCAGCAGCAATACCTTTCTGGATATTGGCGTTCACTTCACTGAGCTGACGAATAGGTTTAGGTAACAGGGCAGCCGCTGTAACAAAGCTGACCAGAGAGGCGGTGGTCGCATCGCCTTTGAGCCAAAGAACCAGGAAGAACAGCACTGCCAGAGCACTGTTGACCAGAAACTGCAGAGTAGGGGTATGAACGGCAGATGCCTTGACCATTTTCAGCCCCTGTCGGGTGTTGCGGTCACTGGCTGTGAAGAAACGGTTGGTTTCATAGCTCTCGCCACCAAATCCACGGACTACCCGGTAACCATTGATAGATTCGGAGCTGACATGAGTCAAATCGCCCATGGAGGTTTGAATTTTGGTGCTTAACTTGCGGAATCGCTTACTGGCGGTGCTGACTACAAGAGCGATGAGTGGCGCTACAGCGATAAAGACCAGTGTGAGTTTCCAGTTGGTTAAAATCAGGTAGCCAAACAGGAATACTACAGTGAGACCTTCACGAACGACTACTTTTACAGCATCAGTGGCTGCAGTTGTCACCATTCCAACGTTATAGGTGATTCTGGCAATCAGGTGGCCTGAATTGTTGTTGTCAAAGTAGTTGTTAGGCAGCTTGATCATCTGATTAAACATCAGGCAGCGAAGGTCATGAACCACTGACAGCGAAACCTTGGCCAGATAATAGTTACCCAGAAACGAACCTATGCCTCTGAATATGGCAATAGACAGCATAACCAGTGGGACCAGGGCCACAGAGGTCATGATAGAAGCTGGGAGAGCCCACCCAAGGTCCTTATTGATGGTGGCAAAGCTGCCTTCCAGGGCTTCCACAAAATATTCCAGCAAACGGGCGAAAGCAGGTTGACTGAGAGCAAACATGACATAGCCCAGCAGGCTAAGGGCAAAAAAGCCCGAGTAGGGCTTTACATAGCTCAGAAGGCGCAGGTAAATCTGCAGACTTCCGGCCTTGGCTTGTTCTGACATGGCCGTTGTAATCGGTTAAAAATGAGAGGCTATTCTGGAGGAATCTGGCTGCAGGCTCAATGGATACTGACCTGAAAACCATGGTTTTTCCTGCAAAAAGCGATTTTAGCATAGCTTTATGGGCACTTTCTGCTCGGTATTGCCCGGAAATTTACTTGCCTTACCCATTACAAATCGGGCAGTTCATTAGTTCTATTGTTCTTGATACGGATCAAAGCGGCTTTATGAATTTTCCGGGCTAAGGTATGATTGGCCGCCATTTTTTACTATGAAAGTTCAGCTTGTTCTGATTTTGTACCCACTTTCATGGTGCCTTTGAGCTGAATTTTGGCTTCCGGCAGGTGATAATGCCGAGATTTTTTCCCGGTAACAGTGAGTATTCAACACAGATGAGTGGTATGCAGCGGTTATCTTCAGAGGCCTATCAAACCCTGACCGAAGGTGCTGAGGTGATTGAGAAGGACCATTTTGGCTATAAGGTCCTCAAGCTGAAGGATGAGACTTTTCTAAAGCTCTTTCGGGTTAAAAGCACCATCAGCTCCGCCTGGCTGAGGCCTTACTCAGTAAGGTTTGCCAGAAATGCTTCTGAGCTGATCGCAAGAGGCGTTCAAACTGTTGACATCATTGGCTGTTATCGTCTGGAAAGGTACAAGAATACGGCTGTGCATTATCGACCTTTGCCTGGTCAGACTCTAAGACAGGTTTTTCCTGTTCTGGATGAAGAGGAAACCCGGTCTTTGGCAGAGCAGGTGGCAGAGTATATAGCTGACTTGCATGAAAGGGGCGTTTATTTTCGCTCCCTTCATATGGGGAATATCCTCAAGTTGCCAGATGGCACTCTCGGGCTGATCGATATTGCCGATATGCGCTTTAGCCAAAGGCCTTTGAAAGAAGAGCTGAGGCTCAGAAATTTACATCATCTGGCTCGTTACGAGCGGGATGTCCGGTATCTGATTAAGGATCAGACGTTTTGTGCCACCTACGCCAAGCTGGCTGATGTAGCAGTGGACAAGGTCGCGGCTGTGATGCACCGCTCCTGAGAGGCTGTTCAGGCAGCCTCAAAAAGATTTCAAGAGAGAAAGACAGTGATAGAAAAGTTACGCAACATCGCGATTATTGCACACGTTGACCACGGAAAAACGACCCTGGTTGACAAACTGCTGCAGCAGTCCGGAACTCTGGGTCGTAAGGATCAGGGTGCAGAACGCATCATGGATTCCAATGATCAGGAAAAGGAACGGGGTATTACTATCCTGGCCAAAAACACCGCGATCAACTGGCAGGACTACCACATTAATATTGTGGATACTCCGGGGCACGCCGACTTCGGTGGTGAAGTAGAGCGTGTTATGTCCATGGTGGATTCGGTTCTGTTGCTGGTGGATGCGGTTGACGGTCCTATGCCTCAGACCCGTTTTGTAACCCAGAAAGCTTTTGAGCAGGGCCTGCGCCCGATTGTTGTTATCAACAAGGTTGACCGTCCTGGTGCTCGTCCTGACTGGGTAATGGACGAAGTTTTTGATCTGTTTGATCGTCTGGGTGCTACTGAAGAGCAGCTGGACTTCCCGGTTATTTACGCTTCTGCACTGAACGGTATTGCCGGTGACGATCCTGAGAACATGGCGGAAGATATGAATCCGTTATTCGAAATGATCGTTAACAACGTACCGTCTCCGAAAGTTGACGTAGATGCGCCTTTCCAAATGCAGATTTCGGCTCTGGACTACAACAGCTTCCTGGGTGTTATCGGTATTGGTCGTATTTCCCGTGGTAAGCTGAAGCCTTCTACTCCGATCCGTCTGATTGGTGCTGACGGTAACGAGCGCAATGCCAAGATCCTCAAGGTTATGGGGCATCTGGGGCTGGAGCGAGTCGATGTTGAAGAAGCCCGTGCTGGCGATATTGTCTGTGTAACAGGCATCGACAAGCTGAACATTTCTGACACCCTGTGTGATCCAAGTAATGTAGAAGCTTTGACACCTCTGACCGTTGATGAGCCAACAGTCAGCATGACCTTCCAGGTGAATGACTCTCCTTTCGCAGGTCAGGACGGCAAGTACGTTACCTCTCGTAATATCAAGGATCGTCTGGAGCGTGAATTGCTGCACAATGTGGCCCTGCGTGTGGAACAGGGTAGTGATGCGGACAAATTCAAGGTGTCTGGTCGTGGTGAGCTTCACCTGTCTGTTCTGATTGAAACCATGCGTCGTGAGGGCTTCGAGATGGGTGTGTCCCGTCCTGAAGTGGTTGTGCGTGAAATTGATGGTGTCATGCAAGAGCCTTTCGAACAGGTAGTGGTTGACGTTGAAGAGCAGCATCAGGGCTCTCTGATGGAAGAGATGGGGCTACGTAAAGCTGAGCTGACTAACATGGTGCCTGATGGCAAAGGCCGTGTACGTCTGGAATTCATCATGCCTGCTCGTGGCTTGATTGGTTTCCGCTCACAGTTCCTGACCATGACTTCAGGCAGTGGTATTCTGACCAATGTCTTTGATCATTACGGTGAAGTAAAAGGTGGCGAAGTAGGTCATCGTCAGAATGGTGTTCTGATCTCAATGGTCAACGGTAAGGTTCTGGGTTATTCCCTGTGGAATTTGCAAGAGCGTGGTCGTTTGTTCCTGCCACCTAATGTGGATGTGTATGAAGGTCAGGTTATCGGCCTTCACAACCGTGATAACGATCTGGTGGTTAACCCTATTAAGGGTAAGCAGCTGACCAACGTACGTGCTTCTGGTACTGATGAGAACATTCAGTTGACACCACACGTTAAGCACTCCCTGGAACAGGCTCTGGAATTCATTGACGACGACGAACTGGTTGAAGTGACACCTAACCATATTCGTATTCGTAAGAAGTTCCTGAAAGAGAATGATCGCAAGCGTGCTGGTCGCAGTAAGTAACTGAGTGGCTATTCTAACCGGGGGCCAGGCTCCCGGTTAGAAATCTTCGAGTTTATTGTTCTGCTTTCTTAGTATCTCGGTTTAGCAAAAACCTGAGTCCAATAAATGCCGTACCCGCTGAAGGCTTCTTCAACATAGCTGGCTCCCATCTCTATAACCTTGGGGCTCATGATATTCTTACAATGACCTTCACTGCTCATCCAGGTTTTGAGCACTTCGTCGACACTAGACTGACCTGCTGCAACGTTTTCTCCGTAAAAAGACCATAGATAACCTTGTGCTTCAATTCGTTGATCAGGCTGGCTCCCATCTGAGCCTGTATGGTCCATAAAGTCTCGGCTTGCCATATCAGTTGAATGTTTGAAGGCTGCTGCTTCCAGAGAATGACTCCATCTCAATTTTCCTACTGCAGACATAGGGGTTGTACCACAGACTTGCGGTTTGGAACGGATAGCATTGACAGCCGTTAGCATCTGATAGGCAAAACCCTGGGTGGGTTGGTTTTTACTCTTGGCAGCCCAGACCGATCTAATGTAGTTATCCGCTTTGGAATAAATGTATTTCCCGGCTTCACGCCCTTTCTGGGGAAGGGTATCCATATAGCTGGCTAATTCTGGTGGGATATCTCCAGCTTTTCCTCTCACACCCATACCATCCATTCGGGCGATCAACGGCATTTGGGGAACAATTATTTCATTCCAGAACCTGTTTAAATAGCCCTTAACGGTTTCCCACTTCTTATAGGTTGCAGCAGCTGCAGCACCGATAATGCCCAGTTTGGCTGCCCCTTTTGCACAGTTCTTACAGAAACGAGCCGTGTCACCCTCGCGGTATTTTTCAGCAGCTTCGTTTCTGGCTAGTTTCGCTTCTTTTTCCAGATTGGCTTTCGCTTTTGCCTCTTCACGCCTTTTCCTCTCTCTCTGCAGTTGAGTGAGTTCCCCACCTTTGCCGGCTCCGAAACGTTGGCCTGAGAAAAAGAAAGAAGGCATATCGCCACTTATCGCAGTAAATATATCAATGAGTCGGGTTGGGCGGTCCACTATTCTATTAAGGGCTCTGTCCAGAGACGCTCTTAAAAGGGCTTCTTCCGGTGTCTGATTAACTTCGAAGTTGAAGACAATAGGTAAAACATGCCCAGGTTGACCATTAATGCCAGGTGTCAGAAAAAGGCTGATATCGGCACTCAATAATGCATTGTGCAGCTCTTCAGGCTGAGAGGATAAGGAAATAGTATATTCTTCTACTTCATAACTTCCGTCTGCAAAACCTGTGAAAGTTTGAATGGCTACCTGTCCATTTGGAAGAGGGGTTGCAGTCATAATCCTCTTTTTTAGCAAAATGGCTAATTGCAGGTTCAGATCATTGATAGGTACGCCTGGAGTCGCGCCCTCCGGTGTTTCTGCAGAGTGGCTCTCCAGGTAGAGGTGTAAGGCTGCACTATTGATGGTTTTATCTTTGGAGAGTGGCAGAAATCTCGCTACTTGATTGTATATCTGGCTCAGCTCTTCCGGATGAAGTATTTTCATGATGGAGCGAGCCCAGCAACTTCCCTGATAGCGATTTTGAGGACAGCTTTCAGGTGTTTTATAGCTGTGACTGGAGAGGTATTCCTGAAGCTCCAGCTGACTTGTATAAGGCTGGAAGTCTGTTGCAGCCGCGCTGATTAAGCTTACTGAAGCCAGAGCAAGAAACAGGCTTTTTTTCAGTAATGTATATGAGATCTGGAATAATGACTGTTTCATAGAGTCCTGCCCAATATTAATTCGTATTACTAGCCAGCTCCTTGCGGCTTGATCAGATATGCAGTCAGATAGATTTTGGAAGCAAAAGTTCCCATAGGGGCTGCTGAGCACGAAAACAAAACCTCAACAGCCCCTATTTTTCAAACCCGTGACAATTCTTGGAAAACCATGGTTTTTAAGAGTAATGTAGAGAGTTGGGGGTTATGGAGGTGGAGCAAACTAGGAGCCTGACCGAGAATAGACCGTTCTTTCTGAATTTTATGCTCGGACGCTATTCTCGGTCAGGCTCCTGGGTTTGTACTGCTGACTGACTTCGCTTGATTCAGTGACTTCTGAAGGAAGGTTCATGCGCACGCTTTACCCGGCTATCAAGCCATACTCTGTCTTTAAACTGGCTGTGGATGCTGTTCATCAGGTCTATGTGGAGGAGTGCGGAAGCCCTGAGGGGATTCCGGTGCTGTTTGTTCACGGTGGGCCTGGAGCTGGCTGTTCAGAAAAGGCGCGCCGGTTTTTTGATCCTGAGAAGTACCGGATTATCCTGTTTGATCAGCGAGGCTGTGGTCGTTCGGCTCCCCATGCTGAACTGGAAGGCAATACGACCCAGAATCTTATTGCTGATATGGAGCTGATTCGAGAGCATCTGGGTATTGAGCGCTGGATTTTGTTTGGCGGCTCCTGGGGTTCAACGCTTTCACTGCTTTATGCTCAGGCCCACCCTAAGCGAGTAATGGCCATGGTGCTCAGGGGCATATTCTTGTCCCGGCAGAAGGACTTTGACTGGCTCTACAGCGAGAGTGGTGCCGGGAGAGTTTTCCCTGATCACTGGAAGCATTTTGAAGAAATTATTCCGGAGAGTGAGCGGGATAATATGTTGAAGGCTTATTATCAGCGCCTGACCGGAGATGATGAGCTGGCACGGATGAGTGCTGCCAAGCACTGGGCGCTTTGGGAAGGGAGAATCAGTACTCTCAAACCTTGTCCTGATGTTGAGGAGTATTGCAGCGAGCCCCATAACGCTCTGGCTATTTCCCGAATCGAAGCCCACTACTTTATGAATGACAGCTTTGTTGAAGCCAATCAGATCATTCGGGATATGAAATACATCGACCAGATTCCGGGCATTATTGTTCATGGTCGCTACGATATGATTTGTCCACTGGATAATGCTCAGGTGCTGGCTGATCACTGGACTGAAGCCGAGCTGCAAGTGATTCGGGAAGCAGGTCATGCTTCTTCCGAGCCAGGCATTGTGGATGCCCTGGTTATTGCTACTGACCAGTTGGCAGTTAAGTTCGGTTGATTGAAGCTTTTTGATTTATTTTCTTTTGGCTCTTAATGGATTCTGGGGAGCTGGTTGAGGACGAGTTATTTGACTATGAATAGAAGMCGTTTTCTTGTACAAAAGTGWCATGAAACTTTATGACCTCCTCGACAACGCCAAGTGCTTTGAMCAGATACGCCAGATTCGCTGGCCTGACGGGGTGAAATGCCCACACTGTGCCAGCTCAGACATAACCCGCCAAGGCAAGGACGATTCACAGCCTGACAGACAGAGATATTCTTGTAAAGAATGTCAGCGTCGTTTTGATGACCTGACACTTTCTGKTTTTTCAGGACRCCATAAGCCTTTGAAAGTGTGGGTAAGCTGTCTGCACCTGATGTCACTCAATCTTTCGAATCAGCAGATCGCCCGTGAGCTCGATTTGAACGTAAGKGACGTACAAAAAATGACTCGGCAACTCAGGCAGTCCGTATACGATAAGCGCCCTGAGGKAGTCCTCAGKGGKGAGGTAGAATGTGATGAGGTTTATGTGGKGGCTGGCCACAAAGGKCATCCAGAGGCTGKGAAAAAAAACGWCGAAAAGGACGAAGAAACAGMCTGAGAGCTGCKCGKGGCCGAGGAACCTTGGAAAAAGAGAAACCACCCATCTTTGGKAKGATTCAGCGAGGKGGCCAGGTAGKGATCCGKATGCTTGCMAATGTTAAACGGGCAMCCATCAAGCCACTGATCAGAGCTACTATAGAGCCAGGCACTCTGGTGTACACGGATGAATACGCGATTTACAACGAACTGGCAGAATGGGGTTATGGCCATAAATCTGTCTGCCATGGAGCCGGTGAATATGCACGAGATGAGGACGGCGACGGTTTTCATGAGATTCATGTGAATACAATGGAGGGGTTCTGGTCGCTGTTGCGTTCCTGGTTGCGTCCTCATCGGGGTATATCACAAGAGAAGTTACCGCTGTATTTGGGTTTCTTCGAGTGCCTGCACAATATCAAGAAGCGCGGGAAAGCAGCTCTAACCGGTCTTCTGGGAGTGTTGTTTGGATAACTCCCCGGAATCCATTAAGAGCCTTGATGAAATGGGTGTTCATGATGATTTTCATATCCTCATCATGAACGACAGTGCTGAAGTCGGCTCATTTCATGTTAGAAACCAGCCCCTTCTTCAGGCTCATTTCATATTGGAAGAGACTTAAGGCAGTCCATCTCGTTTATTTACACTATAATTTTTGACATCACCTGACGAACCTATGAGTTGTTGTACAAAACTAATTGAACTTCCGGGCTTTTCCATAACAGCAACAAGCCAAGCTCGCGACCATTCATCTGAAATCGCCTCAAAAATAGACTGACCAATATGATTGTAAATATCATCAATGTTATCAAACATGATTAACCTCAGTTCCTAAATTCTCTCTCTGTGATTGGGCCATTATCCACTGAATAATTACTATACATAATTTCTGGGGTGCCTGTTCCTTCTTGATATTTTACCAGTATTTCTACTTCAACTTCTCTACCTTTATCTAACTCTTTAGCCCACTCCTTCTCCATCTGCCGCCACTCTCCATGACGGTTTTGATCCTTGAGCTGAGGAACCAGATTAACCTTCTCAGCAGGTCCTTGGAAAAGTGTACCAATCAGGTGACCACCATCATAGTTAGGATCATCTCCACCATATTTACTCTGTGTGGTGGTATTCCTATGAAGTTTATCTCTTTCCTTTTGAACAGTGATGGCTGATTTCTTCAGTTTTCCTGTAACCTTGACTGTGCGCCCCTTACTATCAGTTTCATACGTATATGTAGCAGGGACACCATCATGATATGAAGTTACTTTATAAACAGTGTTTGGTTCAGGGTTCTCAAGTTGTTCATGCCATGTGCCTTTTATTCCTTTTTTGCCTGAAGCCTTTCCTGCATCAAGTTCGATAACTATCTTTTGAGGAGTTTGTGCTGGCTTTAGTGTAGAGGTGTCTTTATTCTTAGCAAAGGATAACTTGCCTTTCGAAGGCTTTTCAGGTGAGGGCTTTTGAGAGCTTCCCCGAGGAGGAGCCGAAACCTTGGGAGCAGGCCCATCAGCCACCGGCAGATCCTCAATCATATTCCCCGATGAACGACTGCGCATGGATGCTTTGGGAATATACCGGTCAACTTCTTTTAATAGACTGGCCAGTTCCTTGAGCAGCTCGCCGAGCTGTTTCATCTGGCGGATTAGGCGTGCTTTGCTGGCGACAACAGCTGCAAAAGCCGCACCTCCCGTGAGCAGGGTGAGGACGATGGTCAGTAATATGTCAAAAGCGGCTCCGCCGGCAAACTCACTGACTTCTGTGGGGTGCTGGGCTTTGTAGTATTCTTTGGCGAACTACAACTCACCGCGCTCATACTTCTCTCCCAGCTGTTGCCATAACGCCAGTAAGCCCAAGTCGTAGAGCAGATGGTAGCTGAGTGATATTTCAGTGGGCATATAAGAGTCACCAAAACCCAGCGGGCTTTGCCGGGATCGATTGACTATGTAATAGCCTTCGATTGCTGACTGTACACAGAGCATTTCACCGTCCACGTCTTCATCGGCACTGGTCATGGCTCCGGCATGCAGCCCGCCTTCTGCAGGCGGTTTTTGAAACTCAGCCAGGGCTGTGGGGAACCAGCTGAGGGCTTTGAGGGGGAAGTCAAACTGATCACAGTAGTACTGACTCCCTGTCTTCCGGTGAATGACATAAGACGCCAGAATCGAGAGTTGTTGACTACGCTGTACGAATTAATAAAGGTCTTTATGGCCCTCTGTATCTTGCAACCGGGCTAGTTCGATAGCACCGGCAGGCAGCTGGTCGTGCCGGGCAATCTTTGGCAGCGCCGGTTTTAAAGGGTATTTCTGGATAGCAGTCATATCGGTTTCAACTCCTCGATAATCACAATGGCATCGGCGTCGTCCAACTGTTTCAGGTTGACAATCCGGCGTTCAAAATTCAGGGTTTCCACAGCACCGTAAGTATTGCGAGACTCAGGGTTGATGTCTTTGGTCAGGCCGTTGCCCATATAGTCCTGGTTATTGCCGATTTTGTCGTGCATTTTCATGCGTGTGATCAGTAACTCTTGATCTTCACCGGATACATTGGTGCTTTGTAAATATTTTCCAAACGCTTTTGTATCCCTTGACCAGGCATTGGGCAAGTCACCACTTTCTACTGCTGCGTTGTAGTGTTGGGTGTATTGAGCCTGGAACTCTGGGGTCATAACCTGTGTTGTAAAGCTTTTTGGAAAATCATCAGGCAATTCGGTATTGGCAAACTCGCCCAGATTGTCGAAGGTGGCCGGTACGCTTTTGACCCCGGTCAGGGGAACGGCTATTTCAGAGTCTACGACTACCAGAGCGTATTGTTTGTCGGGGTTGTATTCAAGGCCTAGTTTTTCGCTGATCAGTCTGGGATCGGTGTCGGCATCCTCAATCTGGTCAAAACTGGTGGACCAGTATTTGGCGCCTTCTCCGTTGGTACCTTTCATGACCTGTCCCATTTTGCCGCTCAGGGGGAGGTCGGGCGTATTTCTATCCTGCAGGTAACCCTGCTCCATAAAACGTACCTGGAAACGTTCGTTGGCAATATTGTCCTGCTGTACGATTCTGGCCAGATCAGCATCACTGTATTTGGGTTGGTAGCCCCTTTCTGCGATCTGATTCCGTCGATCTTTCAGGGTGTTAACTGCATCTTTCAAGTCGGAAGGCGCGACTTTTTGATGCTTGGTCTCCACCTCCGGTTGTTCAGGAGTCGTATTTCCCCTGGGCGGAGGATTGTTCTTCGGAGCAGGCCGGTCATCCACCGGCAGATCCTCAATCATATTCCCCGTTGAACGACTGCGCATGGATGTTTTGGGAATGTACCGGTCAACTTCTTTCAGCAGGCTGGCCAGTTCTCTGAATATTTCGCCCAGCTGTTTCATCTGGCGGATCAGGCGTGCCTTGCTGGCAGCCATGACGGCTATCGCGGCCCCTCCCGTGAGCAGGGTGAGGACGATGGTCAGTAATATGTCAAAGGCGGCACCGCCTGCAAACTCACTGACTTCTGTGGGGTGCTGGGCCTTGTAGTAATCTTTGGCGAATCGGGTTAGCAGTGCCTGGCATTGTTTGTCGTCCCAGATAATCTGGGTGATTTCCCAGGCTTCCTGGAACTGTTCGGTATTGATCATTCTGGGGTCAAAGCCCAGGGCTTCCACTAACTCTTTGTACTCGCTTTCCCGATAGGTCTGGTCGACTTTTTCAAGCCATTCAAATACAGAGCCTTCATAGGGGGTATCAATATAAGCCTTGACCTGGCGGATGGAGCGGAAGAGAGGGGATATCACCTCAACGACATCTTTCGTCCAGATCAGAAACGATATGCCCGCATCGGCTAAGCCTTTGCCAAAGCTTCCGGCGTGCACCTGTTTTTTTTCAGACGCACTCATCAACTGATATTTCTGGCTCAGCTTGAGCTTGATCTGGTCGTAGAGCGCTTCAATCCTTTTCAGGTTTTGAGTCTGGTCACTGAGTATTAAGTGAGTGCCAGTACTGGGGTGTAATGGCACTATGGTTTGATTTAATTTGTGGATGTCCCGGACTCACTCCTGACTCACCTGCCTGACTCTCCCAACAGGTTGTTGCTCCAGAGCCTATTCAAATTACTAGCAGAGTCCTGATTGTCCTTTAGCATTTTAATATACCCAAAAATATCTTCCTCAGAATTTTCTTCTTCTGAACTTGCTGCCATTGGATTTATATCAAAATCATCCCTGTTTGCCCACCAGCTTTTATAGTTGATATCAAAGTTGTTTTTATTGTTTTTTATGCTGAATTTTGTTGTTTTTTTATGATAATCGTGAAAATACTCTACATCTACATCATCGTCTAATAAATGCCATTTAATGGAATTTATTTGACAAATCAGATTTCCATTTTCTGGGAAAATAGCAATCCAGCCGAATTCACCTTGTGAGCAAAATCCCGAAGTTTTTAAGTCTTCTATATAACGAAGATCTCCACCCTTTCCGATATTTTTATCGAACAAACAACATTTCACCATTTGATGAAAATATTTTAAGTACATCACTACCACCTAATCTAATCCTAATAAAATATCCATTGCTTTACTTGACTTAACGGAGCCAAAGATAACTGCTTTCCAAGAACCTTTTTTCTCAAACAGTTGTTCTACAGTTGGCCCCTCTTTTCTACCATATTCTATTAGATTTCGCTCTTGCATTGACTTTAAGCCATCCAGATTATTACTTTTCAAGTATGAATCAATTCTGCTTTTATTCCTATTTTCCACTTTTAATCTAGCGATACTTTCAAGCGACATCCCCTCATTTTGTAGTTGTTTTACCTCTTCTATAAGAGCTGTTTTTTTCTTTTGAAGATTCTTTAAATAGTCAATACGCTTCTTTCTTGCGCTAGAAACTTGCTCCGGGTTTGAAAAATCGATATTGAATTTGTCAAGTCCTTTACCTTCGATTGGTGAGTACCCATAAATTGCTAAAGAATCTTCCTTTATTTGTTTTGCGACTTTAGGATCAGATAGAGGGTTGCTCTTGGCGGCCTTTTCAGGCTCCTGATTGTCTTGATCATGACTATCTTTGGCTTCCCCCCCTCGGAGGAGCCGAAACCCTGGGAGCAGGCCGGTCATCCACCGGCAGATCCTCAATCATATTCCCCGTTGAACGACTGCGCATGGATGTTTTGGGAATGTACCGGTCAACTTCTTTCAGCAGGCTGGCCAGTTCTTTGAATATTTCGCCCAGCTGTTTCATCTGGCGGATCAGGCGAGCCTTGCTGGCGGCCATGACCGCTATGGCGGCCCCTCCCGTGAGCAGGGTGAGGACGATGGTCAGTAATATGTCAAAGGCGGCACCGCCTGCAAACTCACTGACTTCTGTGGGGTGCTGGGCGCGGTAGTAATCTTTGGCGAACCGGGTTAATAGTGATTGGCATTGTTTGTCGTCCCAGACAATCTGGGTGATTTCCCAGGCTTGCTGGAACTGTTGGGTATCGATCTTTCTGGGGTCAAAGCCCAGGGCTTCTACCAGCTCTTTGTAGTTACTCTCCCGGTAGGTCTGGTCGACATTTTTGAGCCATTCAAACACGGAACCTTCATAAGGGGTATCCCTATAGGCTTTAATTTGTCGGATGGAACGAAAGAGAGGGGAGATCACCTCAACGACATCTTTCGTCCAGATCAGGAACGAGGTGCCAGCGTCTTTCAGACCTTTGCCAAAGCTTCCGGCGTTCGCCTGTTTTTTTTCAGACGCACTCATCAACTGATATTTCTGGTCAATGGCCAGGGCTTCGGCTTTTTCGCTGGCGATGATCTGGCCCAGTTTGAGCTTGATCTGGTTGTAGAGCGCTTCAATCCTTTTCAGGTTTTCGGTCTGGTCACGGTGGGTGATAAAGATATTAAAGTCACCCCTGGCCAGGGCATCAGCAATCAGGTGAATGGGGCTGCTGACATAGTTTGATTGAAGGGCAGGATGACCTTCAAGACGCTTTTCCAGGCTGGAATATTGCTCATGTTCAAGTTCATGCAGAAAATCCCAGGCTTCATCTACAGACTGAAGCATTAGTTGTTTGTGCTGAAAATTAAAAGGTTCTGTGGTTAGTGAAAATGCATCACCTTGTCGATTGAACAGAGTCTCATTGATTAACTCAGATGCCGGGTTCCATACAGGCATGCCTTACTCCCTGGCTAAGACAGTTTCTAGTTTATAGCTGTCGCTGCTTAAATTTGAGGCGTGATATTAGCGTTTTTTGCCAAGTGCTACCATAGGCAGTTTATGTTCCCGGTAAAGCATGTATGTTCTATTCGTTTTGTTTTCTGTAGAGAAAGGGTATTATGAGAGTGCAGTCTATATGAAGCTGGACAAGAAAAACAAAAGTAATCATGGATGTTAGTCAATGTCTTCACTGTCCCAAAATAACCGTCTAGTTACGATCAATACGCCTTTGGGTAATGATGTTTTCATTGTGCAAAGGCTCCGGGGAAGCGAAATCCTGTCATCGCTGTATGAATTCACTATCACAATGCAGTCAGACAAGCTTGAAATTACACCTGCTCAAATCATGGGGCAGCCTGTTACCCTGACTTTGAATGGTGGTTCGACCGAGACCCCCCGATTTTTTCATGGGCATATCAGCCTATTTACAGCTCATGACATTGTTGATGGTAATAAGAGAACCTATAAGGCCACCATTGTCCCAGCACTCTGGTTTACAAAGCTGGGCGGACAAAACCGGATCTTTGAGAATATGAGTTTTTCAGACATCATCACCGATGTTCTGAAAGATTACAGTGCCGTAAGAATGAAGAACAATACCACGGGCACTTATCTGAAACGTCGCTATTGTGTTCAGTATGAAGAGAGTGACTTTGAGTTCATCAGCCGTGTGCTGGCAGAGGAAGGCGTCAGTTACTATTTTGAACACTCCGATGGGCAACATACTTTCTGCCTGGTAGACAAGGCCGGTTCCTATCCCACCGCTCTGGCCCAGGCCATTACCTATTCGGAAGGGGGCAGCAACCCGCTTGAAAACAGCATTTACAGCTGGGTCAGGAACTACGGTTACCATACCTCCGAAGTCGCGTTCAGGGATTATCTGCCTTTTTCTGCCTCTGAATGGTTCAAGAAAACCACTACAGAAAAGACTACCAACAATGCTTTGAAAGGTGAGCGGCCGTTAAAAGAATATTACGGGCGCTTTCATTACGAAAAGCAGGAAGACCATACCGACAAACTGACAGAATCCAATTTCAAGCAGAAAGTGAAAAATACTTTGCTGGCCCATGAAGGATCGTCGGATGTTGCCAGTGGCAGCAGTGCCTGCCCGGAGCTTTTTGCCGGAGGCGTTTTTGAAATTGACCACACCATTGAATCGGAGTCGGGTAAATATCTGGTGCGCACCATCAGCCATACCGTTGTTGATGGTAATGATCAGAAGTCAGGCTATTCGAACTCTTTTACTTGTGTGCCTGACTCGGTCTATACGCCGCCGGATTCCGATGCTTTTCGACGTGTTGTGAGCAGCCCGGATGTGGCTAAAGTTCTGGATGTGAAAGCCTCAGCAGAGCAGGGCAGTACCGACAAGTACACCCAGATCAAGGTGCAGTTTCCCTGGAAAAGCGATCAGAACAGTGGCTGGTTACGGGTTGTGCAACCCTATGCGGGTAATAACTGGGGTGCCAGTTTTGTACCCAGAGTCGGCCAGGAAGTGGTAGTGGAATACCTCAGTGGTGATCCTGACCGACCTATTGTTACGGGTGCACTTTATAACAGTGACAATATTGGGCCAGGGTATTCCAAGACCCAAAGTGGCTTTAAAAGTCAGTTTGAAGGCAGTAAATTCAATGAACTGCGTCTGGACGACAAAAAGGGCAGTGAAGAGATTTACTTTGAAGCGGGCAAAGACTGGAATGTAGTCGTCCACAACGACAATGTCGAAACCGTCGAGCGCCATCAAAATGTCACAGTCACTGAAAATCGCAGTGTCACGGTCAAGAATGGGAATGAAACCAAAGATGTGGGTGGCACTCAGACGACCACGGTAAAAAGTGATATCACCATTGAATCCAAGAGCAAGATCACTTTGAAAGTGGGCTCATCGTCTATCACCCTTGATCCTAACGGTATCACCCTTAAGGGGACCAATATCAATTCCAAGTCTTCAGCCAATACCAAGACGGAAGCCGGTGCCATGATGGATATCAAGGCGGGTGCCATGATGAATGTCAAAGGGGCTCTGGTTAAAATTAACTGAGGTAAATCGTGCCCGGATAGAAAAACAATCGTTTATTGGGCTTGTACAGGGCACGCTTTACATGGAGGACTCTGGTTGTATGAAACACCTGGTTAAGATCAACGCAGAAACAGCAGCAGAAGTAACCGGACGTTATGAGCTGGATGAAGAGATCGAAGCTTTATTGTCTCCCGGAATCCAGCCGGCCCCTTTTGTCCAGAAGTTGCTGGAGCAGAATCAGTATCTTGACTGTGTTCGTTTTATTGCTCACGGACTTCCCAAGCGGGAGGCGGTATGGTGGGCCTGCCTGTCTACCCGGTTTTCTCATACCCCCGAAACTGAAAGCCTGAGACAGCAGACATTGTCAGTGACAGAAGCCTGGGTCAAGCAACCCGCTGAAGACTACCGACTGCAGGCGTATAAACTGGCAGAAAAAGCCAAGCATAAAACACCAGACAGTTGGGCGGCCATGGCCGCTTACTGGAGTACGGGATCTGTCAACGAAAGTGATAGTTTTCCGGTGCCACCGCCACCTTTTTTATTTGCTCACGCTGTAACCGGTTCTATATGCCTGGCTGCGGCAGATACCTCTGAAGATGACATCAATGAACGATATCTGAGGTTTATAGGTCAGGGGTTGGATCTAGCGGCTGGAGGGCGAGGAAAAGTTCATGATAATCCTCTTGAGTTCCTCCTTTCTGAAGACAGTGAACAAGCCGTTGCTAATTGAGAGTAAAGGGAATAAAGCGAGCTAAGAAAAAGAATAAAGGAGAATGTTATGGGAATGCCTGCTGCAAGAGTGACGGACATGCATGTCTGTCCAAAAGTTGAGCCAGGTCCAGTACCTCATGTAGGAGGTCCGATTGTTACTCCCGGTGGCCCAACTGTTCTGATAGCCAATATGCCCGCAGCTACTGTGGGCAGTATGTGTGTCTGCGTAGGGCCACCTGATAATATTGCTGCAGGTAGTAGTACCGTTATGATCTGTGGTAAACCTGCAGCCAGGCTGGGAGATGGTACAGCTCATGGCGGTAAAATTGTTGCTGGAGCTCCTACTGTTTTGATTGGTTGATTCATTCATAAACCCGGAAAAGGATAGTTCCGGGTTAGCTATAACGAAAAGGATGTCGATATGCCTGCAAAGTACTGGAATCCTACCCTGCATGCCGCTGATGCAGATGGCTTTCTCCCTCTGGGAAATTCAAACGGCATTGGTATTGCCGAATCCCCCAACGGCAACCACCATATAAATGACTTTCAGGGTCGTGTAGCTCGTGATCTTGCAACGATCAGGGCATTGCCTACCGGAAATAATCTCATAGCCGCTATCCTGCAGGGCGTCGGAAACGGAAAACGTCTTGGCATTGTTGCCCCCAGACAATGGAACGGTGGCTGGGGCGTTAATGAGTGTGCCTGTCTGGGTGGAGATAATGCTCGAGTCCGTTCTGCTGTTGCTGTCGGATCCGGTGACACCAATACGCTGGTCAATGCGCTTAAAATTAAAATCACTTCCATGGGTCATCAAAATGACTATGCCTGGCTGAAAGATCAACTTCGCGCTGTTCCCCGGTTTCGGTTGAGGGGTTTGGTGGCCAATGCCCCTAACAATATGGGGGTATTGGATCTGGATGTGGAGCGCTGGTTGACTTATCAAAGGCCCCTGTATCATGGGTTGGCCAATAATGATAAGAATGACATGAAGAATGCCATCATGATATTTTTGGCTACCAATGGTGGCATGCCAGTTGTCAGTGGACCCGGAACAAACAGTCGTGTTTACTACGACCCCAGAAAGAATTTTAATGCAGTAGGTTTAAGGCCTGCTTATATTGGTTTAGCCCATGAACTGATTCATCATTATTACAATATGCGTGGTGGTCAGATCAGTCATAGTGAAGACTCAGCCCACTTCTCTACAGTGCTTTATGAATACATGTGTGTTGGGCTGGGGCCCTGGAATGGGGCTGCAATCAGTGAAAATCAGATCAGGCAAGATGCGGGTGTTGCATTAAGAGCGAGATACGGCTGATCGTCAGATGTTATGGAAAAGACTGGCACATCAAATTCAACCAGTCTACTTTTTTGTGAGAATCATTCGTCATTCCGAGTGACGAATGATTATATTATGCGCTCATACCTATTTTGATTTGGTCTTAGCAATTGCTCTCTGACATGCAGGTCTCTGATACAAACGGTCCCTGTATTCCAGATACTGTTTGGGAACATCAAACTCGAACCGATCTGCCCAGTTCAGGGTTTGAGCTAACAGTATATCGGCACAACTGAATTGATCACCTAAAACAAACTCTTTGCCTTCCATGTAGTGATCCAGTGCTTTCATGGACCGTGAAAGTTCAAACTTAACTGTTTCAAACATCGCCTCAATTCTATGCTCTTCGGGCAGTACAAAAGAGTGCTTACCTTTTGACCAGAGGGGTTGTTCAAGGTCTGAGAGCACAAAAAAACAGAAATCATCGTACTTTGCCCGGGCTGCAGGTGTCTGGTTAGGAACCAGCTGCTTCTCAGGTATCAGTGAGCCGATGTAGTTCAATATGGCAGCACTTTCCGTCAAAACCAGATCGCCATCCACTAGTGTGGGTACTTTGCCCTGGGCATTGATCTTCAGGTAAGAAGGATGCTGGGAGCCACCTTCGTCTGAACTGCCTATTCGTATGTTGGTGTATTCAAAGTCAACACCAGACTCTTCAAGGGCCCAGAGTGCACGAAAGGAACGTGATTGACCAAAGCCGTATAATTTTATCATCGGAAGAATCCGGGTGTTTATTGTTGTTGCAGCTTATAACAGCTGAAAGTGAATTATGAATTTATCATTGAGAGAATGTCATGTGGAATAGGGAAGGGCTGAGATTCAGCCCTTCCTGCAGGGTTTTAGCTCAATTGATAATCGAACTCACCTTCTTCATTTACGCCAATATGCACTCTGGAAATGGGTTGATCTTCCGCCATACGTGCCAGGCAGACACTGGCTAGTTCAGGAAGAACAGAGCGTGTCAGGATGTTTTCGATATTTCTGGCGCCGGTATCGGACTCCTGACAACGGGCAACGATGTGCAGCAGGACTTCTTCATCGTAACTGAAATCGGCTCCGTAATGCTCGGTAACCCGTTTCTCGATTCGACGCATATTGATGGCCGAAATCTTCATCAGGTTCTCATCATCCAGAGGGTAGTAAGCGATCAAATTCGTACGACCCAGGAATGCTGGCTTAAAGCTTTGTAACAGATGCGGACGAATATTATCCAGCAGAACTTCAGGCTCCGGCTTTTCCTCAACCTGGTTAAAGATGGCTCGAATAGCATCTTCACCCGCGTTGGAAGTCATGATGATGACGCAGTTCTTGAAGTCAATATCACGACCTTCGCCATCCTTGATGGTGCCTTTATCGAACAGGTTGTAGAAAATGTCCTGTACGCCAGGATGAGCTTTTTCCATTTCATCCAGCAGGATTATGGAGTGCGGCTTTCTGCGAGCGGCTTCCGTCAGAACACCACCTTCTCCGTACCCAACGTATCCGGGAGGTGAACCCAGGAGCATGGAGACTTTATGCTCTTCCTTGAACTCGGACATATTGATGACAGTGATATTCTGCTCACCGCCATAGAGCTGGTCAGCCAGTGTCAGAGCTGTTTCTGTTTTACCCACACCACTGGTGCCGACAAACAGGAAAACCCCAACAGGTTTGCGTGGATCAGTAAGGCCTGCACGGGAGGTTTTGATGGCCTGAGCTACCGCTTCCATGGCATGGTCCTGACCAATAACCCGGGTCTTCATGCGATCAGCCAGTTCACGAATCGCATTGATCTCGTCACTGACCATCTTGCCGACAGGAATACCGGTCCAGTTAGCTACTACTTCAGCTACGGCCTGTTCATCGACGCTGGCTTGCATCAAGGGTTGTTCACCCTGAATGTCTTTCAGGTCTGCAGTAAGTTTTTGCAGTTGCTCACGGAGTTCAGCCATGTCTTGATCAGAAAGCGTTTCTTCTGACTTCTCTTCAGTCCCATCTTCTGATTCTGAACTGGCTTCAGTAGACTCTGCTTCTGTTTTTTCGGAAACTTCCGTTTCTTCAACTTCTGGCGCAGGCTGACTGGCCAGGAAGTTACTATCAATCTGCTCAAGAATGTCCCTGATCTTGCCGGTCAGTTCCAGCTCTTTTTGCCACTGAGCCTGCAAAGAAGCAAGCTCCTCAGTAGCGTTGTCTTTCTCATCCTGCAGCGCTGCCAGCCTGTCAGTGTGAATCTCCTGGGCTGCCTGTTCACGCTCTAGCATCGACATTGTGGTTTCGGCACGCTGAATTCTGCGTTGAGCATCTTCAATAGCTGCCGGTGTTGCTGTCTGGCTCAGAGCTACCCTTGCACAGGCTGTATCCAGCAGACTGACGGATTTATCCGGAAGTTGACGTCCTGGAATATAACGATGGGAAAGCACTACTGAAGCGACTATGGCTTCGTCCAGAATTCTGACTTTATGGTGGTTGTTCAGAGAGGAAGAAATCCCGCGCATCATATCGATGGCTTTTTCTTCATCGGGTTCTTCTACTTTGACCACCTGGAAGCGGCGGGTTAGTGCCGGATCGCGTTCGAAATATTTCTTGTATTCTGCCCATGTGGTGGCTGCAATGGTTCTGAGTTCACCACGCGCCAGAGCCGGTTTCAGAAGGTTAGCGGCATCGCCTTGACCTTCCTTACCGCCAGCACCAATCAGTGTATGAGCTTCATCAATAAACATGATAATAGGGGTAGGGGAGGCTTTTACTTCTTCGATGACTGATTTCAGACGATTCTCAAACTCGCCTTTAACACTGGCGCCCGCCTGAAGAAGACCGAGATCCAGTGTCCTAACCACAACCCCTTTCAACGGATCCGGTACATCTTTACTGGCAATTCGCAAAGCAAATCCTTCAACCACTGCCGTTTTACCAACACCGGCTTCACCGGTCAGAATCGGGTTGTTCTGACGTCTTCTGAGAAGGATATCGATACACTGCCTGATCTCTTCATCCCGACCCAGAACTGGATCAATTTCTCCATTAGCTGCTCTCTCGGTCAGATTAATGGTGTATTTGTCCAGAGAAGGTGTTTTGGTGGGTTTGGCTGACGCATCAGGAGAACTAGAGCCGGATTCTGTACCCGTTGAAAATGTTGATGCTGACTCTGCTGTGGTGCCAACACGCGCTCTGGCAGTTTCCCTGATCGATTCGGGTGCGACATCTTTAAGTACTGGCAGGCTTTCCAAAAGCTGTCTTCTGGATTGATCGTCCAGCAACAGTGCGGCGAGGAGGTGGCCAGAAGTGATCTGTCCATGGCCACAATCAACAGAGGCGACCATCCAGGCATTTTTGGCACCTTCAACGATAGAAGGAGACAGTGCGGCGGGACGACTGCTACCATTTTTGAATTTGGCAATGGAAGCAGCCAGTTGTTTTGCCAGGTTCGATGGATTCACTTCATGCAGCTCTAACAAGCTGTAAAAATCAGTGTCGCTGCGATCCAGTAATTTAAGTAGCCAGTGTTCCAGTTCAACATTGTACTGGTTATGAGCAAGACAAAGACCCGCTGCTCCTTCCAGCGCATCCCGCAGGGCAGGAGACATCTTGTCCACCAGAGCCTTAAGGTTATGAGATATCATCTTGTTTTTTCGTCCTTTTCTTGTTCTTTTTCTGCCTTGGTGGCGATGGTTAAACCGTGTGACTACTAGCTTGCCAGATGTTGCTATGAGTTGGTAGCGGGTTGTTAGCTCAGTTACGAAAATTCATAGGATTTACAATCATTAAAAAGTTGAGTGTAAATCGATAATATCTTACAGATATCCAAAGTTACTTTCTTTAATTCGCAAGCAGTCTGTCTGGTATCAATGAATCATGAATTTATTACTTTGAGTTAAGTGAGTATCTGTCTGGTGTATTCTTCCTTGTTTCAGTACTTGATCCTTAATATTTGTATCACGGCTGCTTGGTTCACTTGCTTCAGTTCTTTGTTCTGATTCGGTTTCTGCAAAATACCAGCATCTCATCAAGACATTTTGACGTGTTCCAGTTGCAGTGACAAAGTGGCAACTGGTTGAATCTTCAATTGAAAGAATCTGCTTACCGGGATATTCACTCTTCAGATCAGTATCGTATTGACCCACTCTCTCTGGTGTTAGCCCTGGGCTGAGTGGTGATTGAGGATAGAACGAAAGGTGATGATGGGCATATTGCACTAAATAGGCTTGAACAGGTGATCGGACGATAGAATATAAGCGGGTGGAAAAGTCAGTGCAGGCCGCTGAGAACTTTTGGGGGATTCCCGTTGTAATATCTGAAGGGTAAAAGGCATAGAGAGTTACCCAGTACCTATCACTGGTAAAGTAGTTGCCAGCATTTATGATTTCATCTCTTGCATTCAGTACACTGTATTCTGGTATTAGCAGGGCTCCCCACAAAGCTTCAGTAGCATTGTGCTGTTGGGTTCGATAAAAAGCACAGATATATTCTTCGTAGCGGCCCATGGTTTGATGGCAGTGATCCAATGAATTATGAGGTGAAGCTGCGTGAGTCAAATCGAAAGGAAGCTGGCTGATCAATACAATAAGCAGAGTAAAAACATGGCTGCTTTTTCTATCAATTTTGATCATTTTTGAATGCCCGATCAGTTTGAACCTCTGACCATAGTAGAAGACTATTTGAAACTTGCAGGAAAAATATTCTGACTGGTTGGGTAGTCAATTTTGAGATAATAATCTTTAAATGATTGTAAGAGCTGCAGCGATAGGCTCGCCCTATCGCTTGGCTGTTAGGAGCCTAGATTAGAGTGAATGGCTAGTGTATCTGCTCCTATAAAATAAAAGCATTATGTTATAGCAGGTCTTGCTGATGACCAATTTATAGGAGGGAATGTGTCAGTTACCAAAATTTCTGAAGAACTAACTTTGATTTCATCTAGCTGTTTTTTTGAGTCAGAAGAAAGTCTCAGATCCAAACTTGAAATAATCGTCTTTACTGATTGATACATTGGTTCAGGATCAATGAGGTTATGAAGTTCATGGTATCGGTCCCACATTGAGCGGCTGAAGCGAAAATGAATCTCTACCAAGTGTTGATCAGAGATCGGAAAAATAACCTTCTTAATTACCCCTGATACTTTTCTAGTTGGTAATACGTAGAAGGATGCCGAAGGGACAGGTAATGTCTTCAAAACTTCCCACTTTACGGGAGCTTCAACAATGTTGCTTCCTGTTTTATTTTCATAGAGAGAAGTTAGGTACTTGTAAATAGAGTATTCGAAAACCTTTGGGTGAAAATAAGATGTTCCAGTCTTTTGATCTGATTCTTCTAATATGCTTATTGAACAGGAAACATCACCTAATATGCCCGTAAACCATGGGCCGTAGAAACTCCACACTCTATGAAGGAGCGTTTTATACATCCAGCTTTGATCAGGCATAGAGTCTGTACTGAATGTTCTGCTCCCAAATTGCATTATTTTATAAGTGGTTGGAGAAACTTGAGAGTGAGACGAGCTGGGAGGATTATGCCTGGGCATTATCATTTCCAGGATATTACCTGCTAAGTCTATTCTAAGAGTCTTGTAGGTTGAGGCTTCCGGCCCTTTAGGACTTACAGGTTGATCAACATCTCTTAGTCTTAGTTTTGAGTACTTTATACTGCTCAGCATCCTAACATCTTCCTGGCTTTTTTGTGGAGTCGGGGTACCCAATTTTCAGATAGATTTGAGCCGAGTTTTCCTAGGCCAGCTGCTGCACCTACAGCACCAACAAATGCTATTGCTTGAGGGTTAGCTATTCCAATAGTAGATACACCAGCAATAGTTAACAATGTAGTACTGGCTCCTTGTAGCTTGGTGGAATAAGCTGCAACATCCCATGGGGCATTTTTCAGTTTATAGTTATCATGTTCGGACATTACTCTGTTTGCTATTAGCTCAAGCTGATCCCGGTTGCCAATTACATCCAGAGATTTGGTTATAGTAAACTTCCGGTCAAGTTGCATTTCAAGCTTGTGGGCAAGTTTTACAGCAAAGTTTGGAGAAGTGGTTGGTCGATAAAGAAAAGCAGTATGATTTTTGAGCTTTATATTTCTATCAGAGAGCATTTGCATAGCTTGAGTCAGAACTGCAGAACCACCAAATGTTGATATCCATTGGACTCGCTCTATATCTCTTGCATCATACATGCTTTTAGCAAGAAGGTAAGCTGACTCATTCAATGAGCTATTATCTGTGGGCTTAATTGCTTCTTTATAATTAAGAAGGCCTCCAATCTTTTTACTGCCAGAAGTGAAGTGTAAATCGAAGCCGTCGGAGTCAACGTTAAAGCTTCCTCCAGTAAAAGGCACCTCTGCTAGATATTCTGCGACGTCAGTAGCTGATTTATCAGGTGAAGAAAAGCCTTTATCTGAGATGGCAACTATACGTTTTTTCTCAGTTTTGATTTTTCCGCTATCAAGAAGTTCTGTGTTCCAGTGTTCTCTCTCCTTCCATGCTTTATAGAGTCCTGGACGTGCGGCTTCTGACTGTAACTCAGAAAAGTTTAAATCCGCATCAAAATGAAGAATCTTAAACTCATCATTAGGGAGTTTCTCTACTGTGACCTTGCAGCCAGGAAGAATCATCACGAATTCTTCAGTTCCACCATGAGCTAGGTGATTAGGTTGAACGAAGATATTTTTCTGGTGAAGTCTGCCGGAAGCCAGTGATTGAACACCTTCTACAGTTACCCTGGCCCAGTGTTGACCTGCCCTGGCAAGTTTCAGCAGGTTTTGATAGATATCATTGGCATTAGGTGTGCAATAGACAGGTTTGCCACAGTATTTTCCAGCAATTATTGTATTGTGCGTTGTTTTTAGAACAGTCATTTTATTCCTTTAACTTCAACTGTTAATCAAGCTTCCATAGCAATAACGTTATTCTGTGTATGTAGTATGAAAAGGACAGCAATTTTACAAAACTTTCAGCCTTCGACTGTAACGGTTATGAGTTCTTCACTTCTTCCATCCGCCTGCAAACGACTATTCAATCCCAGTCTCGGGTAATAGTCTGCACGCTGTCCTAATTGCAGAGCGGGCAGATCTTTTTCCATGACCTGAATGAAAATTTCAAAATCCAGTTCTGCACCGGCCATCATTCGAATCAATGCTTTCATAGAATCGAGTTTTCGGGTACCGGGCATGATGGTCATATACTGACGGTAACTCATGGGTTCCAGAACAACCCGAAAGCGGCTTTGAATCTGCCAGCTTTGTGCACCCAGCACCATGTTTTGACCAAGCACATTGTTAACTCCCTGATAACGATTTACTTTACCGGGCAGTTGGGTTTGAAGGTCATCGGGTATCTGATACCAGTCGCCTATAAACTGCTCAATACTGGCTTTCAGACCAAAATGATGCAGTATGCAGCTTTTAAGAGCGCTGGCAGTAGGTGTTGTCCTGCCCAGAAGGCCTCCAAGGCCGGCAACAATATCATCAGGAACTGTTGTGCGATTCTGGACTTTGTCGGTACCAATACCTGCCAGAGATTTCAATGCCAGACTGTAGGCGTCATTTACGGGTGTCAGGGTTTCCCGCTCCAGTGACTCCAGTTTGTTGCGTTCAAAATTGGCTGGGAGCTGATACTTTCTCCAGGCTCTATAGAACAGGGAGAGGGTACGGTGATGGAAAATATCCAGAAAATCCCGCAATCCCCGATTCCGCATTTTCAGTTCTTTGAGAACAGTCTCACCTACATGATGGGGAAGAACACCCTGAGAACCGATCAGACCCATGAAGGTCACTTCCATAGACCACTGATGTCGTGAAGCGGGATCCTGTACATTCTCCTGCTCTTTCAGTTTCAGACGGGTAATGTCTGAAGCAGCAAAGCCAAAGCTATGGGAAGCAGTAAATCTAACCAGTTCCCTGTGAGGTGGTGCCAGCTCTGCCACAGGTTGGCTGGCGTAGTTTTCTTCCCGGGCTCGATCCGTCTGGCTGATGAGTTCAAGCATGCGTACAGCCTGAAAAAAATCAAACTGTTGAGGGTTGTTTTTCAAACGGTCGTAAAGGCTTTTTTCACTGCTCATAGCTCATCCTCATAACAAAGCCTTTTCACCGGCTCTCGGTGGCCAGCGTTTGAACTCGCCGTCTTTCCCACTGAGGGTTACGATCAGTCGAACAAAAGAGTTAATCGTGCAGTAAACTCCCAGGAATCGTTCGATCACCGAGCTGAAGAGCAGGGGACTGGTGCCCGTCAGCATCATGGAATCAAGCTGTAATTCCACCTCCGTGCCACGACAAAGCACTACTGTATTGTCTATCGAGATAGGAGCGGTTATTGCCCGGGTGTTCATAGTTCTGAGGGCTTCAATCAGATTACGAGTACTGGCGGAGTCTTTGAAATTATAAAGACGCAGGATTTCCTTGAAGGCTTCACAGGAGTCTGTCCCTCGACTCAATGACAGGTGATTCAGGTTAAGGTGTGAAATCAAACGCCAGAAAGCACCATCTTTGAGTGGTGGTCTCACTACTGTGGTTGGAGGGGTTATTGAGCTGATTCTTGCCGCAGGAGCATCACCATCAACAATGGAAAACAGAGGTTGGCCACCTCCAGTAGGCAACTTTCTGGGTTGATTCCTGTTAGTACACATCAGATCCAGATGAAGCACACTGTTTCTGGCATGAAAAGGGTTCATCTCCAGGTCAACTAGACGAATAGAGCATTCACTGGCCTGCTCATTAAAGTGTTCACCTTCCACCACTTCGTTACGTCGCGGACTCCAGAAAGCCGTTTGACCGGCTTCTGCCTGATGATGCCGGTAGCTGTAAAAAGGCGTGAATTCCCTTTTTGTGCCCTCATTGTCAGTGCAGGCGACCTTTTCTATAGACCAGGTTTCCAGTTCACCCTTACGACGAATGTCAGGGGTAATAGGGTACTCGTATTCGGTGTTGTTCAGCGAAATGGGCTCGGCACGCATGGGGAACAGGTTGATCGCTGGAGTGCAACCCAATGCGAACATACTGGCAGAAAGTTGATGCTCAAGTTCTTCATGACTCTCTTCCAGATAAATATAAAGATTGAACTTCTGTGAGACATTTCCTTGTAGAGCTTGCTTAAACCCTGATATGTCCAGGAACAGGAACTTTTCCGGAAAGACAAAAAACTCGGTAAGCAGACGATAGCCCAGAAAGGCATTGTCAGGATAAGGGATCAGGCCTTCATCTTCCTCAAAGCCCACGGCATTAATATGGTGACTATCAAGATAAACCGGATTGGGGTCATCATCACTTCGAGCCAGAACCAGTTTGACTGTGCGGGTCAGTAGTAAATCGTAGAGAGGGTATACATGTTGAGGTTGTCCCCTGAGGAAAAAGCGCTGAGTGTCGTCTATAACTTCTTCAATAGCCGCTTCTTCGGCCAGGGCCTGAAATTCCAGTTTAATGACGGCATTGGCGTCGGTCACTTTGTTAGAGCCCGGGGCAATAAAAGGTCTGGGCATCAGGTTGGCTGTTTTTACGGCAACTGCAGGCACTCTGGCGTCATAGCAAGTAGTAAAACGACAGCTGTTACCCGTATGTTGATCCGTATCAAGCCAGCTCCCTGAAGGAACGCTGGCCGGAGCATCCAGCAAGGGTTCAGGCTCAAACTGGACAATGGTCATGGATGGAATCGGTCGCAAATAATGTGGATACAGGGTTTCCAGCATGGCTTCCGTCAGCTCGGGAAACTCATCATCCAGTTTCTGCTGAATTCGGGCATTCATGTAAGCCACGCCCGATAAAAGCTTGGCAACCAGAGGGTCATCCACTGTATTGGTGTCGAGCTGAAGGGCTCCGGCAATGGCAGGATGTCGCTGGGCAAATTCGCCAGCGGATTGTTGGATAAACGCCAGTTCTTTTTCGTACAGAGGGAGTAATTTATCACTCATTTTGTGTTTCCTTGCTGACGCTTACTGCATTTCCAGGATATCAATGCTCTGGTTCACCGGGTCCAGTGCCGAGTCAAAAATCAACAGTTCCTGGGCCGCTGTCGCATGGAGAATAGCTTCCATTCGAAAGCGCACTGTTGGATCTTCTGGATCAATGGCTGTTTTACTTTCCACTTTTACCGTTCGTATGCGAGGTTCGTAGTGAAGAATGGTTCTTTCTACCTGGCGACAAAACTGGTTCAGGGCTTCTGATGAATTCAGATTAATGGTTGAGAGATCAGGCAAACCATAATTGGGCAAAGCCTTTCTAACCTCAGTCAACTCAGTAGGGGGAGAGATGACACAGAAGCGAGTATTAAGCAGGTACTCAAGGTCTCTACGTACGCTTTCCCGCAACTGGCGAAGTTCCAGAAAATTCTGTTTGGAGCGGTCACTGGAAGGTTCCAGAAGTCGATCCAGAACCGGTGCCATCAATTTTTTATCGTTATTATGGGTATACATCGTTAAATATCCGTTTTAACTGTGACCACTGCTGAGCTCGGTGGTCAGTCGCAATTCTGAAACCAGATGATCTGCACTGTAATGCGGGCGAAGATAAATCGTACTGTGATAAGCACCGGCACTTCCCGGTTGCTCCCTGACTTCTACTCTGGCTTCACGCAAAGGGTATCGAGCCAGCATTTCCCATTTAAGATCTTCCCGACCGGTGCAGTATTTATTCAGCCATTCCTGAAGGTATCGTTCACACTCCTTGGCGGTAATGAATTGTCCAACCTTCTCACGAATCATGATCTTGATATAGTGGGCAAAGCGTGAGGCGGATAAAACCTGCTGTAACATGCCACTGATACGGTCGTTGGCGGTGGCCGATTTGCTCTTGTATTTTTTCGACAAGTGCAGCGAAGGGCAACTATGGAAAGCCGCGTAGGGCGTATCATGACAATGACTGAGGGCAATCAGACCCAGATCCGATAATTCTCTTTCAACGGTATCGGTGATCAGTACCGGAGTCAGAATTTTATGAACGGTACCCGGGCTGTCCGTTTGATAATCCTGAGATTGATAGCTTGTGACCAGCCCTCCACCCAGATAGTCTCTTGGGACCCCTTTAATATGGGCAAACCAGCCAACATCGCCGAACTCTCGCAGCAGGTTGCAACCAAAGGCGTAACAGGCATTGGCCCATAGATAGCCGGATAAGCCTTCCTCCCGGGAATTTTCGGTGAAATTAATGGCATCCGAAAGGGTCTTGTCCCAGGGCTCACGACAGAGCACTTCAGGTAATGTAATGGCAAGAAATCGGCTGTCTTCACTCTGTCTCAGGGATTGCCAGCGAATGTATTCCTGCTGCTGAAAAAGATTCGCGATGTTAAGAGGCAGGCCTAATTCATCAAAGCTATCAAGGCCAAAAAGTTGAGGTGCAGCTCCACAGACAAAGGGTGCAAAGGCCGCCGCTGCTATTTGTGAAAGCCCCTGAAGTGTTGTTATATCGTCGTGTGGGTGGCCCGGGTAAGCTCTGTGGGCTACCTGGTAGTCACCCAACAGAACGCCATAGGGCTCACCGCCGGCCATACCAAATTCTTCGTTATAAATCAGCCGGAAAAGACTGGTCTGGGTGATATCCGGAGCTCTTTCAATATCCTTGCTGACTTCGCGCCAGCTGATATCGAGCAGTCGGACACGGGTCATGCGAGCCTGACCAGATTGATCGACCAGCGTCCATAAACCTCGCCAGCTGCTCTCAAGCTGCTGAAACCTGGGGTGATGAAGAACAGAATTCAGCAGGGCGTTGATTTTTTCATCGATGGCTGCAATCTGGCTGCTGATAAAATCCTGTAGCTGATCGTATTGGCGTTGATTCGAGGTTGGGCTGAGTTCGGTCAGCCAGATAAAAAGGGCCCGATGTTCATCCGGCTCTTGCAGAAATCGTTTCAGTGAGTCCGTTCTCGTCTGTCTGGCTTGAATACGCTCTGATACTGACGGCGGCTCAGTCTGCTGTTGTTTTTTTTCCAGAGTAGCCAGATCTTCAGACACAATTGCTTCCTGATTAAAACGTCGGAAATTAGATGCTTGTTATACGTTGTGCTTGAAAGTGAAAGCCATTCCCGCAGGACGGGAATGGCAGAGTTGATGACCTGTCTGTTAACAGAGTCTTAGCCAGCAGAAGGAATGTTGGCTACCATCCGCAAGGAGGTGGTCAGTTCTTCCATTTGCAGCCATGGACGCAGATAGGCGACAGCACTGTATGAACCCGGGGCACCAGGGTTCTCTTTAACTTCCACACGGGCTTCGGCCAGTGGGTAGCGGGCTTTCATTTCTGCAGAAGCATCAGGGTTGCCGTTGGTGTACTGGGCAATCCACTGGTTCAGCCAGCGCTCAACATCTTTGGCTTCCATGAAGGAACCAATCTTGTCACGACCCATTACTTTCAGGTAATGAGCGATACGACCGGTGGCCATGATGTAAGGCAGACGTGCGGAGATGGAAGCATTCGCTGTGGCATCAGGGTTATCATAAACCTTGGGCTTCTGGGTGGTCTGGGCACCAAAGAATACGGAGTAATCGGTATTCTTGTAGTGACACAGAGGCAGGAAGCCCTGGCCGCTGAGTTCTGCTTCACGGCGGTCAGTAATGCCGATTTCGGTTGGGCATTTCTGGTCGGTGTCGCCATCGTCACTCTTGAATACGTGGCTGGGCAGACCTTCAACTTTACCACCGCCTTCAGCACCACGAATGGCTGTACACCAGCCATTCTCTGCGAATGACTGGGTCAGGGTTGTTCCCATCACATAGGCAGCATTCATCCAGGTGTACTGATCGTGTTCAACATCCTTGGCCATGCCGCTTTCATCCAGCGGGAACTCTTCATAGTTGAAGGCTTCAACGGTTTTGGAGTTGGCACCGTAGGGCAGACGGGACAGAACCCTTGGCATTACCAGGTTTACGAAGCGGGAATCCGCGCTGTCGCGGAAGCTGCGCCACTTGATGTATTCCTGGGATTCAAAGATCTTGGCCAGATCCCTGGGCTTGGACAGTTCGGTGTAGTCATCAAAGCCGAACATTTCCGAGCCAGCGGCAGAAACGAAGGGACAGAAACCGGCTGCTGCCACGTTAGACATATTACTTAACAGGTCAATGTCTTCCGGGTGGCTGGTGAACTCATAGTCACCAATGATGCAGGCATAGGGTTCACCACCGGCAATACCAAATTCTTCTTCGTAGATTTTCTTGAAGGTCTGGCTCTGGTCAAATTCAACGGCCTTGTCCAGGTCCTTGAACAGCTCACGCTTGCTGACATTCAGCATACGCAGCTTCAGGTTGGCACTGGTTTCACTGTTCATGACCAGGTGATTAAGACCGCGCCAGGAGCCTTCCAGCTTCTGGAATTTCTCATTATGCATGATGGCAGACAGCTGCTTGGAGATGGCCGCATCAATAGCATCAACTGCAGAGTTGATGGTTTTGGTCAGGTTGCGATCCCAGCTGACGGTTCCGTCCAGAACCTGTTTGGTAAGGTTCTCAAGAAGGTCTTTGGCATCATCGCGCTCAGTCTGCTTGGTAGCACCAATGGCCTGTTCCAGCAGACTAAGGGAATCTTCCTGGGCTTCTGCTGCTTCTAATACCGCTTCATCAGTTTCTGTGCTCATCAGGCATCTCCCTCGTCCTTGCCACCAATTCCCAGTTCCTCTGAGATCTTGGTAATTTCATCAGTGTTCTTGAGAATACTTTCCAGAATTTCTTCCAGGTCTTCAGAGCGATCTGCTTTACTCATCAGATCCCTGAGCTTGCTGCGTGCAGCCATCAGCTCTTTGAGGGGCTCAATCTGCTGAACCAGTTTTTCAGGATCAAAGTCATCCATGGAGTTGAAATCCAGATCAACCGCCATTTCACTGTTGTCATCTGCCAGTGTATTGGGGACTTTGAGATTAAGCTTGGGGTTTACTTTCCCCATGACCTGATTGAAGTTGTCACGATCGATCTGGACAAACTTCCGCTCTTTCATAGCCTTCTTGCCTTCGGTGTTATCGCCGGAGTAATCCCCCATAACACCGGCCACAAAAGGCAGTTCCTTCACTACTTCTGCGCCGTTTGTTTCAACGTCATAAGTAATGTGGACGCGGGGTTTACGAACCCGCTTGAGTTTGTCGTGGATACTGTCAGACATGATCATCTCCCTTTTTTATAATGAAATTTTTTCTCATCTTCTTTTTCATATTCAATGAGGATGAAAAAACCTTCCTTTACTCACGCTGTTTTTGTTGTTGAGTGTTTCAGCAGTAGTGATGAAACACGATTTCTCTAATGGACAATGGTCTTTTTATGATTATTACTTTCTTTTCAGGTACCGGATTGAAAAGAAAATGATTACGACCTGACGGTGATGGCCTTACCAGCCAACATCATTGCTTTGAGTTTCGTTTGACCCTCCCCAACCTTCATCGTTTTGAACCGATTCGTCAACTGTTTCCTGAGACGCCGTATTATCAGCAGCAGGTGCTGCTGGTGTTGCAGGAGCAGGAGGTGCCACATAAGTGTTAGTTGAAGAACCATCCATTGCGACACCGGTCAGTTGACTGAATATGCCTCTGGAATTTTCCTCAGGCATCAACTCCATCATCAACTCTGCTACCGTCATGCGCCCCCAGCGCACCAAACGGTCAATGCCATCAGGTAAGGGTGACTGAGGTTCATAGAGACGGAAATAGTCGGCGATCTTTTTGAGTTGATCCAGCGCCTGTTCACGGTTAGTAATTTCGCCACCGGCAACAAATGCATGTTGTACTGTGACGGAATGACCTGATACCTGCTCGACTGAAACATTACCGTCGGATTCTGCTGTCACTTCATCAGTAGCTTGTTCTGACTCTGCCTGAGCTTGAGCTCGAGCAAGAATTTCCTGACAGAGGAAACGAACTGTTCTGAGTACTTCATCCAACAGGCTGGAAATCTGGCTGCTGGGTGGCGCATCGTAGCCACAGAGCTCGCTCAGTTTTTCAGTAAGCAGTTTGAATTCTTCATTACAGGTTTCAAGATCGTCCACCAGATCAAGATAAAACTGGTCAGCGGTGGTAGAAACGGTTCTTTCCACCTCTTCCAGGGTCAGTCCAATTTCTTCGTAACGTTCTGCTTTTTTATCATCTTCCGCAATTTTGCTGGCGTCATAGACCTGCTGATATTTGAAGAAACTGAACGCATCAATTGTGCTGTCTTCACTGATGGCACAGTTACGAATGGGAGTCAGCAGGGTTCCTTCATTACCGTCACCATTAAGACCGGTAATGGCAGCCACTTTGGTTTCCATTCCGTCCTCGTCGGGCTCCGGATAGAGTCCATCCCAGTATTCATCAATCAGTCTTCTGAGTACGGTAAGGCTATCTCTTAAACCGGTGAATCCATGAAGTCTGACGGCGGCCTCAATCATCCAGCAGGCCACTTCAATGTCTTTACTCTTCTGGCTTAGTATCTCCTTGCCCTTGTCGAGTACCGGATGCCACTCAGCAAGAGCCTCTGCACGGGCATCAGCATCAAAAAGTCCACCGCGTTCCGTAGCCCGGGCTGAATTGCGGGCATCTTTTATGGTGTAGTAATCCGAAGTAGGAGAGCGATCCTCACGAATGTCTTCTCCCTGAGGCTGGTCATCCGAAATCGGTTCCAGCAGGCTGTCAATATCTATGATGTGTGGAGATGCCATTTCAATTCAATCCCTTGCGTCTTGATCAGCGATTTTAGGGTTATTCAGTAATGTATTCTTCTTAATACCAAGGCAGAGCGGAGCTTGTTTATTCATACTGAAGCGCTCCACCCCAGAGTCTGCCACTGGCCATTGAGCATGGCCGTATATTTTCTGGGATCAGGCAGTCCTTTAGTCTGTAGCAACATGGGGGGCATGCAGCTCGAACCTGTACAGGACCAGAGTGTATAGCTGTCATCCTGCTGGCTCATCTGGGCATCCAGTAATTTTGCCCAGGGGGAAGAACTGTTCATGGATATTGCCTGTCCCTGAACCAGTGTGTGTCTGCCTGCAGGTTCTACAGCCTGATGTAGTGCTGAGGCAGAGTCGTTTAATTGTTCTGACAGTGCATCAGCATTCAGACCTTCCTGTAAAGCCTGCACGGCAGCGGATTCCCAGAATGTGAACAGGTCGGTATTTTCAGCCAGAAAGCTTGCAGGTCGTTCATTCGACAACAAAGGCATGGCTATGGTCAAAGGAAAGTACCGGCCCACTGAATCAACGCTTGGCACCAGAATACCAGCCCACCCACGGCCATCAATCACCCCTTCGGACTGTACAAATCGCCAGATAGGGCTGGTAAGATAGGTCGTTAACCAGTCTTCTCCCAGCACTTCCCGGCTACCTGCAAAAGCCTGTTGCAGCCACTGATCCCAAAGTTTGATAAAAGTCACAGACAGCCCACGGTCGACAAAATCTCCGTGAGCGGGCAGTTTGCCATAAATGCCAGGCAATCTGAGTTTGGTTTCAGTAGCGTCCAGAATGTCCATCAGAGACTACCCTTCAGCTGGTAACTGCGCAGCAGTTTTGGATTGAAAGGGTTGGAGCTGCTGTCAGCAATCAGTTTAAAGCTGGCTTTACGGCCCTGCTCATTAAATGTCACGTTAAACTCACGGGGATCAGCGGTACCGCTCAGCTCAGACTTATCGAGAAGTTTGAACAGGGCCCAGTCACCTTCGTACTGTTTACGATTAACTGTCTCATTGAGATCTTCAAAGACGATACGGGCCCGGCTGCTTTCACTGGAATCCCAGGTGAATTTCTTGACGATTCTGGGGCCATGAGAATAACGAATACGCTGTTCACCCAGTTCCATGGAAAAGATCCTGACGTCGGAATCCATCTTGGTAGGCTGAAGACGGAAGTTAACCGCTGGCTCACCACTGGCGTGATAGAAAGAACGCCTGATCTTGCTGGCGGTAATAAACTGTCTCAAAGACTGACTGGAAATGGCCAGGCCTTTGCCGTCTAGCTTACGGGTTTTCCAGGTTCGGGTATTCACAAATGGCTTCAGGTATTCATTGAAGAACTGTTGCTCAATCCCGTTGGGTTTAAAGAAGCGATTAAAGTCCTGCATGGGTGCTTCACGATCGTTATTGGTTGTCATCGGATAGCGGTCATACAGGCTCTTGCGATAAGGGTTGAAGACCTGTTCTTTCCAGACCTTGTTCAGATAACGACGACTGTCGCTCAGGAGTAATGACCAGCTGGAGTCAGCCATCTCATTCAACCAGCTCTTCACGGGTTGGGGGGATTGAGAAGCTTTTATACGCACCCGTTTGATTACATCATTGCCAGAGCTGGCAAATCGAGCACGGGTGATTTTAAAGGCTTTTTCTTCAGGGTCAGGTGAGAGGTTGATTTCGTTAAGATAATCATGCAGCTCACGTACCAGAGACAGGGTGTCCTGCAAGGCAGGGGATTGCACGTTTTGAGTTTTAACCAGCCCCTGGATATCCCTGAATTGTAAATCAACAACTGTAGGTTTCTGCTTTCTGGCCAGCAACTCCTGAGCCTGGTTTGCACCTGGAACCACATTGGCTGCAGCAGAAGGCAGGGCAACCGGGCGTGTCAACTCAGTATTGTCTGCAAGGACTTCAAGAACATTTTGCAGGGGTGAATACACTGGGTCAGAGAGTACTTTCAGCGTACTGGTGGCGTCAGAAATATTCTTGAACGGAGCAATATGGAATTGGCTGACAAAGGTCTGCCAGTTCTGACTGTATTCAGTCAGATAAAGCTGTTGAATCTGTTCTGAAATCTTTTCCTTGTCTGCTTTACTGAAGTCATCGCCTTCGGTTTGACCATAGAGCCAACGGTTCTGGTCGAGATCGGAAAGGAGCTTTGACTCGGCATTGTATTCAGCATTCTCGTAAGCATTGCGAGTAAAGATCGCAGGCATGGCAAACGCCTTGCTATCAGAGTTCAGTCCAAAGATTTTCTTGGTGTCTCCGCCAATCACGCTGTATAGATCAACCTGACCTTTGAGGGTGTCGGTATCTTTCAACTGGCCGTAAAGACGCTGAGCAATTGGGATGCTCTTGATTTGCTGGCGAGCCTGGGCAATGACTCTGGCATTTCCTTCCGAAGCAGGGATATCCAGTGTCAATAAGCGATCAAGGTGATCTTTTAGGTGGGTTTGTTTACTGGCTTCGCCCGGTAAGGTTTCTTCCCAATGTGTGGTGGCCCATTGAGTTATCTGTTCAGGGTCACGCTTCTCGGGAGTCAGCAGCATCAGATAAATACGAAGCAGCTCAAGGACTTTGGTATTGTCAAAGCCACCGTAGCGAAGCTGGCTTTCCATGTCCTGAAGCAGGGCAGGGTAGTAGACACTGAGCAGTTTTTCGTCGTACAGATTATTAGCCGTGGTATCGACTTTACTATCATACAGACCCAGGCTGTTTAACCAGGGATGTTCTTCCTGATCGTAGACTTTACTGGCATTGAGCAGTGCATCCATAGCCGGGAGACTGTCAACTGGATCTTTAAAGACTGTTTTATCGTTATAGGCCTCTGTATCAGCTACCGACTTTTCAAAAGCCAGAACATTCTCAGAAACATCACCAATCAGTTGTTTGTTCTTGGTTACACTGCCTGTCCAGACAATACCGGCTCCAGCCAATACTGCAGCCATGCTGGCTATGGAGGCTCTTCGCATCCAGCGAAGCGAAGTTTCAAACTGTCGGTTGACGCCTACCAGTTCAGACTCAGGGAAAATAATGTCATTGAGCAACCGGCTGATAAAGAAGCTCTTACCGGTATTCATCTGTTGGCGGCCAACAGAGCGGGGCAGGTCGAAGCTGGCACTGATGGATGCCATCATACGATCAATAGGTGTACCTTCCTGGGTGCCACTGGTGAAGTAGAATCCTCTCAGCAATGGTGATGTGCTGAAGTTATTGGAATTAAAGGTCTGTTGCAGAAAGTCTCTGATATTGTTCTGAAGGCTCGCCATTCTGGATGGGAAGCCCTGCAGTAAAGAGCGACGCTCAAGATCGCGCTCCTGATGAACCAGTCTAAGAACACGCTCGTTAAGACGATTGAGAAGGGCCTGAAATTCGTTATCAAAATTGGCCAGTGCGGTGGCACTGTCTTTGCCATTACCAAACTCAAAAGTGGTTCCCCAAACCTGTTCACGCTCATTGGCTGTAAGGTTGGCAAAGAACTCACTGAATCCCGCAATCAGGTCAGCTTTGGTGAAGGTCAGATAAACAGGGAATTGAACACCAAACTTCTCATGAAGCTCGTCCAGTCGGGCTCTTATGACTTTGGCGTGTTGATTACGTTGTTCTTCTGTCTGAACCATCAGATCCTGAAGGCTGATAGCAATCATTACGCCATTGATTGGACGACGACGGCGATACTTTTTCAGCAGGTCAAGAAAACCGGTCCAGGCCGCATTGTCTATAACCCTATGACTGTCTTGAGTGGTATAACGTCCTGAGGTGTCAATCAAAACAGCATTGTTGGTGAACCACCAGTCACAGTGGCGGGTACCACCAACGCCGCCCAGGGCTCCCTTGCCATGACTGTCTGCCAGTGGGAACTGTAATCCTGAGTTAACCAGTGCCGTGGTTTTACCTGAACCTGGAGGTCCAATAATGATGTACCAGGGCAGTTGATACAGAGACTTGCCCCGGCCGCCGACTTTAAAATTGGACTTTTTTAGAACAGTGATGGCATCACGAAAGCGTGAGTTCAGAACATCGAGCTCTTCACGAGTTCGGGTGTCTTCATTCAGCTTCTGGCTTTCTTCTTCGGCCTGAGCTTGCTGAATACCGTCCAGTAATTGATTATTCTGGCTGCGCTCTTTAAGTAGCACAAACATCCGCCAGATAACCCAGATAAAAACAGCGCTCAGAATAATGATCAGGCGGGCGCTATAGCTTATCGCTGTGTTGTCCGCACCAAATTTGACATAGTCAGCACCAAACCAGATGGTGAGTGCAAAAGCACATAGCCCGATTATGCCAATAACCCAGGGATTGCCAAGAAACGTTAATACCCGCCTCATCTTGTACCTCGATTCCTTTCTGTGAAAGGCTGCTGGGCAGCTTTTCTGCTAAAACTGAAAAATACGATAATGATCAACTAATTAACTAAGGCTGTGTACCTGTGGAATCAGTTATCTCTGTTGTCTCTACGGTCATTAGCTGGTGCATCATATCAACAGCAGGTTCGTTGCCCTGAAACAGCCAGACTGAAAATCCGGCGTAGGCCATGACCAGCAGAGCCATGGTGCAGGCGGCAAAAACCCAGAGTGGGATATAGTGCATCAGACCATTGGCTTTACGGCCTTTACCTTCCCAGCGAGGTGAGAGGTCGTTTTCTACATAACCCCGATGACTCTGGATGGTGTTGTATAAATTGTCTCTAATGGTTTCCAGTTGGGCGTGTCCGTTAGGTGCGAGACGAAATTTACCCTCAAAGCCCAGGCTTAGACAGAGATAGAAGAGTTCCAGAACATCCAGATTCTGATTGGCGGTTTCCTGCAAACGTTGAAGAATCAGAAAGCATTTCTCTCCACCAAAGGTTTCTTTATGGAAAATACTCAGCAGAGATCGCTGGCTCCATCCTGACTGTGTTCCCCAGGGGGTATTCATAACGGTTTCGTCTAGGACGGTGCAGAGAAGGTAGCGGGCTGCAAGCACTGTTTCCTGAGAAACCCCCTGTGCCCTGATCTCCTGATCAAACTTTTGCAGCTCCCGCGTGATTCGCTGATGAAGTTGTGGAGCGTTACTAAATTCTGTCGTAGTACGCAGTTTGATAATCAGTGTCAGTAATGTTGAAGCTGCACGTACCAGGGGGTTAAGCCCTGACTGCAGAGAAATGGCTTCCTGAACCATTCCCAGATCCGGTGCCGGTGAGGATGGAGCGGATTGAGCAGCAGCGGGAGCCTGAGCTGGCTGTTGCATACTGCCCGGTGTGGGAATGATTACTGTACGGTCTGTCATGATTCAGTCATCCATAATTCTGGCTCAAGGCTGTTGATAAGCTCATGGCTGCTTTCAATCCCTGACGGCCCATAGTTCGAGTTCCAGTTGCGGAAATTCGGCTCCCAGGTGTACTGCAAATCCGCCAGAGTTTTGCATGGCATTCCAGGCTTTACCTGAGCGTTCCAATTCAAAATAAGCAAAGCCCGCGTGATAGGGGATTTGTCTCGGTGCTACCGGAAGGGGTCTCACCATAATGCCAGGCATGGAAGCACTGATGAGTTCCCGAATGACTTCAACCGGTGCCACTTTGGCCTGAGCCGGAAAGTTGTTTCGTAACTGTTCTCCAGGCATGTCGGCTTTAACCGCAAGATAAAAGCTGGCACTGGAAATCAGACTGCGATCTTTGATCGGAGACACAAAAATACCAAACTTGTGCTTGGTCAGTTCCATGGCAATGGCGGTTTGTTCCAGAACCTGGCTCAGAGATTGTCTCAGACTTGAGAACAGTGCTGCGAACAGATCCCCCAGGGATTCCTGAGAGTAGTTTGGAAAAAGGTCTGCGCGTTTGGCTGAGTGAGTAAACGTAGCCAGTTCACCCGCCAGCTGAAGTAATTCTTTGTAAAACTCAAAAGGGTGGAGTTGTTCTTGCTTAGAAAGCTGGATAATCAATGGCTCATAGCGATTGATCACCTGGAGCAATAAATAATCAGCAATTTCAGCTGAACCAGAACGGCCGCTGTCATTTAAACGATGTCCTAGGGCATCGCCTCGTTGTTTTAGAAGGCCGAGCAACTCTTCAAAATAGCCGGATGTAACAGGGGATAGCTGGCAATCCAGCAGGGGAGGAACATAACTGTTGTCCAGTTTTACAGGTTGATCCGGTTGCCTCTCCAGAATACGGGTGATACCAATGCAGGCAAAACCATTTCGATCTTCTGACTCCAGCTTTAAGTGAAGAGTCATATGACCCTGCTCAACAGCAGCTTGCTCGGCAGATTCTGAGGCATTGTCACGAACCTCAGAACTTTCACTGAAAAAGCGTATTTGTGAAGAGTCGTCTGTTTGGCGAGTGCTTTGTCGGCCACCGGGGCTTCTTAACGGCAGGCAGAGGTAAACGACTTCGTTACGGGTATTGACTGGCACATCCAGAATAGCCGGCGGTCGCTCGGTCGTGGGGAGTGAAAACGGTGTACCGTCACTGAATACACCTTGAGCTTCAATGATGGATATCTTACCCAGTTTCAGCAGCTCGATATCAATTCTGAGTTTGTTCAACCCCCAGAAATAAGCACCACAGGCTCGGGTACGATGCTCAATGTATTGTTCAAAGTACCTTTCCTGTTGCTGGAAATGCTGCGGCCGAAGAAACATGCCTTCAGACCAGATGACCTTATTGTTATTGGACATTGATCAGGAATCCTTGCTCTGGAGTACAACGCTGTTATGGGCCATTCTTTCTCTCATGGTTGTTCAGAGAGCCCTTTCTCACTGGCAATCAGAGAGAAGTCATTGCTGTAATGGGCACTGACAGGCAGGACCAGCATGGTCGTCGTTTCATCGTATCGGGAATATTCAGCCAGTATGCCCAGGTAGCGAATATCCGGAGTCAGTTCAAATGTTTCAAGGCGGGTTTCGCCCGGGGCCAGTTCCTTTAACTGAACTGTACCCAGCAGATCTTTACCCAGACGGTCTTCTGGCTGCTCATAAAGCGTCAAAAAATCTTCCCTTTCAAACTGACGGGCATCAGCCAGTTTAAAAATTCGAATCACCAGTGGAGAAGGGCGTCCGTCTGCATCCAGGTTGACATCACTCGCTGCCTGCAGGTTCAGCTCTGCGCTGGTATCAAAGTTCAATACTTCGCGACTGGTACTGCAACCCGTGATAACAAACAGGAATAGCAGTGTACTCAATAGTTTTACTGGCTTGGTTAAGATCATCTCAAACTCCATTTCTCAAACGATTCAATCCGGCAATGGTTTAAGGCTTTGCCGGTGCAAACTGTATGCATAGGATTGATACAAGATGGTCGTATCGCTCCGGATTATTGTTATCTCAAGGCTGCATGCTTCGCACTGACTTCAACTCAGCCAGCTTCTTTTCGTAAGCTTCAGCAAAGACTTCTCCAAACAGCCTGTTATAGGTGGCTTCGGGATCAGACTGAAGGTCTGCAAACCACTTTTGGAAAGTCTCCCAATTCCTGGCTTTGCGATTCATGGACAGACCTTTGCCGTTCATACGTTCAAACAGGGATGATAACTTGTCCGGAGCAAATTGGGTCAACATGGCGTCATAGGCTGTGCGCATACCCACCAGTACGGCAATCTGATGATCAGAAATATTGTCGAAACTGTCTTTAATGGCAGCGGAGGGAGACATAAACGCGTTGCTGTTCCGTCCAAACATCATGTTCAGGGCATCTTCCACTGTGGCTGAAAATTTCAGTGGATTGTTGTCCTGGCTCTCGATCATGGTGCGCTCGACCCGAAGTTCGTTCTTTACGGTACTTCTGGCTCTCAGCAGATCCATTAAGCGACTGGAGGTTTCCTTGATCAACAGAGCGGCTTCCTGATCGATTCGATCCAGTTCACTCTGAGTCTTTACCTCTATCCCTAGCTGGTTTGCAAGATGATGGCTGCTTCCACCGGTGCCTGGTTGTTGTGCAGTAGGGGCGACAACTTGCTGTACGGGTGGAGGTGAAACTGACTGTACCGGCTGGGGTATTGGTGCCGTTGGTGAAGTTTCAGAAACAGGGGGAAGTGATACAGCTTCAGGCTGAATCTGAGGTTGAGCGGGTTCTGCCTGAAGCTGGGCCTGAGCAGGTTCAGCCAAAAACGAGTCAAAAATTGCATCGTCTTGAGCAGCTGGGATCTGTGGGGTAGCTGCAGGCGCTATTGGTTGCTGTACAGGTTGCTGAATCGAAGGCTCAGGTTCAGAGAGTAGCTGGTCAAGGCTCATGTCGTTCATTGTGACGGGTTGAGCTTGAACAGAAGGTGTCGGATCCGCTATTGCCGCAGCAGGTCTGGGTGTTTGTATAGACTGTTGAATGGCCGGAGCGTGATCTGCCTGGGAGGATTCTTGCCACCAGTCATTGCTTTGGCCCGAATCAGCAGTAGCCCATGGATCTGTGTTGGATGAACTGCCTCCTGACATCGCAGCTAATGGATCTGTAGTACCTTCAGAACTTGAAATACCAAAAAAATCATCGGCAGCCGGTGTGCTGGATGCCAATGGATCCAATGACTGAGACTGTACTTCGCTGCTACCCATTGAAGGGTCTATTGCTCCCCAAACGTTGTGTTGAGTTTCACTGCTTTTAGGCGTGTCGAGCCATTCATCAAAGGCTGGTGATTCCTGGGCTGGTGTTGCAGGAATATCGGCCATAGAGCCAATGGTGGTTTTGTCGGAAGTGTCCAGGAAGTCAACACTGTCGAGCCCTTCAGGCAAGTCTTTGCGCTTGACCTTTAGTACGGCCTTCAGTTGATAGTGACCCATGCTGATCACATCGCCATCATTCAGCTGGATTTGTTGACCTTTGCCAATGGCTTTCTCTGAACCATTCAGGAATGTGCCATTTGTGCTCTGGTCAAGAAGAAAATAGTTACTTTCCTGAAAAACGATCTGGGCGTGCATCGAAGAAACTATGCGCTCAATATCGGGAAGGACCCAGTTGTTGGAATCTGAGCGACCAATGCTACCCCCTGCCATTGAGAAGGTTTTGGTATGGCCCGTCATGTTGGTTTCCGCCGGGCTGTCAATCACCTTGAATACAAGATTTTCTGCCATACTTGGCCCACTCTTCTTATTCTTTCTATGAAAGAAGCTTTCTGACACTGTTCTAGAAAGCTTGTTCCTCCAGCTCATACATTCTGCTGTTTGTTATCTGAACCTTCTTGCAAGAGAAGCGATTATTTGCATAACTCCTGGTTGATTCAGATGAGTGCAGTTGTACTTGGCCTTGTTTATTTGTTGGTGGTCAATGACTTATGCCTTGAGCACCTTGTTATGGCCTTGTTTATTTTGGCTATTTCCTGGTTAACAAGGAAACCAGAGTGTTGATTTCTTAATGGCTATTGGTAGCCACTGAATTCAGTAAAAACTTGCCATAAAGAATGCAGTGAAAGCATGCCAGTCGATATTAGCCCACACAAGACCGGCTTGGCTAGGGTCTTGTTGTGAGATATTTCTGCAATTCTTTGATCCGATTGAAAAAAATGATTCAGTAGTGAAGAATGTTGTGGTCACTGTTTTGGTGCATCTAATTCAAAAAGACTAGATGGATTGTTATTTTAAAATGGTTTCATTAAAACTTAAGAAAAAATACCTATCGGTGCTTGTTTGATCAGGCAATAAAAATTAGTATCAGTTCACAGGTTTTCAGCTACATGGATCAAACTTGTTCAAGATTCTAAGAAATTAATAAAGATCTGACCTGAGTGTTCCATTTGCATAGAAGCAATAAAACAGCAGAAGTACAGGGAATGAAATGAGTGCTGATGATAAGACAAGAATTGTCACTGAGAATCAAAGCCATACGTCCACTCCAACTCCGAATGATGATGCGACAGTTCTGACGAATCAGTCTGTACAGTCAGCAGCTCCTGGTCATCAGGATGAAACGGTTATAACCGGCCAGTCACCGATCACTGCATCGCAGGGTGATGTACCACAACAGCCTGCTCCTCAAAAGAAAACCCTGATAAAGAATCGCTTTGAGCTTAAGAAGATGCTCGGTGCAGGAGGAATGGGGGCTGTTTATCAGGCAGTCGATCTCAGAAAAGTAGAGGCAAAAGATCGTAACCCTTATGTCGCGGTCAAGCTGTTGAATGATGACTTTAAACGGCATCCGGATGCTTTTATTTCATTACAGCGTGAATCCAGAAAGTCTCAGAACCTGGCGCATCCTAATATTGTAACGGTCTACGATTTTGACCGGGACAGTGACATGGTATTCATGACCATGGAATTTATGGAAGGTGCCCCGCTGGATGAAATTATTCGTCAGTGTGCAGGTGTCGGTCTGGATCAGGAAGAAGCTTACAGTGTATTTAAAGATGTTTCAGAAGCACTGGCTTATGCGCACTCGCAGGGTATTATTCACTCCGATTTTAAACCGGGTAATATTTTCTTTACCAAGAATAAAACAGCGAAAGTTTTCGATTTTGGTATCGCACGTGCGGTGTCTTCGACAGGTATAAGTAGTGGCTCAACGGATGATAAAACAGTATTTGATGCTGGCAGCCTCAGTGCTTTAACGCCGACTTACGCAAGCTATGAAATGCTTAAAGGTGAAGAGCCATCACCCAGTGATGATGTTTATGCTCTGGCTTGCGTGACATACGAGTTATTTGCTGGGAAGCACCCCTACGACAAAACACCTGCAGATCAGGCCTTTGATAAAAAACTGAAGCCGGAACGAATCAAGCGACTCTCCAAACGGCAATGGAAAGCTTTGGCGAAAGCTTTGCAATTAAAAGGGGATCAGCGTACTCAGACGGTTGATGCTTTCAAGGCTGCATTTTTCAGTAAATCAAAGTTACCTTATTACATTGGCGGTGGAACTATAGCGGCATCTGTTATTGCCGGGTTGGTTTATCAGCAAACACACCTGGTTGATGAAACCCAACTTCGTGAATCATTGCAGGATGAAATTCAGGAAGAGTTGCAAGTCAATATTCGTGCAAACGTTGAGTTGGAAATGAATCAGCGCTTGTCTCTCGAACGTCTGAATGAAGCCATCAGTGAGCCATTGAGTGAAACCTGGAGTGAGAAAGTTAATACACTCATTGGTGAGTACATGGCTTTGGCACCCGGTGATACTGACAGTATTGTTGGAGCTCGACAAAAAGCGATGTCTGTTTTTCTTGATGCGGCTTCTCAGGCCAGATCTGATGGCAAACTGTCAGAAGCTAAGCGTCTACTTGATGAAGCTGGTCTTTGGCAAAATGAATCTGACCTGTTGGAGCAGGAGGCTTCCTTACTGGCAAACGCCGAAGAAGCATTACTGAAAAGACAGGAAGAACAACGCCTCGCCGCACAGGCTGAAGCTGAAAGACTGGCTGAGGCCAGAAAGCAGGAGCAGTTAAGGCTGGAAAAAGAGCGTAAGGCCAGAGAACAGCGTCTTGCCAGAGAAGCGCAACAACGAAAAATAAACGCCGCTGTTGCTGCTGTTAAAGATTCACTCTCCTGCAATGCTCGTATTGATATCAAGGGTGATTTGACATCTAAAGTCAATCAGTTGCAGAAAGTCAGTAAAGCTCGTTATAACAAAGAACAGGCAGGTTTTGTAAACAGTCTGGGTAGTTGTATTAAAACAGTTGCGCGACACAGTCCGGCTTCTGCTCGCCGTATAAAAGCAGATTCTCTTGCTTTGTTTCCAAAGTCTGCATCTTTGTCTGCTATCTCAATTGATATGTGCGCCCACCTTCGTCCTGGATCAGGCAGTAAAGGCAGACGTTATTTTTGTCAGGATTACCTGAGCGATGGCGGAAAGAGTCCTGTTCTGATCGTTGCCAAAGGGGGCAGTAAAAAGCTAGCCGTCAGTCGTTATGAGATTACTGTGGGAGACTTTAACAACTACTGCAAAAAAACCGGGCAATGTTCACCACTCTCCGGAGATACAGGTATGCCTGCCAGTAATATCAGCATTGCTCAGGCCAAGGCCTACACACAGTGGCTGAGTCAGCAGTCCGGATATAGCTACAGAATCCCCACCAAGAATGAGTGGATGAGTGTTTCCAACGCTGAGCGTAATGGAGCTGATCCAGACCGAAATTGTTATATCAAATTTGGCTCTTTGCAAAAAGGTAAGTCATTGGTCAAGGCCACGACGGGTAAGCCTAATGATAATGGCCTGATTAATTACGTAGGTAATGTTCAAGAATGGGCTTTTGATGGCAATGGTCAGTTATTGGCTATGGGGGGGAGTCGAAAAGATCCGCTGAAACGCTGTCTGGTTACCAGTAAAGTCAATCATTCGGGTCAGCCGGATGATGTTACTGGTTTTCGTGTAGTCAGAAGTTTGAACTAGATCACCTAAGTGGGGTATGTATAGTTTCCGCTATTGGGTTAAAAAATAGTCATATGTAGAAAGGTCATGATCCATCTTTAAATATTTAATTCGATCATGGCTGTAAATAAAAAGAAAAAGATGATCTTGTAACAGGAATTTTGGCTATCCGGCACCAGGGTGGCAGTAAAGAACAAGAAAAAGGATTGAAGCAGTGAACGGAAACTTCAGGCAGTACCGTAATGGAGATAATAAAAGAGGCCGTATATTACGGCCTTTCGTGCTCGCCCCTCTGTTTGCCCATATGCTGGCGGTCAGTGCCCATGTACATGCAGTAGATGTACCTGCGACACCTAGCCTGATCCCAGAAGCGCCGGATATTAATCCAAGAGATATCGAGAAAGAGTTTGAAGAACGCAAGAGCGACCTTCCCGATGATTCAGAAGGTGCTTTTGCAGAAGAAGATGAGTTCGGTAACGAACCTCATATTACTGTTAATGGCTTTGCTTTTAGAAATCTTCCTGAGTATCCGGAAGCAGGTATCACTCGTCAAGCCATTGAAAAGCTGGCTGAGGATCTGCGTCAGGATTTTATGAGAGTAGAAGACACCCTTGATAGTGGTTTTCTTCAGCAGGACCTTGAACAGCTGGGTCAGTTTTTAAAGCAGAAACTTGAGCAGGGTTCTGATGACCTTACGCTTGATGATCTGAATGAACTCAATGCGCTTCTGCGTAAACAGCGTTCTCAAAGAGGTCTTACTTACTCAGATATTATTGCCATCACAGAAGAAATTACCCGTTTCTATAGAGAGCGGGGGTTATTTCTGGCCAAAGTGTTCGTTCCCCCGCAAGATGTACAGCAAGGTGTCGTTCAACTGGATATTGTTGCTGGTACGTTAGGTAAAGTCGTTGTCGAAGGTAATAAAAAGTACGACAGCGAACAATTGGTAAAACCCTTTGAAGAACAAGTGGGTGATCTGGTTAATAACCAGAAAGTAGAAGAAAGTATTTATCTTCTGAATGATTTACCGGGTTTGAATGTTTATGGCTTCTTTGAAAAAGGCGACAATCTGGGTGAGTCCAATCTGAATCTGCAAGTTCGTGATGAGAAAGAGTGGCAGTTAACCGTCCGTGCTGATAACCATGGACCAGAATTTACCGGTGAGCACAGACTCTTTGTTCAGGGTGACTGGATGAATCCGACAGGGATAGGTGATCAACTGTCACTGGGCGCTCTTAAATCATTCAATCCTGATAATGCTGATCTATACCAGCTTCGTTATAGCTTGCCAGTGTATGACTCAAGGACACGTCTAGAGTTCTTCACGGAGAAGAATGATTATGCAGTTACCTCTGATAGTGAAGAAACAGTAAATAGGTTTGGAATTACAGGCACAAATACAACCTATACTCTTACGCTGATGCATCAATTGAAAAGATCCAGAGCCGAAAATTTTGCTTTAGGTTTAAGGTTAAGTGATAAGAATTCTGATAGGGATTCTGCGTTACCCGTTGCGGTTGGTCTGAACGAGGGTGACAAGGCAAAAGCTGTTGAGTTTATTTTTGAAGGCGATCATCTTAGCACTCGATTCAAAACTCTGAATATGGGACGGCTGGGTCTCCAGTATGGTCGCTTTAAGAATGAAGTGGACAATGCTCGTGGAGATGATTATTACAAAGTAGCTCTGGACAGTAATTCACTGTTCTTTATTCCTTTACCCATGACCGATAGTGAGTCTCGTTTAATTCTTAAAACGAAGCTCCGCTATGGTAATACTGGATTACCTGCATTCGAGCAATTCTCGCTGGGTGGTTCCAGTGGGGTTCGAGCCTACTCCCCCAGTGAGTTTTCTGCTGATACCGGTGCTTATATAGGTGCTGAGATGTATTTTGATGTGCCTGAGCGTTTTGATTTTGATGTTTATGGTGGTCATCGTCTGAGCGATGTTCTTCAGTACGCCATTATTGCGGAGGCTGCATACGGGATCGAAAACGCTTATAAATCTAATGAGGTGGATGAGAAGCCAGTTGATCCCTGGGCTCATCTTGCAGGTATCGGCTTATTAATGAGACTCAACTGGATGGATCAGTTTGCCTCTACTTTAACCTTCTCAAAACCGGTTTCTGATAAATCAAGCACTGGTACAGTCGGCAACGATGCGGACTGGCAACTGTTAGCTGATTTTACTTATTACCTGAACTGAACATTGATTTCCGTGGCTGTAGCGACACTTCCTGACAGCCCCACAGGATACGCAAGGAAAGCAATATGACCAAGACAATAACTGGACAGAAAGATCTCGGAATAAAGAAGTCATTCGAACTGAATCCACTTTCTTATTCTTTTGCCATTCACCGTAGAGCCTTGGCTGGAAGTGCACTGGCACTTTCATTTCTGGGTTCAGAAGCCGTGTTTGCGGCACCACAAGGTGGCGTAGTCGTAGGCGGTGATGGCTCGATCAGCGTGGATGGCAAAATTACCAATGTCGATCAGGCAACGGACTTGCTGGCTATCGATTGGGATTCATTCAACGTCAGTGAAGATGAAATTGTTCGTTTTATTCAGTCATCGTCTTCCGATATGGTGTTAAACCGTATCCTGGATGAAAACCCCAGTGAGATCTTCGGAACCATTGATGCCAAAGGTCATGTTCTTCTTGTAAACCCCAGGGGACTGCTGTTTACCGAAACTTCGCAGATCAATGTAAACAGTTTTGTAGCTTCAGGGTTGGATATCAACACTGAGGACTTCATGAATGGTAACTACATTTTTGAAGGTAAGGACGGAGAAACGGGATACGTCATTAACAAGGGCAGTATTTCAGCTGTCAGTGGCGCTATTTTACAAGGTAAAAGTGTTCAGAATACCGGTTTAATTTCAGGCGGTTTAGTAGCCCTGGCAGCCGGTGATGAAGCGGTAGTGACTTTCGATGCAGATCAACTGATCGGGGTTAAAGTCACCAAGGAAGTTCTTGAAAACAAACTGGGCTTAAAAGACGCTGTATTGAATGAAGGCACACTCAAAGGCAGTGAAGTTCTCTTAACTGCGGATGTTGCAAAAGGCCTCTTTGATAACGCAGTCAATAACACCGGCTTAATTGAAGCTAAAGGTATTTCCACAGAAGGTGGCGTTGTTCGCCTGGGTGGCTTTGGCGCGCAAGTGGCTCATTCCGGAAAAATTGATGTATCGGGTGAAGGAACTGGAAGTAAAGGCGGAAAAGTTCAGATTGAAGGCGACACAATCAGCCTGACTGGAGACGCCAGCATCATTGCCACCGGTGAGAATGGTGGGGGTACTGTTCTTGTGGGTGGAGATTATCAGGGTAAGAATGCTGACGTTTATAACGCTACCCATGTAACCGTAGAAGAAAATGTCACCATCGATGCCAGTGCCACTGAAAATGGTGATGGCGGCAAGGTAATAGTCTGGTCCGATGACACCGCTGAGTTCCATGGTGAGATTAAAGCCCGTGGTGGTAAAGACGGTGGCGATGGTGGTTTTGTTGAGACTTCTGGTAAGAGGCAGCTTTTTGTTACGGGGACGGTAAATGCTGGGGCAGATCAAGGTGAAAATGGCAGTTGGTTGCTTGATCCAGAAGTAGCAGTTGTTGTTGATCAAGATACTTACGATGCACTGGTTGATCATAATGATGATATCAGTATTTCAGATCCTGCAGACAATATCAGTTACGTTACTACCAACGCACTTGAAGACTCTTTGCTTAGTGGCGCTAATATCACCATTCAGGCCAGTTCTGCTGACCCAGAAAAGGGAAGCATCACTGTAGCCAGCGATATCATATACAAGCACAGTCAAAAATGGTCAAAGTCAAACGATCCAACATTGTCCTTACAAGCAGATAATAATGTATTTATTAATGCACATATTAAATCTCAGAAATGGGATAACTCTGAGTCAATGTATGTTGATAATGGATCTAGATTCAACGTTGATATTGATGCTGGAAATACTGTACACATCAATGAAGGTATTTTAGTTGATACACAGGGTGGTACTTTTACTTCTGTAAGTCAAAATTTTATTAATGATGGCGCAGTAAAACTCGTTGGGGATGGGGCTTTAGAATCTGAAGCTGCTCTAACAATAACCGTGGGAAGAAATACTGATTCAGAAAGTAAGAATAAGCTGGGTGCAATATCAGGTTTTTCTTCTTCCCCTACAGTCAATGCCAACTCTACAAATGACATTTTTATTCAAGATGGCGGAAGCATTACTCTTTCGAGTGCAGATGATCCTGGCAACGCTGTAAAACTGAATGATATTGAACTGACAAATGTAGAAACAGTCATTTCAGGAACAGCGTCTGTTTCAACCGACGGCACAGTAACAGAAACTGTTTCAACATCATCAGGAACACTTACGGGTACTTCGAAAGTAGATAGTTTCACTGTTAATTCAGACGGAAGCATTACCAGTAACACAATCACCTTTAAGGGAATAGGGGTCATTGATGGTAAAGAAGAGGCTGATACTGTTGATGACCTTGTACTAGATAGTAACTGGAAAGTCACTCAGTCTGGCGCATCAAAGGCTGATGATTCGTTACAGGTTGTTAATGTTGAGACGGTTAGTACAGAAGGGGCTGTAGAAAGTGAGGTCGCTAACCAGGATGTCGAAATAAAGCAGGACATCCTTGGGTTCACTGTGGCCAATATTCACTTTGATGCCAGTACCGTATACATCGGCTCGGGCACTGACCGACTGGTTGACAGCACCACGGTGGCAGACACCGATGAAATGAATCTGGCTGCGGCGGGGCAGATCCTTTATAAGAACTATGACTTCAGCCAGATCAGTCAGGTGGAAAGTACCGCGAAGATCAAAGACAGTATCGCAGTCTCCGCAGATAATGTCTGGAACTGGACGGTGGCTGGCACCAACAAAGCCATAGGTGGCTCGATCACTTTTGAGGGTGTCAGTCAGGTCGAAACGACTCGGGGCGTGAGCAATGGTTTGGCCGTGGGTCAGACAGTCGACCTGAATAAGAATATCAGTGACGTCTTGACCATCACGGTCGCCGACATGACCTTCACTGGCAGTGAAAGTTATACCGGCAGCAGTACCAATCCGAACGATTCTGAGGATATCGTCACCGATAGCACGGGCGGCGCCTGGACGGTGACCGGTACCCAGACACTGGAAAGTGGCAGCCGGTCACTGATAGGTGTGGACCGGGTCAAGACCATCGGGGATATCACTGACAACAGTGCGACCGACTGGTCCGTGGACGGTTTGAACCTCATCTCGTCCATCGGTCGGGATCTGACCATTGAGAAGACGACCAAACTGACCACCCAGGGCAATGTTACCGACGCCACCAATAAAGGCTGGGCGGTACGGGGCGATAATCTGGCCTTCTCCACGGACAATGCCCTGACCGTTGCAGGCACCGACCGGATCACCACCACCGGTGCGATCACCAATGAGATGAGTTCGGGTCAGGAAGTCCAGCTGAATGCCACTGACATCACGGTGGGCGGCATTGCCTTTGCGGGCAGTAAGGCTTACACCGGCCGGGCTGAAAATGATGACACTGTCGTAGACAACAATAAAAACAACTGGACGTTAACCGGCGCGAACGAAGCCAACGATAACAACTACTATCTGTCCCGGATCGGTGGCTTGAGCAGCGAAGGTGGCATAGTGACCAGCTCGATGGCGAGCCAGGACGTGGCAGTGAACAGCGATACCGACGGTGAGTTTTTGCAGGCCGGGGGGATCAAGTTCCGCAACGTCGATGAGTACGTTGGAGCCAGTGCCTACGACACCCTGACGGATAACCGGGCCAACAGCACCTGGTTCATCCGGGCCAGCCGGACCGTCAATAACGGCAGTTTCACCTTCAGTAATATTGATGAGGTGACCACAAGCGGCTCCGTCACGAATCAGTTTGCTGGCCAGGATGTAGACATCGAAGAAGGCGTGTCCGGCTATAAGGTGGCCAACATTCACTTTGATGCCAGTACGGTGTACATCGGCTCGGGCACTGATCGACTGGTTGACAGCACCACGGTGGCAGACAGCGATGAAATGAATCTGGCTGCGGCGGGGCAGATCCTTTATAAGAACTACGACTTCAGCCAGATCAACCGGGTCTCCAGTACCGCCAAGGTGGACGATAACGCCAACAGCGGTAACTGGACAGTAGAAGGCAATACCATTGCCAAAGGAGGCTCGATTACCTTCACTGGCGTCAGTCAGATCAAGACCACCCAGGGCATCGCTAATGGCCTGACAGTGGGTCAGACGGTGACTCTGGACGATGATAACGGCACGTCGACCATCAACGTGGCAAGCATGACCTTTACCGGCAGTGAGAGCTATACCGGCTCCCAGACGGATGATGCCACGGATATCGTCACTGATAATACGGGCGGAGCCTGGACGGTGACCGGTACCCAGACGCTGGAGAGTGGCAGCCGATCACTGAGTGGCGTGGACCGGGTCAATACGTCCGGAAACATTACCGACAACAGCACCACCGACTGGTCCGTGGACGGTGCCAACCTTATCTCGTCCAGCGGTCGGGGCCTGACCATTGGCAGTACCACCCAACTGACCACCCAGGGCAATGTTACCGACGCCACCAATAAAGGCTGGGCGGTACGGGGCGATAATCTGGCCTTCTCCACGGACAATGCCCTGACCGTTGCAGGCACCGACCGGATCACCACCACCGGTGCGATCACCAATGAGATGAGTTCGGGTCAGGAAGTCCAGCTGAATGCCACTGACATCACGGTGGGCGGCATTGCCTTTGCGGGCAGTAAGGCTTACACCGGCCGGGCTGAAAATGATGACACTGTCGTAGACAACAATAAAAACAACTGGACGTTAACCGGCGCGAACGAAGCCAATGATAACAACTACTATCTGTCCCGGATCGGTGGCCTGAGCAGCGAAGGCAGTACGGTGACCAGCTCGATGGCGAGCCAGGACGTGGTGGTGAACAGCGATACCGACGGTGAGTTTTTGCAGGCCGGGGGGATCAAGTTCCGCAAGGTCGATGAATACATCGGTACCGGTGTCTATGACACCCTGACCGATGACCGGGCCAACAGCACCTGGTTCATCCAGGCCAGCCGGACCGTCAATAACGGCAGTTTCACTTTCAGTAATATTGATGAGGTGACCACAAGCGGTTCCGTCACGAATCAGTTTGCTGGCCAGAATGTGGGTATCGAAGAAGGTGTGTCGGGCTATAAGGTGGCCAACATTCACTTTGATGCCAGTACGGTGTACATCGGCTCGGGCACTGACCGACTGGTTGACAGCACCACGGTGGCAGACACCGATGAAATGAATCTGGCTGCGGCGGGGCAGATCATTTATAAGAACTATGACTTCAGCCAGATCAGTCAGGTGAAAAGTACCGCGAAGATCAAAGACAGTATCGCAGTCTCCGCAGATAATGTCTGGAACTGGACGGTGGCTGGCACCAACAAAGCCATAGGTGGCTCGATCACTTTTGAGGGTGTCAGTCAGGTTGAAACGACTCGGGGCGTGAGCAATGGTTTGGCCGTGGGTCAGACAGTCGACCTGAATAAGAATATCAGTGACGTCTCGACCATCACGGTCGCCGACATGACCTTCACTGGCAGTGAAAGTTATACCGGCAGCAGTACCAATCCGAACGATTCTGAGGATATCGTCACTGATAATACGGGCGGAGCCTGGACGGTGACCGGTACCCAGACGCTGGAGAGTGGCAGCCGATCACTGAGTGGCGTGGACCGGGTCAATACGTCCGGAAACATTACCGACAACAGCACCACCGACTGGTCCGTGGACGGTGCCAACCTTATCTCGTCCAGCGGTCGGGGCCTGACCATTGGCAGTACCACCCAACTGACCACCCAGGGCAATGTTACCGACGCCACCAATAAAGGC
>NZ_LASA01000207.1 GCF_001562015.1 Endozoicomonas arenosclerae | reverse complement strand
AGATACGCGGACCGGTAGTTCAGTTGGTTAGAATGCCGGCCTGTCACGCCGGAGGTCGCGGGTTCGAGTCCCGTCCGGTCCGCCATTTTTTTAAAGGATATTGTCCGACAGGCACAATATTCGACTCAGGGTGATTAGCTCAGCTGGGAGAGCATCTGCCTTACAAGCAGAGGGTCGGCGGTTCGATCCCGTCATCACCCACCAAGTTTAAGATGAAGCGAAACGCTTCATAAGCAAGATATGCGGACCGGTAGTTCAGTTGGTTAGAATGCCGGCCTGTCACGCCGGAGGTCGCGGGTTCGAGTCCCGTCCGGTCCGCCATTTTTTAGTAGAGAGTAAAGATTGCACGACAGGCGCAATCGACATTTGAAGACGAAAGTCTTTAGATTTGGGTGATTAGCTCAGCTGGGAGAGCATCTGCCTTACAAGCAGAGGGTCGGCGGTTCGATCCCGTCATCACCCACCAAGTTCAAGRTGAAGCGAAACGCTTCATAAGCAAGATACGCGGACCGGTAGTTCAGTTGGTTAGAATGCCGGCCTGTCACGCCGGAGGTCGCGGGTTCGAGTCCCGTCCGGTCCGCCATCTACAAAAACGATTATCTTTCAGATAGTCGTTTTTTTTTATTTACATGGACGTAATGTATCCCTGTAATGCACGACCACAGGATGTAGGAGTTAGGGCGAAGCAGGATGTCAGAGCCGTGGAGCAATTCCAAGGGTGTCTATTGTTACGGCTTTTACTCTGAGTATTCAGAAAGGGTAAACAGCAGGCGAAAAAAAAGCTGGTAGACACCAGCTTTTTGAAGCAGGGCTGTGGGTATCAGAAGCGACGACCGCCTTCACGATTCCCACCAAAGCCACGACGACCACCGCCATTGTTGTTGCGTGGACGCTCAGTTGCAATGCTTACGCGGATGCTGCGACCAGCTACATCCTGTCCATCCAGAGCCAGAGCTGCTTCGGCAGCATCAGTAGAACTGAATGTTACGAAAGCAAAGCCACGAGAACGACCGGTTTCACGATCAAGGATAATCTTGCATTCCTCGATTTCGCCGAAGGCACCAAAAGCCTCTTCCAGATCTTGTTCCGTCGCGGCGAAGGCCAGGTTACCAACGAACAGTTTGTTTGCCATTTTTTCTCTATCTCCGGGGACGCTGTAGCTGCTTGTCTGCTACCTTTCAAAGCATTTAGCGTCGCACGAGACACTGTCTTTTTGGGCATCAGGTAAGAGTACAATGTTTAAGTGAGATTCCATTGTAGCACGTAGATCAGTGGAATGAAGGCTTGTTATATGTATTCTTTATTACTGATATCGTTTATATCACTGACTTATTACGGTATTAACTGTTAATTAACGTCAAAACAAGAAGAATAAATGTCAATATGTACTTTTCAGATGTAATTGGTAATAAAGTACCAGTTGAAAGAATAAACCCCTCTTTTATACGTCGTTCTCCTATTGCACTGGATGTTCTTCGGCTTGATCAACTTCATAAAGTGATTAGTGGAAACAAATGGTTTAAGTTGAAGTGTCATCTTAAAGAAGCTCAATGCCGCGGTATTAATACGCTTCTTAGTTTTGGTGGAGTCTGGTCCAATCATCTTCATGCTATGGCAGCGGCTGGTCATCTTTTGGGTTTTAAAACAATAGGTATTGTCCGGGGTGAAAAGCCTGTTAATCCATCCGCCATGTTACAAGATGCAGAATCCTGGGGAATGAAGCTTGTTTATGTCAGCCGTTCTGAATACAGGCAGAGGTATCAACCGGAATTTCATCGCATTTTATTGAATCAGTTATCTCTTTCATCGGAGCAGGTACTTGTAATTCCTGAAGGTGGATCGGGTGAATTGGGTGTCAAAGGATGTGAGGATATTCTATCTGCAGGTTCAGTAGTCCTGGCTGATTATGATGAAATCTGGATGGCCTGTGGCACTGGAGCCACCCTTGCAGGAGTGATCCGGAGCACTCAAGGTGCTGCCTGGGTTAGAGGCTTTCCTGTTTTGAAGGGGGTTGACTTTCTGAACGCAGATATTCGGCAGTATCTTGAACCATCAGACGATCGCTGGAGTCTGGAGCTGAACCATCATTGTGGAGGCTATGGGAAAACAACCCCTGAACTGATTCAGTTCATCAAAGAGTTTGAGCGGGAGACCGGCGTCCCCCTGGATCCGGTTTATACCGGAAAGCTGTTATTGGCTCTCAAGCATAAAGTCGAATCCGGAGACATGCCCCAGCCCATGCGATTGTTACTGGTTCATACAGGGGGTCTTCAAGGGCGCCGTGGTTTCAGTGAATGGAACAGTGATTAAAACTTTTCAAGCAGGGAGCCCGCTGAGTCCATCAAGCCTGACGGTAAGGCTGATTTTAATAAACCGGCTGCTTCGCTGCTTCGGCCATCTTTAAGATAATCAATCAGTACCGAAGAAAACTTTCCAATCATGTCATTATCAAGCCCGAGGGTTTTGAACTGTTTGCTCAGGGTATCAAAACTGCCTAACAAGCTGGCTGAATCCAATAATGATGATGAGTTTTTTGTGTGATCAACTTCTGGCGCCTGTTTCAACAACTCCGGTGTTTCAGGAAGAGCTTCCTTTATTACGTTAAAGTCGTCTTTTGAAAGTTTACTATTGGCCATTTGCAATAATGAACCGGCTCCGCCCTGTGCTTGAAACTGGCTGATATTTAATTGACTGGTCAGGGTGTCAATCAGTCCACTGGCTCTGGAATGAGAAGGTTGAATAATCAAAAACAGGGCAAGTGTTATGAATAACAGAGATTCAATACGATAAACAGAAAATCTCGATAGTTTCATAAAGCCAACTCGTTCGTTAAAAAACAATCCTTGAAGTATTAACCAATGCTGGCAACAGCTTGATACAAATTGTTCTATTAACCACTGTTTCTTATATTTCTGCGGCCATTATGGCTCTGGCTTCCCAATCATCGGGCACGACAAAAAAACGACTGCTCTCAATTAATTCACCTTCCTGATCATGGCATCGAACCACCATTTGGGGTCGGGCGCTGTTAAATAGTTGCGACTGCAGTCGACTGATCAGTGTTTCCCGGGTCAGGTGAGTTGCAGGATCAGGCAGGCCCCGATAAGTCGATAGCCAAAGAGATTTTGGCAGAGGCAGATAGCAGGCCTCTTCTCCATCCTGCTCCAGCCAGGATTCTAACTGGTTGATCGGTAGCCAGTGACCTCTCAGGTGGTTTGCAGAGCAATCTTGAGGGATTGGACAGATACCTGAAATGGGGTAAAACAAATAACCCTGGAACAGAATTTCTGTTTTCACTTCCGAGATATTCAGAGCGTTCAGTACATTTCTACCCGGTTGGGTGTCTGAAAGAGTAATCTGATGCCTCAACATATGGTTGAGTTTTCTGTCCATTCTGTCTCTGAGCCCTGGTCCTACCCAGTGGTGCCAGGGGCTCGCTGTGCGCGTGTTGGAAGGCAGCCCCAGATAGTATTTGACGGCCAGTTCCCGATGAATGAAAACGGCTTCACTCAGTGACTTGAGAATCAGGTCATACTCACCCAGTGTCTGGTGATTATTCTGAACCTGCAGATTGCAGGCAATCAGCTCATACTCCCGGGAATGTCTCAGAATATGCTGCCAGAGGGATTCATAATAAATACCCAGCAGGTGGCTGCGGCGCTGATGCAGAATATCCACTAGCTCTGAATAGCCAGAGCCTGTAATCTGGTAGGGGTGTGCCGGGCTGGTTGCGGGACAGATAAATCTCGAATCAAAATTGGGATTGATGATAGAAGGGCTGCTCAATAACCAGTCTATGTCCCGGGCCACCTGTTGATGCGAGAGTCGATTCATTTTTGTCTGTTCAGAAATGGGTCGGGGCCCTGTTGGGTTGAGATAAGAGTAACAGATTCATCTGAGAGTGTTTATATTCGTTCATCAGAAGCCTGGTCAGGCTGATAGTCTACCGTCGGGCTTGTGTGCTGAATGCATTCACCAATGACAAGTGATTTAGACCGATGGAAGAATTCAAGCGGGTAGGGGTGACAGGTCGACAGGGTAAGGCTCATATTGATGGGACCCTGAAGCGCCTGACCCATTTTCTGCATTCGCAGGGTGTAGCTGTATCACTGGATGAGCAATTGTCTGATCTTCTACCGGATCATGGCTTTGACGTGTGTGATCGTGCTGAAATGGGCAAAACCTGTGATCTGGTGGTTGTGGTAGGAGGCGATGGCAGCCTGCTGGGCGCCGGAAGGGAGCTGTCTGTTTATGATGTACCCGTTGTCGGGGTTAACCGCGGACGGCTGGGTTTTCTGACAGATGTTTCACCGGACGAGCTGGAAACCAGTATTGGCGAAATCCTTGCGGGTCAGTACCGGATGGAAAGCCGGTTTCTGCTGGAAGCGAAGGTGGAGCGAAAAGGCAAAACCATTGGTTGCGGTGACGCGCTGAACGATGTGGTGCTGCACCCGGGTATCTCGACCAAGATTATCGAATTTGAACTGTTCATCGAAGATCAGTTTGTTTATCGCCAGCGCTCAGACGGGCTGATCATGGCTACGCCGACCGGGTCGACAGCCTATGCCCTGTCCGGTGGTGGTCCTATTATGCACCCCAAGCTGGATGCCATTGTTCTGGTGCCCATGTACCCTCATATGTTGACCAACCGCCCTCTGGTGGTGGATGGCAACAGCCAGTTGAAGCTGGTGATTCACGAAGGTAACGAAATCCATCCCCGCATCAGCTTTGATGGACAGGTGGATATCGAGCTGGCTCCAGATGACGTTATTTTGATCCGCAAGAAGCAGCAACAGCTGCGGTTACTACATCCTCTGAACCACAATTTTTATGAAGCCTGCCGATCTAAATTAAGATGGTATCCTAATGACGATGTCCAATAACGTCCTTGGTAGGGCAGGGTATTTGACTACACTAATCGCTTTCGATAAAACAAGAGTTGACTATGTATAGGGCACTGGAGCTTCCTGCAGACAAGGATTTGAGTGCATTGTCCTACTTTTTATACCGGCAGGGCGTGCCCCACAGAATTACGGAAGAGTCCGGAAAACAGGTGTTGTGGACTCAGAATGAGCAGCAGGGGGAAGCCGTAGAGAAGTTCTACGAGGACTGGCAATCCGGTGAGCTGGAGCTGGCAGTGGCACCGCCCCGAAAAGGGCCTGAAGTAGGCAACTTCTTCAAAAGCATTCCCTGGAAGAGCTTTCCTTTTACCTTTCTGATTCTGGCGGTGTGTCTGGTGGTGGCAGTTCTGACCCATCTTGGGGAGAACATTCAAGCCATCTCCAGCTTCACCTTTGTGGACTTCAAGATATCCAATGGCTACATCTATTACGCCAGTCTCGCTCATACCCTGGAAACTCATGAATACTGGCGGCTGATCACCCCGATCTTTATCCATTTTGGCATTCTTCATCTGGTGTTCAATGCGCTGATGTTTTATGTGTTGGGCGGTCGAATTGAAATGCATCAGGGTGGTATTCATCTGCTGGGTCTGGTTTTGTTGACCGGGGTGCTTTCCAACTTTGCACAATACGCCATGTCAGATGGTTCGGTACTGTTTGGTGGTCTCTCAGGTGTAGTTTATGGCTTGATGGGGTACAGCATGGTGCGTGAACGGTTGGATAAAAGCTTTTATATGGGGCTGCCACCGGCCATCTACGGATTCATGATTCTCTGGCTGGTGATTGGTTATACCGACATTCTTGGACCAGTGCTTGGGCAAATGGCCAATGCTGCTCACCTGGGTGGACTGGTTTCCGGCATTGTCCTGGGTGGCCTTGCTGCTGTGATGTTCAAATCAAGAATCAAGGTTTAGACGCTAACCCCAGAACTTGTTCCACACAGAGGAGCTGATTCCTACCGTTTTTGGATGGTTTTATAGCCTCTTCTAAATATTCCGAATACGGGGCAATGCAATAACAGTCTCTTCTATAGTGATTGTTAAGGCTCATTAATACAGAACAGTGTGACAGGCTGTAATTGTCATCCTGAATCATTCAAAGTGAAGGGAATCACTATGACTATTTCAGGCTCGCCTCCTCCTTCTTCACCTCGTAAGTCCGGTCATGTCAATAAAAAGCAGAGTCCCAAGCAAGCTGTCCGGCAGCTTTCACCGGCGAGTCTGTTAAAGACGGACCCGGATTTAATGGTGGATCGTTCACCCCGACCTTTAAAGAATCGAAAAGTACAGAGTGGACTCAAAAGAGCACTTGATGAGGCCATGACGGACTTTCCTGAGCTGCTCTCATCCACCAAATGGCATCCAAAACTGAAACTCAATGACTTGAAGACTATCGATAAGCATTGTCAGGAAGTCAGAGATCAAACCCGCCCGCTTAAGCTTGATTGTCTGGAAAAATGTTCCTATTACTCCTCTTGCCAATGGAATGAGGAGTTCCCTGATCAAGCAGAAGTGGATGCGTACTTTGAAAATCTGGACATCATTGCCAAAACCATCCATGCCAATAAGGTGGCAAACTCTGAAGAGCTGGCTTTGACGGTGGCCATTCATTTAATGAGTGAAGACGTGCCAGGGGTTTGTCTTGCCGATGTCGTGGATAATGGCTCCGATGAAGTCACTGCTGATCACGCATTAGTCCTGGTGGGAGCGAAGCCTGAGGATGTTGAGCTGGGTAAGCATCTAAGGTTTTCGGACCTTCCAGATCATGTATTAGTGGTGGATCGCTGGTTGGGTGTGACATGCTCTCCTAAGGACTATTTCTCTGAACGAAGCCGGGTGATGGAAGAATGGGAGAAGGCCGAAGTACCGGTTCTGACTTTTTATGAGTCCAAACCTTCTGAATATGTCTCACCTCTATCGAAAGATAATGAGCTTCCTGAGGACTCTATTTTCAGTGTAATGCCCCTGAGCCTGGATTGTTATGGTATTGATTTGGGTGACGATGACCTTTAAGAAGAATGATCTAAGTTAACTCATGGCGTGTTGAGGCATTGATCAGTTGAGCAGAAAGTTTTCTGGAGTCAGGAAATACTCTGTTAAGGGCTGAATCGCTCATTAACCAATGCTGCTCAAGAACACTGGCTATCCAGCTTCGGATATCAGAAGTAGGTTGAAGGTCACGGCCCTGGTACAAATCATCTCCGGAAAGACCAGGCTAGTCCCCAAGGACCTTACCTCCCTTAAATGCACCTCCAGCCAGAATCAAAGTAGAAGCGGTACCATGATCCGTACCACCGGTGCCGTTTACTTTGACGGTACGACCAAATTCAGTGGCAATCACGACCACCGTATTTTTCCAGGTATCACCCAGACTTTTTTGAAGCTCTGTCAGGCCAGTGTTTAATTGTTTGAGCTGTCGGTTCAGTCGATTGGCCTGATTGTCATGAGTGTCCCAGCCACCCATTTCAAGCATGATGGCATCGGGTGACTGTTCTCCACTGAGTAATTTTCCAGCTGCCCGGGCTTGGGCAATAAAGTTGGCGGCTCGTTTTTTACCCATGTTGTCCTGAGCCAGGGCACGAGTCTTTAATCCCTGTTTAAGACTGTCAAGCAGAGCCGGGTCTTCATGATAAAGTGACATGAGCTGGTCATAGAACTCTTCATTGGCTTCTTTAAAACGTGAAGGGTACCAGGTGGTTGCCTGATTACTGCCTCGCATACTCAGGGGTAGGGAGTTGGCCACGGCCAGTCCACTTTTATTCTGAACGTTCAAAGCTCTTCCTAGCCAGCCACTGTCGTGTTGAAAACGCGGCATACCACTTTCCAGAGTATCCTGAGCGTCAAAGTGGGAGCGGGAACGGTAAGGGGAGGCCACGGCTACGACAGGTGAAAGGTTTTGTTGCAGATACCACTGATGCAGTTGGCTCAGTTCCGGGTGCAGGACAAAACCTCTGTCCAGAGGCAGAGCTTTATCCAGAATCGGGGCTGCCAGTTTTTCACGGTGACTCAGAAAATGAGGGTCGGAGGTGGGCATGACCGCATGGAGTGAATCCATTGCACCTCTTAACACCACCCAGACCAGTTTTTTGTTATCTGCGGAGGTGTTTGGCACTGCTCCGTACAGTGAGAGAGGCGACAGTGCCAGTCCGGTTCCCAGCAGTTTGATCATTTCCCTGCGTTTCATGCTTTATCTCCTGAGAAATTCCGGGCTCATAAGAAACAGGGCTGCAGCCATTTCGCGGCTTTCAGCACCACCGACCAGCAACCGGGTGTGATCGGAAGCCAGTGAGCCAAAATAGTTTTCCAGCAGTTGTTTCGGTGAAAACTGTGCGGATTTAAACCGCACGCTCATCTGGTTGACCCAGTCAATTCGTTTCAGCAGGGCGCCACTGCCGTCCCAGGCATCTGCCGTGTCGTCATATCCGGCCGGTGAACCCGCCGCAAAGGGTTTTTGTCCAAGGTGTATCAGCAGGCGAATGACTCTTTGAGCCGGCAGTTCGCTGACGTTGGCCAGTCGCAGAGTGGATATCAGAAACTCTCTCGGGGTTTTGTATTTTTCAAAGGTCGATTGCCAGGCCTCAGAGTGCTGAATCAAAGTGGTCATGACAGCGTGAAGATTGCCCCGGGTCTTGCTCCAGGTGTCGGTTAACGCTTTGACCAGAGACTCTGATGGAGTGTCGCTGATAAAGTGACGTGCCAGCTTGAAGCAGACCAGCCTGGCAGTAGCGGGGTGTCGGGCCAGATCCCTGAGAATGGCTTTCCCCTGGTCAACGCCTGTCTGGGGATATTCTTTGCCCAGTACAGTTCTGGTTCCGGGTTCATGGCCGTTGGGACGGTATTTAAAACCTTGTCGTGTATCTGCTGCCCGGGTAATACTCCAGCCACTGATGGCTTTGGCCAGTTCCTGAATATCATTTAGAGTATACCCGCCGTTAACGCCAAGGCTATGGAGCTCAAGAATTTCTCTGGCGAGGTTTTCATTTAGGCTCTTAATGGATTCCGGGGAGTTATCCAAACAACACTCCCAGAAGACCGGTTAGAGCTGCTTTCCCGCGCTTCTTGATATTGTGCAGGCACTCGAAGAAACCCAAATACAGCGGTAACTTCTCTTGTGATATACCCCGATGAGGACGCAACCAGGAACGCAACAGCGACCAGAACCCCTCCATTGTATTCACATGAATCTCATGAAAACCGTCGCCGTCCTCATCTCGTGCATATTCACC
>NZ_LASA01000206.1 GCF_001562015.1 Endozoicomonas arenosclerae | reverse complement strand
CTATGAAAACATGATGACCCCTTACGAAAAGTTCCTGTCACTGAAGGAACCAGAACAGTACCTGAAAGAAGGGATTACACTGGACCAACTAAAGGACAAAGCGGAAGCCATGACCGATAATGAAGCGGCCAGAAAGCTGCAACAAGCCAGAGAAATCCTGTTTCAATTAGTTCATGAGCGACAAGCCGAGGGTTAGGTAGTAGTACCTGCCTTCAGGCTCATTTCAGGATTGGAAAATACTGTCGCTGAAAGAACTGTCGGGAAGTATAGCTACTGAGATGTGAGTTTATTGTTAAGAAGGCCGAAAAAGTTAGGCTTCCCTCCGGAAAAAAACCAACCAAGATGAGTGCCACAATCTGAGCAGCAGGCAAACTGCCAGAAATACCCCGGGAACCAGCTGAATTCAGCGGTCGCTTCGCCAGTCACCAGACATCCTGAAGCCTGGTTGTAACAACTGAACTGAAAAAAGATACCTGCCGGATTGCACTGGGTGTGCTGATGGCTGCCCATCACTGAGAGAGCTGAATCCCCATGTGTAATCGGATGCTTACAGGAGAGGCAGATGATTCGGGAAGACTCCTGTGATTCTTCAGAATCTTCCGGTTGGTCTTTTTTGATCGCCTGTGGGTCATGGACATGACCAATGTCTTTACGTCTGGTACGGTATAGTCCGGATTCTGAGATCATACACAGACCCTGTGACGGAGTAGCTATGAAAAAGGGACATCTGATTGCCCTGGCTTTTGGCTTTGGCATTCTCGCCGTAGCCGCCGGGCTTTACCTGATGCAGCCGGTTGAGGAGCCGCAGCAGGAAAATACTAACAGTGTGGTGATAGAGACACCAGTTACGCCTGAAGATGAGGTACAGCAGCCATTAGAAGGCCAGGACTTCCAGCTGCAAAGTGATGAAGTAACGCGCATTATCATTGATGATCCAGAGGAGGGGGCAGAAGACATTAGCGGTATTCTGTCTGAAAAAGTTCTGATTAATGATGAAGTGATAGACAAGAGTGAGCTTGATGAGCTGGAGCGGCAAGAGTGAGCATGATGGATAAGATGTTTACAAAATGATTACAGAATGTGTGGGAGATGTCTTACACAAACTGATGCCTTCTTCCTGCATTTCATCCCCCCGGGCTATTGGTACATTGAAGATGCATGGATAGCCAATTCACAGGGATGTGAAACCCGCCACGGATAGGCGGGTAATAACCCTGAAATCTCCCCTCAGGGTTTTCCCGAGCCCTTGCCTTTGTAATGATCAGTGATAGTCTAGCGGTGTAATCTCCGTGAAATGTTTTTCTAACTGCCATGAGCAAAGCAAAATGTTGGGGCACTTCTGTGTGGGTGCTCAATACTCCTTTCGCTCCTGGTTGCATAATCAACGTTCAGATGGATTTAAAGGATGTCACCTTTCATAGAGCCCGAAGTTCTGGCCACGCTGCTGAATGATCCCAAGGTGGTTGTGCTTGATGCACGTTTCAGTCTTGCTGATCCCAAATTAGGGCAAACCCTATACAGTCAGGGTCATGTTCCAGGTGCACGATACATCGATCTGGAAAAAGACCTTTCTGCCCCGGTTGTTCCTGGCAAAACCAGCCGACATCCATTACCTGCTCCAGACGTTTTTGCCGAACGGGTTAGAGCGTTTGGCATAAAAAAAGATTCTCATGTGGTGGTCTACGATGATGGTGGTCATGCCATGGCTGCACGGGCATGGTGGCAGTTACGCTGGATTGGGGTTAAGTGTGTTCAGGTGCTGCATGGTGGTTTCAAGTCCTGGTCCGCAGGTCGGTATCCAGTTACAACTGATTTACCTGAAGTGTCAGCTTCTGATTTTATTGAAGATGTTGATCACAGTCTGACGGTTTCCGCAAATGAAGTGATGGAGCAACTGCAGAATCCTGTCTATCGCTTGATTGATGCTCGGGCTCCTGAACGTTTTGCGGGTGAAGTAGAGCCTCTTGATAAAAAAGCCGGGCATATTCCTGGTGCTGTCTGTCACCCCTTCACCTCCAATATGGATGACTCCGGATCTTTTCTGCCTGCAGAGCAGTTACAGCAGCAGTTGGGCAGACTAATGGTAGAGGGACTGCAACCCGTCTTCTATTGCGGCTCCGGTGTGACAGCTTGTCATAACCTTTTGGCTATGGAATACGCAGGAATGAAGGGTGCAAAACTCTATCCGGGTTCCTGGAGCGAATGGATCACTGATGAAAGCAGACCAATAGCTACGGGTCTTGAATAACCACCTTCTGGTTAAATACTTACTGTAAGCGATACGCGACCGAAGTCTGTATACTGTATTCTTTTGTTTGAATGCAATAAGGGCTGAACGATGGGTGGCAGTTATAGATTCCCAATAGGCACTCCTGGCCAGAAGTGGGGAGAGGGTGAGCGCAAAGCCTGGTTTGAACAGACGACTATCAATCGTGAATACCACACAGATGTAGTGCCTAAAATAGTGGCTTTGAAAGAGCACTATGAAGTTGAGCAGTATGGGGCACTTTCTTATGATGCTGAACGCTTTCCCCTGTACGCTATCAAAAGCAGAAACTGGAGTCAGGACAAGCCGGTTGTATTAGTCACCGGTGGCGTTCATGGCTATGAAACCAGTGGTGTGCATGGTGCTTTGAAATTTCTGGAAACAGAGGCTCAAAAGTATACCGATCAGTTTAATATTCTGGTGGCGCCCTGCGTAAGCCCATGGGGCTATGAAACTATTAATCGCTGGAATCCCAACGCCATTGATCCAAACCGCTCCTTTTATAAAGACACGCCAGCGGAAGAGTCAGCCAATCTCATGAAATTGGTAGCGGGCCTTGATCAGGAAGTTCTGGTTCATATCGATCTGCATGAAACCACGGATACTGACGAAACAGAATTTCGCCCGGCGCTGGCTGCTCGCGATGGCCAGGACTACGTCGAAGGTATGATTCCAGATGGTTTCTACACCGTAGGTGATACAGAAAATCCTGTTCCGGAGTTTCAAAAAGCCGTTATCGACTCTGTCAGACAAGTGACGCACATTGCGCCTGCTGATGAACAGGGTGAGATTATTGGATCTTCGGTTGTTCAGGAAGGTGTGATCAACTACCCAATGAAAAAGCTGGGTCTGTGTGGTGGTGTTACAAACTGCAAGTTTGGCACGACTACAGAAGTTTATCCTGACAGTCCAAAAGTGACGGATGAAGAATGCAATGATGCCCAGGTGGCTGCTATTACTGGCGCTTTAGGTTACGTTGCCGGACAATTCTGATTCATCATGAGCCTGTGTTTCCTGCAGGACATCTGGCTGCAGGAAACATAGACAACAAACAAGCTCATAACAAACAGCCATGAGCGGAAAATGTCGCTCACCCTGAACCATGAAAATGGCTACAGAGCTTGATATAGAGGCACTTTCACAATAAACAGAGATTGCTCATCGGCGTAAAGGCGTCAGCTCACGAATATCCTTTTCCATGGCCAGTTTACTGACCACCTGTTGTTGGCTGGTAAAGCCTGAGACAGACATCCTGACTTCGTAGTGACCTCTTTCCGGCACCAGTTCAGCTGAGAAATTGCTGATTTTCAGACCGTCTTCAGCACTGGAATGCAGTACTTTTTCAAGGCTGTCGAGGCTACCTGTTGTGACCAGTCTGAGTTTGAGCTCGCTCACTGTCTTCTCCTTTTTTTCCCGTGACGCTTTACTAGCTTTGGGTGTTGGCTTGCTACCAGGTCAGAAAACCAGAATGTGCCGTCGACTACTTTCAATGCGCACACTGTTCATGACTGCCTGCTATTCAAGGCTTTAATCGTCAAATGTCTTAATTTCACAAAGGCAAAAAAAAGCCCCCGGACCTTGGCTTGGTGCGGGGGCTGTGTTTTCTGCTTTTCAGCTATCCACGACAGACCCCGCAACACATAATCATGTCGCGTTTCATCATGGTTTTGGTCATGGATAGCATGGAATTCATTTCGTTTAATGCACTTGGCTAAATCTATGAGTGCATTGTATATCAAATTTTTCTGGCCAGTGTAAAGAATTTTTATCTTTATTTATCAAGAAAGCTGCCATTATAACGGTGGTTTCAGCTTGCAGAATTGCTTTCAGGAAGACCTCTATAAAAGCGGATTTTCAGACTAGACTGATTCAGGTATCCATCCGGAGCGCTCGCCATGCTTAGAACTAAACATAATTTGAATGATGATTTTGTTCTTATGCAGGAACAGGTTTCCCAATTGAAATCCAGTGATCCAGGCTTCCAGAAACTGGCCCGGGAGTATCATCAGCTTGATCATCAGGTCAGAGGCCTGGAGATGCGTGATGTCCCGACCAGTGATGAACACTTCTCCCAGTTAAAGCGAAAAAGAGTCCATCTCAAGGACGCTCTTTACCGCTGCCTGCAAAAGTGAAACGTTCGTATATGATTGTGAACTTGCCGGCGTTATCGCAGTCTCAGATTGAGTGAGTCAGCAGTTCTAATGCTCAGAATCAGGGCGATTTGCGGTCTGTAAGTAAAAGTAATTCTGCAATTTCGTCGATGGGCGACAGGTTGGGCTTTATCATACGGTTTCATGTAGTATGGCCTGTTCTTTTACTGAAGTAATGCGATGCTCTGAGAGGAGTTAATGAAACAATGGCAAGTTGATAGCTGGAGAGAGATGCCTGTCATCCAGCTGCCAGAATATCCCGATCAAAACCACCTGAAACAGGTAGAGCAGCAACTGCACGGTATGCCGCCACTGGTTTTTGCCGGTGAGGTGAGAGCGCTGCGCCAGAAGCTGGCTGCTGCTACTCAGGGCAAGGCCTTTCTGTTACAGGGAGGTGACTGCGCCGAGAGCTTTTTGGAGTTTTCCGCAGACAATATCCGGGACACCTTCAAAGTTCTGATGCAGATGGCTGTGGTGCTGACTTTTGGGTCCAGCTGTCCGGTGATCAAAGTGGGTCGTATGGCAGGTCAGTTTGCCAAACCACGCTCATCCGGCACAGAGATTATTGATGGTGTTGAGTTGCCTATTTATCGTGGCGACATCATTAATGGTATGGAAGGAACGGCGGATTCCCGAATTCCAGACCCGGAAAGAATGCTCAAGGCCTATCATCAGGCTGCAGCGACTCTGAACCTGCTCAGAGCTTTTGCCCAGGGTGGCCTGGCTTCTCTGGAACAGGTTCATGCCTGGAATCTGGACTTTGTAGCCAGCAGTCCACAGTCTGAGCAATACAGTCATCTGGCTGATCGTATTGATGAGACTCTGGACTTTATGAAAGCCTGTGGAATCTCTTCGGAACATTCCCGGGTGATCAGTGAGACAGATTTTTATACCTCTCACGAAGCTCTGCTGCTGCCTTATGAGCAGGCTATGACCCGTCAGGACAGTATTTCCGGCAACTGGTATGACTGCTCCGCTCATATGCTCTGGGTGGGGGACAGAACCCGTCAGGTTGAAGGTGGTCATGTAGAGTTTGTCCGTGGCATTCATAACCCGATTGGTCTGAAAGCGGGTCCAACCATGCCGCCAGAAGATCTGATTCGTCTGATTGATCTGATTAACCCTGAAAACGAAGCGGGTCGTCTGAACGTTATTGTGCGTATGGGAGCTGACAATGTTGAGAAGCATTTGCCAGAACTGATTCGTGCGGTAGAACGTGAAGGCCGACAAGTGCTGTGGAGTTGTGATCCTATGCACGGTAACACTTTCAAGGCTTCCAGTGGTTACAAGACCCGAGAGGTCAGCCGTATCCTGCGTGAGGTAAAACAGTTCTTCGCTGTTCATCAGGCAGAAGGTACTTATGCCGGTGGTGTTCACTTTGAAATGACCGGTCAGAATGTGACTGAGTGCATCGGTGGTTCCCGTGCCGTGACCGAAGATTCTCTGGGTAATCGTTACCACACTCATTGTGATCCAAGACTGAATGCAGACCAGGCACTGGAACTGGCCTTCATGATTTCTGACACCTTGAAAGACTGCCGTAAGATGCGCGAAAGCTGATTATGGTAAAAAGCCGGATTGAGCTCCTTCAGGGCGATATCACTACGGTTCCTGTGGATGGTATTGTCAACGCTGCCAATTCAGCTCTGGCTGGGGGTGGCGGTGTTGATGGTGCGATTCATCGGGCAGCCGGTGCTGAGCAGTTACAGCAAGCCTGTCGTCAGTATAATGGCTGCCCAACCGGTGAAGTGAGATCCACTCCGGCCTTTAACCTGCCTGCCAAAAGGGTGCTGCACACAGTAGGACCCATCTGGCAGGGAGGTCATTCCGGTGAGCCAGAGCTTCTGGCAGACTGCTATCGAAATACCCTTAAGCTGGCAGTGAAAGAGTCGTTGTTATCGGTCTCATTTCCGGCCATCAGTTGTGGTGTATACGGTTATCCCCATCAGTCCGCCACAGAAATAGCCCTGTTCGAAACCTGTCAATTCCTTACTCATCACAACGAGCTTGAGAAAGTCATCTTTGTATTATTTGATCAGCCCCTCTATCAGCTCTATCAGAAGACGCTCCGAACCCTTTCGGCAATTTGACAGTAACCCGCCCCGATATAAAATAAATTGAAATTCGGCGTGTAGCGCAGCCTGGTAGCGCATTTCGTTCGGGACGAAAGGGTCGGGAGTTCGAATCTCTCCACGCCGACCAGCTTGATTGTCTGGATGTTTATATCCTCTATTTCCATTGAATGTATAAAATGAGTCAGCAGTCGGTTTTTAGATATTCTGGTTATTAATGGAAACTAAATGCATTAAATTGATTGCTCTTGAAGTTTGAATTTTTAAAAACTTGATCAAGTTCAATATTAATCTTTGTTACTCCTTATATTTTTAAAATATGCAGGCAAATAAATTATTTTCATTGCGTTTATTTTTGCACGACTGTGTAAATTAATGGTGTTGAAGTGAGATTTGATTTATAGGAGACTCAAAAAGTTGTTTTAAAAATAGCCTTTTTTTTAAAGTTCTAATAAAAATTAATAAAGAGCTAGGTATGAG
>NZ_LASA01000205.1 GCF_001562015.1 Endozoicomonas arenosclerae | reverse complement strand
AAACCCTGAAGTTAAGCAAAAGTTATGGGGTGGAGCATTCTGGAGTTCAGGATATTTTATGAATACTGTCGGCCAGCATGGTAATGAAGATGTAATTGCAAATTATGTCAAAAACCAAGGCAATGCGGAGTACAAGCAGCTACACCGGAAGGAAATAAGTCCGAACCAAATCAGTCTGTTTATGGACTGACCACTCAAGTTGCACTGAGGATACCCCGCAGCTTGCTGCGGGGTAGTTCATTGGATTGCTTTACTTGTGCTTTTTTAAGGCGTTAGCGCTGACACGTGTCCATTATTTAGTTTTGGGTAATTGAAAGTAAGTTGATTATCTGAAAATTCTCGAATCGTTTAGCCTGCATCTGGCAGGTTTTGGTGTTTCGCGTGAAGTATCGAGTTTTGGTGTTTTTGTTTCCGGTACTGCTGCTGTTGATGGCATGTGATTACAGGCAGCTGCCCTCCAAGAGAGACAAGCTTGACGAAGCCGTTGTTGCCCAGATTCTGGATGCCAGGATTCAGGCTATTTCCTCTGGAGAAGTGGAGAAAATCAAAGGCTTTTATTCAGAAGATGTTGAGTTCACTGTCACTAATTCCAAAGGGATTCAGTTTAATCAGGACTATAGAGTCGTTGAGCAGCAAGCTGAATTGAATGCGAGTTACGGTATAGAGTATCGGGAAAAAGTATTGGAGCGCTTCGTTTTTATTACGAATGAGTTCCAAAAAGCGATTGTGGAGCAGCGAGCCAAAGAGGTATGGCTGTACCGTGAGCGTTTTAATGACATTGCCGTTGAAGCGGTTACCCGAACAGAAATTGATCTGATAAAAGGGGTGCCGCAAATCACCAAGGTGAATAAGGTAATTCTTAGCCGCTCCATTCTTAATGAAGACCGTCGTACGAGTATAGAAGAGTTAAGAAAAGAGATTGGCATTGGCTGCTGCGGTCACTGATACAGCTAAGCGCTAAACCCTATACCGCTATACCGTTCGCACTGAGCTGTCGAGGTGCGTTACCAGCATCCTTCGACAAACTCAGGATGAACAGAGATTAATACTCGGGGGCTAACTTTTGGTGTAAAGCCAGCTTACAGATGAGCTGGTGCTGGCATTCCCGCAAGACTGAGGCTCAGGGTCAGCAATTCATCCCAGCTGTTCAGCTTTTCCAATCCCTTGACCCCTTTATCAATATGTCCGGCATGGACCAGCATTTTCCGAAAAGCACTTTCACTGTGTCGGTTCATGCATTTTTCCAGCAGACTTTTCCGTTTCTTAAGCATGAAGGGTGACATGCCATGGGTCTTGGCTGCCTGATCATAAGCAGCATCGGGTGGAACACCACGTGACTTCAAGCGGCTAAGGTGGCTAAGCAGGCGAACCTCACGGGCAAGGGCCCAAAGTACTATTGGAGGCTCTATGCCTTCGCTTCTCAGGCCCCCGAGTACTCTTACGACCGATTTCTGATCGCCGTTCAAAGCGGCATCTGCCAGTTGAAAGACATCGTAGCGAGCACTGTCTGAAACAGCTTCCCTGACTGTTTCTACATCGATTGTTTTGTCATTGGCCAGGAGTTTCAGCTTTTCAATTTCCTGTGAGGCAGCAAGCAGGTTGCCCTCTATCCGCTCACAAAGCAGTGAAAGGGCATCCTGGCTGGCTTCAAATCCCTGACTCTTGAGGCGGCGGGCAATCCAGCCGGGCAATTTATCGTGCTCTATGGGCCAGATAGGAATAAACAGACCTTCCTGATCAAGCGCCTTGAACCATTTAGCCTTCTGGCTGGCGTTATCGAGGCGGTCGGTAATGATCAGCAGCAGATTATCCGGGGAAAGATGTTTCAGATATTCCTGTAAGGCTTTCCGGCCAGAATCACCGGGTTTGCCGTTGGGCATCCGAAGCTCCAGAATCTGCTTTTCGGCAAACAGTGAGAGGCTGTTGGCCGTGGCCAGGAAATCCCCCCAGTCAAAGCTGTTGTCGACATGATAGACATGGCGTTCTGTGAACCCCTGCTTTCGGGCTTGTTGCCGGATCAGGTCGCAGCATTCCGAAACCTGCAGGGGTTCATCTCCACTGATGATATAAATGGAGGAAAGTTGTCGCTTGAGCTGGGCACCGAGCTGATCGGGTCTGATTTTCATTGTTCGGATTCAAGCGCCTCACGCTCGGCTTCACGAACTTTCTGCGCTCTTTCTTCTTCCTGACGCAGAGCCTCACCGGAGATGCCCGCTACTCTGCGAACGGTGGTCATCAACAGATCCTGACGAAGCTGGTCAAAAATGATCGCTTCTTCGCTTTGAGCGGCGTTAGTCAGGTTTTTATCCTGGAACATATAGCGTTCGTTAGACAGTTCAATGGGACCAAACAGTTTCAGGCCATCATTGGTACTGAGCTGGTAGGTTGCCTTCAGAGTCAGTAGACGCTCGTACTGGCCAGCACTGGCCTGCGTTCCGTCACTGGTGGTGCGCTTAAGGCTGACAAGCTGCAAGTGATAATGTGCATCGTCTGTCACCTCAATGCCATTAAAGGTCAGGGCCTTTCTCAATTCTCTGACGAAGGGCAGATCACTTCCTGAGACAGACAGTTGAGCAATTTCACTGGCAATATCCACCTTGCCCCTCAATTGGAAGCCACAGGCTGTCAGCAAACTGGTAATCAGTAGCAGGGGCAGAATGGCTCCTGTATGAAAGCGTCTTGTCATGATCTCTCCATATCGCGCTCAGGACTGTATCACCCTTAGGGCTGTGAACAGTGACCAGGAACTGTGCCAGCAGTGGGACAGTGTTTCAGGGATCGGCATGCTAGCAGCCTGTCAGACTTAAGGCAATTTCGGCCTGAAATCCAGAAAGAGCGGCCATCTTTTCCGTTGAATTTGCTTAAATAGGTCAACTATTCGCACAAATCCAACGAAAAAGCTGACTCGCTCTACTGAATTTCATGCTCGAAAGCATAAGTCTAACAGGCTGCAGCATGCCAATCCCTAAAGGTTAACACCGGAACGCCTGCCTGTGTATCGTTGAGTTCATGAGTTAAAGTGCTCAGATCTCGTCCGGATTATAGGTCTTTTGTTTTGGCCGACGCATTCCCAGTCCTTTATGGACAATTCTTCGCATATCCACCTTGAATTGCCGGATCAGTTCGTCCTTGTCAGCAGTATCCCGGATCAGGTAACCCCCGGCCTGGGCAAAGGCCTGCTTGCTGATGGTTTCTTCCAACGCTATGTCCACACCACTGACACCGTAGACATTACTTTTGGTGGGTTCCTTACCCTGCAGGGTCATATCCTTAGCGTACGCAACGGCCTCAGACAGATCCTTTTCAAACCGTTCAATAAAGTCTTCGTTATCGAGCTGCGGGCCTGTGACACAAAAGTGCAGTGCTTCCGGGTGGTTCAGGCCGTTAAAGCGCCATTTGGGTTTCTTTTTGCCCATGAAGTCCTTGATATGATTCACCCTGAAAGCGTTGGCCCTCGATTTGAAGGCCAGACACATGGTGTGCTCACCCATCACATGCAGTTCGGGATAACTTTTAATGACCTTTACCATCTGGGCTGCAGTCTCGTAGGTTTGTTCTGCCTTGAGTCTGTAACCTTTTTTGCCGTACTTCAGCATGGCTGCCCAGGGCGCTGCGAACAGTCCAGTTGACATACTGCCTTCCAGGTTGGCAACAGCATACATGCCCCCTTTCCATTCAGTGTCGACAAAAGCCAGGTAATCGGACAAATCGCGGTTTCGCATCAGTAACACGGAGTTGCTTTTAAGAGAGTAACCGTACTTGTGAGTATCAACGCTGATACTGGTGACGCCCGGCAGACGGAAATCAAAGGGTTTTACATGGGGGTATTTTTCCTGATTCAGCCAGGCCAGAATAAATCCACCCAGGCAGGCGTCGACATGCAGCCCAATGTCGTACTCCTGAGACAGGCCGCTCAGTTCGGTGAGAGGATCAATAGTGCCATAGGGGTAGTTACCGGCAGACCCTACCAGCAGGATGGTTTTTTCTGGATTGATCAGCCTTCTCACATCTTCCATGTCAACAGTGTATGAGGCGTCAGCAGTCTCTTCATGAATCTTCGCCACTTTGATGACAAGGTCAACAGGGCCACGTTTGAATGCAGGGTGTGCTGTGGAAGGGATTATGATCTCCGGATTCCTGATACCCATGGCTATAGCCCTGTCTCTGTAAGCTTTCAGGGCCGCCTTGATGCTCATTGATCCGCCACTGGTGATGACACCATCGGGTTTGCCCAGGCCTTCGTCCTGAATACTGTTTCCGCCCAATGCTTCCAGCATCATATTGACGACACTGCTCTCAAAATACATGGCGCTGGGGCTGAGATCTTTCTGGATGGCGTTGGCGTGAGAGAACATGCCAAAGATCTCATTCAGGAAGTCATAGTTATCATGGTCGCCACTGTATACAGAGCCTGAGACCGTACCATCCTCCCAGAGGCCGTCTTCGTACTTTTTAAAGCCGTAGGCGATATTGCGGATTTTCCACAGGGGTTCCGGCTCTTCCGGAATTTCTTTATAGACCGGAGCGTAGTGGGTCATACCAGGGTACAGCCAGTGGCGGATATAGAGCCACTTGGTATAGCCCCAGAGGTACATGGGACCACTTTCCTTGATTTTATGGTCGTCTACTTTGGCATCCCGGAACTCCAGCACTACATCCAGCATCTTTCTGAGATTTTTATCATTTTTCAGAAACTTCTCCATTTCAGCGATGGTGGCTTCTTTGGTGCTCAGGGTTTCCCGGTTAAGAATATGAACAACCAGATGTTCAGGCTGCTCCGGGTTGTCTGGCCTGAAGTGCAATACGACGGAGCTGATAGTTGAGCAGCTGGATTTGGGCTTTACACCATTTATACGGCAATGTTGCCTACCGCCTTTCCAGGCTACTGGATGCTGGAAGTTAACCTCTGAGAACGCTACTGAACTCAGAGAGGCGCTATAGACCGGATAAGTTTTGGACTGATAGGTTTCATTCCGAACCGTCATTCTTTCCAGAGGAGTGGCGTCAGTACTGCTTGAGCAACTATCTGCTACACAGTGCTGGTGGGAAGCCTCATTTACGAATGGCTCAATAGAGAAGGGATCTTTCGCATCGGATGATTCGTCAATTATGGAAGGCACCAGGTAAATGTCCAGAGTCCCTGTGCCAGAATTTTCCCTGGATTCGGTTTTGAAAAAGGTGGAACCAAAACCTTCAGGATTAGCGGGCCAGTTAAAGTCCAGCTTCCTCTCCAGAGTGGGTTTTGTATGGAGGTCAAGTTCCGGGAATTGTTCCTGCTCCACCGGTATAAAGTTTTTCGAGCTTGAAAACTCGCTTTCATTCGGAAGTGAGATGATAAGGGCCAAAGCCGTTCTGACACTAAATAACAGAGTGATCAGTAGTAGAGCTTTCATCAACGATGAGCGATGTTCTGGCATTAGCTTGCCCCGCATTTAACAGAGATTGGCTAGATAGACTAGCAGCCTGTCGGACTTGAACCCATAAACGCAGTTCAAGTAATTTCAGACTCTGACTATTCCGGAGAGAACTTATAAAACCCTCTCCGGCGCATTACATTTTCAACTTGTCCTTATGATTTTTCTCACTCTTGGCCTCAGATCAGCCCAATAGTGCCACAGATAAGTCGCCAACAAGACCAGTTCCAACCACTGCTCTTCATTCACTTGTTTCAGGCTGAACATCCGCCTCAAGTTATACGC
>NZ_LASA01000204.1 GCF_001562015.1 Endozoicomonas arenosclerae | reverse complement strand
TTTGGATTTGTAAAAACAGCGTATCGAGGCATCGGGAAAAATGACAATAAACTGGCCACTCTTTTTGCTCTGGCTAATGTGGTTAGATTGGATCAAATGCTACGTAGGGGTTAATCTGCCTATCAGCCGAGAAAACCGGCTGAAAAGTAGATAATGAGCGACCCTATCCTCGCTTTTAGTTCTAAGAATTGTGTTTTAGAACATGCTCAAAGGATTGATGGACTTCTTCACACCTTCCCTAGGTTTCATAATAGGGAATGAGGAGGAGTGGGATTGAGTCAAACCAAAGGACACTAATAGATAACTAATAGTTGAACCTTTGGTCTTCCCCTATAGCAAGGGATTAGAAACTCACTCCTCCTTCCCACCAAACCAGACGAGTAAAGAAGAAAGGGAAGTGTGGGTGTGGCGTTTTTGTGAATTGCACTTATTGCGCACCCCACTTAATCCTCATCCATTCAATATCGGTTCACCCCTCCTCACCGTAGACTAAGTACCAAAGCAGATTACATGCTCTTCAATAGCTTACGCCTCACAGTACGCACCTCATAACTCCAGCCCTCTCCCGCGTAACAAACACTGAAGACAAACTGAAATGAGCAAAGGCATAAGCAAACATCAACAGACGATACTGTCCCTTCTGATCTCCAGTGGTGATAAAGGAATGCGTGTACCAGACATTGCAGCCTCAACACTCACCAGAAATTATTCGGTAACCCGTGCATTAACTAGCCTGCTTAGACGTGGTTTGGTGGTGAAGGAGGAGAAGTCAAAGACATGGTTTCACTTTGAGTACTCAAGCGGTACTGATGTGGCTAGAGAATTGCAGGAGCAGAAGGAGAAGGATAGAGCCAATAAGAAAAAAGCTAGGGAGGATAGGGAGTATCAGAGTCTGTCAGCAAGGAAGGGAAGGCTGGACAAGACCATTGATAAAACCTTGAGAATGATTAGGGTGCATTGCGAATTCGGGGACTACGATGAGGCACTGACAGCACTGGAGAGGATGATAGGCACACATCTAAAGCAGATAACAAACATATGCGGGTTCGAAATACTGGATGCCTACAAGGACTACATTCAAGAGGCGCTCCCTTCAAGTCTAATGTTTATCTCAGGAAAAGAGCAACGCATAGCTATGAGCCTTACTCTATATCAGGCTGACAGAAGGGAACTCATGGAAAGGTGGTTGCGCTGCGAGTTCACCGATGAACTCAGGGCAGAGTATGTGAACTTGGAGTGTGACTTGGCCGTTCAGATTGCTAAAAAGATGATCAGGGGTTATCAGAGAGGCTCTCTGACAGGCGAGCAGTTCTTTGGAGGCATGCGAAGAGCACGGATAGCTCAGCTAAGGGAGAGCAAAATCAATGCAGAACTTAGAGATAAGAGGAAAAAACAGTTCGAATCTCTCAAGGAAACCCATTCAGAGATTTATGAGCAGAGAAAGCTATATCTCCCACCATACGAAAATGAAAGCTGTTGGAAATTCTTCATCACACATCACGGGCTCCAGTTCACTGAATAATCCTAATCCCTTCCTATAGGAGATACGGAGGCGCAATAATCGCTTCTCTTAACTTCTCCATTGGGACTCCACAAGTCCTTAGAAGAGTGGTGAGAACAAAAGGACTTCTCACTACTCACAACAATTAAAACCCAAAGCAGCAGACTGTAATAGCTCCAGAGCACCTCCTTTGTTTCTTAAAAACTTTGGTGGGCTGGTGCTATTGTGGCTGGAGCTATTTCAAACTGCGAAACAAGAATATTGAAAAAAGACATAAACGAACATTACGAACTGACTTCAATCAGTAAGCCTGTGATGATTAAAACCTTTGGCATGACAGAGCAGCAGGCCAAGCTTATTCACAAGCATAGAAAGACCTTTGAACTAATTCACGATGCTGAGCGGCTAGACACTGGGATTGATGCAAGAGTTCTATGGTTTGAAATTGGTAAACCATATGGTGAAAGGAATTTCAGTAAGTGGTTTAACTCCTCAGTAGTCAAGTTCATGCTGGTTAAAGGAATCGACTACGACGAATACTCAAAAGACAGTCATGGAAACTTGCGCACACATTTTACGCGCAAGATTAATTCTCACGGTGGGAACAATCGTATGAATTACATTGTCACTGTCTCAGCTGCGAAAGAGCTTGCAATCACAGCAGCAACTGAAGCAGGGAAGGCGTACAGAACCTACTTCATAGCGGCAGAGAAATTGCTTAGGGAGTTAGAGAGATACAACCCTCCCCGAATGCTAAGCAAGGGTAACCAGAAGAAGCTGAGACATTTTGCAGCTAAGGAGTACAGAGGCTTTGGGGCTGAGTCCCGTGGTTTTCTCTCTGCAGTGAATTCTCTTGTATGCCTTCATGCCACTGGAGCTAGACCTAAGCAATGGGACAAGTCCGGAAAGTCCAACCCTCAGAATTGGTTAGACGGTGAGTACATGGAGAGGTATCGACAGGTTCAGGATGTAGTTATTAAGGCTGTACTCAAAGGCACTGGGCTCTCAGAGATTACTGATAGTCTGGAGCTTCTCTATCCAGCTGATGATGCTCAAGCTTACTTGATAGCTATGGGGGAAGTTAATGCGTAATAAGGTTGAGAAGATTGTTAAGCAAACTCAATACTCTTTTAGTTCCCTGAACACCTACATTCTACTTAAAGAAAAGCAGTACAGAAAACTATCTGAGCGTGAGCCTCTATGTAATTTAAACAAAGAGATCAGGGCAGCGATTGATCAGTTGTCCGTGATAGAGGGGATACTTTCAGGCAGTACTGTCACTGTAAAAACTATTGAACACCATGCTTTTATACGAAGCCTCAGAGATAAAGCTGGGCAACTAGTTTCCACCGATATTGCCAAGGCTGTGGCCTTTCTTTATACCACTAAGCACCATAGACGAAGACTCAAGGATATTCGTAGGAAAATATTCGATAAGTTGGATTACTTGAAGAGTGTCAGTCAACTAAAGGAAAAGGAATTATGTATAGAAATGTTGACAGGGATTTAAGGACTCCAGCATCTTTAGCAAAGGCAACGTGTGGCGAGATTGGCTGCTACATTGAAGAGGTGAGACGCAAGCTGGCTGAAGAGGTGACTAAAGAAAACCTTATAGGGACTCTTTCCAATTTCAAGGCAGAGGTTCAGTTTGGAATTGACCATCTATCAGTGATTCAGTGCTGGCTTGAAAAGATTGGTAAGCCACATAGAACAGAAGCTACAGGAGCCCTTTCTTTTCTTAACGATATTAGTGATAGAGCGTACCACATTAAAAACATTAATCCCTTAGAGGCTCTAGCCTTATACATTGAGCTAAGGGAATGGAAGGAAAGGATGAGAGATTTACTTTTCAGCCTTGAAAACAAATTGAATAGGTAGATTGAAAATAAGTGAGGAGGATTAAGAAGGAAATGAATTTAACTCCTTCTCATTAATCAATTAACCCACCATATCAAATTAGATTTAGAAGCTGTTATGAAAGAATTTAATAGAAAGGACGTAGAAACAAAGGATGTTTCTGTAAATAGTATTGATGAAGCATATAGAGTTTATGAGGTCTGCACAGGGTATAAATACGAAGACAGAGAAGATAGGTCAGGGTTTGACTTGAACCTATTGGACTCTTTTGAAACTGAGCCTAAGCCCACCAATGCAATTAAGAATGCTGAGAAAGAGCAATTAGACTTTAAGGTTTTTGATACTGTTCAATGCTCTATCCCTGAGCACCTCTGCTCAACCACTGATGCTGTAGAAAAAATGGTCAGATACTTTTGGGATAACAAGTATACAGACTGTCTGAAAGCGACATCAGAGTATTTCCGTAAGCTGTCACTATTTACTGCTGCCTACGCTGACCGCTCTGAGCATTCTAAAAAAGTACGTAACCAGGTGAGCAGTAATCATGATGCAGCGATTTTGTATATTCAGAAGTGGGAAGCTGAACAGCAAGAAAAGGCTGCTAGTGGCGCATCTTTTCTGGACGCAATCAGAGAACTTGTTAAAGGAAATAAGAAGGCAGAAGAGGCATTGGAAAATGCATTAGAAGCTGAAGATGCTCGAAAGCATGTATACGGTAACTCAGGTAACAGTACTTTCAAGACTCCTAAAGGTCAGAGCTTTGAAGGGCTCACTCAGTTAGCTTAACTCCTCCCACTCCAATCACATTTGAACGAATAAGCAATAAGATATTATGAGATACACTGATGAATTAACTGGTGGCGTTTACCATGCACCAGGAGCACTAGGGAAGGTGTGAACAAGTTCCTTGTGAGCTAATCTACCATCAGCTCATATTTGGAGTTCACCATGAAGAATCAGCTCACGTTTGCCGACTGCGAGTTCACCCAAAAAAAGCGACAGACTCGTAAAGAGAAGTTCTTACTCAGAATGGAGAAGCTGATTCCCTGGTCTCGATTAGAAGCCGTCATTGAGCCTTTTTATCCAAAGCCAGGTAATGGAAGACGCCCTTACCCGCTAGCAACC
>NZ_LASA01000203.1 GCF_001562015.1 Endozoicomonas arenosclerae | reverse complement strand
ACCGCTATGAAAACATGATGACCCCTTACGAAAAGTTCCTGTCACTGAAGGAACCAGAACAGTACCTGAAAGAAGGGATTACACTGGACCAACTAAAGGACAAAGCGGAAGCCATGACCGATAATGAAGCGGCCAGAAAGCTGCAACAAGCCAGAGAAATCCTGTTTCAATTAGTTCATGAGCGACAAGCCGAGGGTTAGGTAGTAGTACCTGCCTTCAGGCTCATTTCAGGATTGGAAAATACTTGGAATTCAGCAAGAAGTCTTGGAATCGATTGCTTCGCAACTCAATAATGTTGAATTTCAATCAATCCTGCAGCAGCTCGGCCTGGCTTTTGCGGGTCCTGAATATATTCCCATGCTGGTGCTGAACAAGGTGCTTAAAAAAATAAACTATGACCTGCGGCGTTTTGCTGAACTGCTTCTTGAGGCTTGGGGGGGTAAATTTAGCAAACGCTATAAAAAGCTTTTGGATCCGAAGCGACTTCGAAGGGCCCAGAGAAAGCGTGGACGGTTAGCTGAAGGCTGTAATCAGGGGGCCAGACCTGATGTTATGTAAGCTTTGAAATTTAGTTTGGCCGCGATAAGAGCGCTGTTTCGTGCCTGCCGTCTTTTGATAAGTCAGAAAAAGCAAACCCGGCCTGACTGACCGGGTTTGAAAGGGATAGCTGTTCTGTAAATCATTAAGGGTTATTTTTTCTTAGTACTGCTGCTTCCGCTCCACCAGTTTTTAGCACTTGTTCCCCAGCCAGAAAATGTATTTGAGACTGCTTTTCTGGATGGAACTTTGTTCCAGGTCGTTGCGGCAAGTGTTGCGGCAGCAGCAGCTACCCCTGTTGTGGCGGTATCTTCAGCAGATGAGCTTTTACCTCGATGAACGCCGCAAGCAACGCAAACGACAATTCCTACTACCGTTCCGATGGCTAAGACTCCTCCTACCACTCCTGCTGTAATGTAATAAACGTTATAGTCAGTGGCGTCTTGAAAATCCATCCAGAAAGGTGAGTTGGTTTCTCTGTTTCGGCCCATAATGGCAGGAATTTGATTGGGGTTTTCCGCTGATCCGATGTTGATAAATTTGATGTTGTTCAATGTAATATTCTCTGGCACAGGGAGGTCTCTGGCTGTCATTTCTTCCTGACCGGTTTGGTACTGAAGCATCTGAACTTTGTCTGGGGCATCAGAAAGATGAACCAGCATCTGAATCATGTCGTCGAAAAACTCGATACTGGCCAGTGAAGTTGGACTCTTCACAGGATTCATATCGGGATACTGGGTGCTGCGAAGTCCGGTGGATGTGTTGATCGTTACAATGTGAAGACCAAATGAATTCTGAATCATCATAAAGAGATTCTGTCCTTTTAGGGAAACAGCCAGAAGTTCGGCATCCAGTCCAAATTCGTGCAGTACTCTGGGGCTGCCGTTATTGAAATTGCTGTCCACTATTGCGGCATTATTACTTACCTGGTACTTCACCAAGAGGATGCCGGGAAGGGTTAATGCTTCTCCCTCGTCTCCATTCTCGACAGGGCTGCTGGTACCGTTCTCTTCATTTACCAGGCTGGCGCCTGACCCATTAGCGTTACCAATGATATAGACCTCTCCAGCTGTGTTGCCTAATACACGCTGATAGCGAGCTTCGCTGATGTCGTCAGGCAGCAGAGGAAATCGGTCAGACAGGTTGCCATTGTCATCTATGCTCCAGGCGCTGTTCGTGCTGATGATGTAGTCGGTTATCTCAGCGGATTCAGGGTCATCTGAGCTGCTGTCAGAAGTTCTGGATCTGAGAATGGCCACGTTATCTACACTGGGTTCTGGCAGTGAAACTTCGATACTTTGAAGGTCTGACTGGCTGTCGCGCTCAATATAGCGAACAAACTGATAAGTATTCTCGCCCGGAGTATGAAAGCTGAGGTGATATAAGCTGTTGCTGGCAATGAATGCTGAGTTGAGACTGACGCCTCTTCTACTTAAGTCACTGAAGTGATCGACAGGGCAGTCGTCAAAATAGGAAAGCAGGGTTTCCCTGTTCTCGTAGTAGGCGAGATAGTTTGTGTCTCTTTTCTGGGGGAGTTGAACCAAGGCTTCGAAATGATCCTGATTGTAAATCAGATCAGTGACTTTACCTTTCAATCTTCCTTCAGGAAAGCGACATATTCTTGGGCAGTTTGCGTTCTCACAGTAATGCAAATCGGCTGTTAAGTGGTTATTGTCGTACAGATCGATTTCAGCTTCCTGCATGTTGTTGATTAAGCTTTTTGGAAAGGGGGTTTTGCTCTCTCTAAATGACCAGTCTTCCGCGTCCCACCCGCGGTTGGTGTAGGTTTCCGTACTTTTGCTTTCTTCGTCGGAGATACCATTGGGTACACCTGTTCTGTCAGTATTCCACAGGACGTTGCTCAGATCGCTGTTACCGGTGTTTTCCTGTGTGACTCTAGCTCGGCTTGTGATGTCAGGGTCATTGGAAGGAGTGCTGGTGACACGACTGTTGATCAAAACTTCATCAAAAGTGGATTTCAATTCACCCAGATCTTCAGCGAGAAGGTTTATATAACCTCCGCCTGGCTCTGTACTGGCGGGAGGAGATTGGTTTCTGATTGTTCTATGTACTTCGTGATCGATGATGACTCGTCGGAACTGACTGTTCTCAATCATTCTTGCGATACTGAAAAAGCTGCCTGCCTGTCCGTCGCTGCCGTTGACACCATCAGTGCCGGTATCACCAGTATCTCCGGTATCGCCAGTGCTGCCTTGATTGCCACCATTGTTACCTGCACCTCCTGTACCTCCGGCTCCACCTGTACCAGGGGTGCCATCGGGATTACCTGTCCCTCCTATGCCGTTGGCTCCGGATCTTTGATTTCCCAGCAGCAGGACGTCTTCCATCCTTGAGTTTTCAAATCTTTCTGTGACACCTGAAACTGCGCCGCCATTGCCTCCGTTTCCTCCATCACCTCCATCACCTCCATCGCCTGCTGTGCCACCTTTACCGCCTTTGCCCCCTTTGGCGCCATTACCACCGTTTGTGCCAGCTGCTCCCCGACTTCCCATACCTCCTTTTTGGCCATCTCCTCCTGTACCACCTTCACCTCCATCGCCTCCAGTACCTGCTGTGGCATCATTTAAGACAATGCTGCGTCGTATGGTATTACCGGTACCTGTGCCAATAAGCCCTAGTGTTGAGGGTGCGCTCTCACCATTGGCGCCGGGCTGGGCATTACCGCCGGTAGCACCCGTTGTACCGCTTTCTCCTGATGCTGTTCCGGATCTATCTGTGCCATCTGCACCGTTATTACCGTTGTTGGCGTTTCTGCTCATAGAGCGTCCCTGCCAGAAAGAGTCTGTGACTTCACAGTTATTGCATTCACTGAACCAGGCCATGGTTGACCCTTCGCTGCTTGTATCTGTGCTGGTCAGGGTGGTGTCGTAGCTTTTGACATTATTGAGGGTGACTCCTTGTCCCGTTGTGGCGATTAAAGCGGCTTTGTTACCACTGATAGAGGTGCTTTCAAATCGGATGTCTTGAAAGGTTGCGTCAACTGTTGAAGTGAATAGTGCATTGGGTGCACCCTCTATACTGCTTTCGAATCCGAAAATTTTAAATAGATTGCCAAAAATGCTTCCTCTGAATGCATCTGTTTGTTCCGGCTTTTCAGTGCGGGTCAGGTTGATATTTTCGCGAACAGAAAATGTGCTTTCGGTTTTGTTAAGAATTTGCCAGAAGTTCTCGGTGTATAGATCAATCGAAGTTGAAGTGGGGTCTTCAGGAATTGGGTTTGAGAGAGTGTTTGTTGAAGCGATGAGTAGAGTTGGAGTAAGTAAAAAGGGAATCCATTTTTTCTTTATTATTGGATCCCTAAACATATAGGATTTAGTGCTTTTAAACATAATTATATTACCAAGTTTATAGTCGTTCAGCGTAGTTAGATTTAACTGGGCTTTAGGGAACCTGCGAATAACCTCTAATTTACTTCCCTTCTTGAATCGAGTTCGAAGTAGGACTGAAATCAGAGGTCTCAATCCCTTATTTGTATGATATTTAGCCACTTTCGTGACTTCAGGGCGGACTAACCCTGTGCCCGGATCATTTGATCCAGTCGAACAATATTCGCCAGGGCAAATAAAGTAGACAGTTTATTGTCATTCTTCTTCAAACCTCGATACCTGGCTTTTATAAATCCAAATTGACACTTAATGATTCTGAAGGGGTGTTCGACTGCTGCTCTCAGACTGGCCTTGGTAAATTCCAGTTTGATGGGCACCTTATTTTTTCGGGGATGCTTCTTCAGCTCTTTCAAGATGCTGGGCTTTTCAGCTATGAACCACTCAGCTTCACAGGACTCCAACTCTTTCCGATTCTCGGCCCCGCGATAGCCGGCATCTGCAAAGATAAATTGCTCATCCCCGTGCAGCAGCTGCCCTGCCTGATTCAGGTCATGTTCGTTAGCTGGGGTGGTCGTCAAGCTGTGTGTAAAACCTGTT
>NZ_LASA01000202.1 GCF_001562015.1 Endozoicomonas arenosclerae | reverse complement strand
GGGAACGGTATTTGAAGTGGCTGAGGGTTAGCTCAATCCAACGGTAACATTCGTCCTTGGAGTCCCAGCCGGGCTCCAGACAGTCTGCTTGTGAAAGGAGGCTTCTTACATCCTCCAGGGTTTTGATGAAATGGGTGTTCATGATGATTTTCATATCCTCATCATGAACGACAGTGCTGAAGTCGGCTCATTTCATGTTAGAAACCAGCCCCTTCTTCAGGCTCATTTCATATTGGAAGAGACTATTACAGGTCAGGCAAGACAACGTTTATTACCATGACCCTTTTGGTTAAAAGGTTGAGTGACTCAAGACTAGACCATAACTTACTTTCGGCACCTCCATTCTCATGAACACAGTGCCCGCAAGCCAATATAACTTTTGCGAGATAGCAATCATTTCCTCAGCATCAGCGGATTAGACATTTCGTGTTATGTATTGGTAGCACTGAAACTAATGCCTCTCCGGTGATGCTCCTTTCAGGTTGATTACTGCAACTGACTCTTTTTGATCCACGCCAGTGTCTCCGCCGTCAGACTGCCTATGTAAAGCGTATCTTCAGATTCAAACACCGAGGTCGCGGTTGGATAGACGCCTTCTGGATCCTGAAGATTCTGGGTAATCAGTCCCTGATCATCAAAGGCGATGACGTGAGTATAAAAGGTGGCTTTAGGTCGAAGGCTGGCGGGCAGGCGCTGAACCATTTTACGAATAAACGGCCGATCCGACACGGCATCCAGAAGCTTGTTTCTGGGGGATACCAGCCCAACCCAATACTGACCATTCAGACCCCGATTGAGGTTATCCGGAAAAGCAGGCAGTTCACTGACCATCACTTCGGACTGACCTTTATCTGGGCCATCCAGCCAATACCGAAGCACCCTGTAGCCTCCGGTTTCATTCACAAACACAGACTGTTCATCATGAGCCAGAGCCACACCATTGGCGAAATTAAGGCCTGACATCAAGGTCGCCACTTCTCCAGTATCAGGATTGAACTGAAATAAACGACCATGCCCGCCATGTTCCATTAAATCCAGAAGGCTGGCTGGGTAACTGCCACCATTTTCCTCTGCGCCAAACTTGCTGGAAGCCTCAGTGAAATAGATCAAGCCCTGACGATCAATATCAAGATTGTTGGCATACACTAATGGCGTTCCTTCGACCTGACTTAGCAGTGAGGACACTTCACCTTTCGGGGTCACTTTTATTAGCCCCTGATATGCATCCGCAATAATAAGGTTTTCATTTTGATCCAGAGCCAGGCCCAAAGGACGCCCAAGATTATCAACAAACACTTCAGGCTGTTCTTTGCCGGGCTTCATCCGCAAAACCTTGCCTTCATGCACCGAAATATATAGCTGCCCCTGACGATCCATAATCAGATCTTCCGGACCGGTGTAAGGTGAGATATCGAGATGTTCGAGCGCAGACAGCTTTGAGTTAACCTGATAATCCCCGGTATAACCCGGATTATCAGGTGCCTGCCAGGCAACAGGATCAATGGTGACGGGGTACAGGAGCAGATAGAACAGGCCTGCCAGCATCAGCGTGGCAACCAGCAAAGAACATTTTTTAATCATGAGGGTTTGCACTTTTTGTTTTTCTAGCTGCTCTCTATTTAAACAGTAATCCACCGTCAGCTAATACTAAAAGTTCAAATACTTCTCCCCGGAACTGTTTAAATTAACCTTTGTCACCTGCCGGAATCAGTGGCGGAAAATGATCATCATAGTGAAGTTGTCGCTGAAAGGTACTTTGCAGGTGCTCCACTGCTTTTCCCAACGCCTCAACGGCTTCATCAAATTGACTGTCCACTTCTGAGACAAATTTAACATCACCCACCGTTAACAAAGGCACCCCACCCTTGCCCCTGGGTCCTGTCAGGTGACTCCGAATGTATTCTCCTCTCATTCTGAACAGCTCTGCCAAATCGACTTGAGCGTCTACAAGCGACTGGCAGGTCGTCAAAAAGGTTTTCATTCTTTCCATTACCATTTCACTGCTGATTTTCAAATCCCCCTCTATTTCAGGCATTGTAAAAGCATCAACAAAGGCTCGGGCTCTCTCCAGAATGCAGAGCAGCTCCTGTTGTAACTGGGGAAGTTCCTGAACCGCAGCCACAAAGGCTTTATCATCCGCAGAAGAAATTGTCTGACCCTGTTCAAAACAACCGGCATAGATTTGAAGATGCTTTCTATGCTTTATCACCGCCTCAAGCCGTGCACTGCCATCGGCCAGGCAGGCTTCACACACACCCAGCCTGATTTCGACTTTCTGATCATCGGAAAGCTTGGGATGCTTGAGGGCTTCACGGTATAAGAACAAGGCTCTGGAAGGGTTTTGGTCATACCCTCTTAACAGACGAGCAGCTTCTGCCATTGTGGACTCCACTGAATCGGAAGAATCCACGGAATCTGTTTTGGATTTAACTTCCTCTTTCCCGGACTTTTCATCGTCAGTCTGGACTTCTGTATTGTCAGAAGTTGAGTCGAATCCGGTCGAGTGAGAAGGTTGAGACTTTGTGACAACAACTGACTTCATCTCTTCCAGAAAATCATCCAGTTCCTTTTTCTCTCTCAACCTGGCTACTTCAACACGACTTTTATAAGCCTTCAGAGCAGACAATGACTGGTTCAGTTGACAGAGTGTGTCTGCTGTTTCTTCAGGAGTAGCTTCCACTGTCGGATTGAGCTCAGTCATAAACTTCAGAAAGCCATCAGCCAGACTTCTCTCAACCGCTTCAAGCATTTCACAGGCCGTTTTCAATTCAAAAAACTGGCCAGAGCCTTCCTGAAGAACAGCGGCCTGTTTTTGCGCCATTGTGATAACGGGCTGGATCAAATCCAGACAAGCTTTACTGTCAAAGTGAGCAAAGCACAAATCTACACCGGCTAATGCCTTGGCAAACTCATGATCCTGGCCAACCAGGACAACGTAATGCAGACGATCCCTCCAGAATTCACCTGCTGATACCGAATCATGACCCTCCCAGGCACCAGAAAGACAGTCATCAATCACTCCCATGCTGCGCCGGTTCATTTCCAGCAGAAGCTGCTTAGTGGTTTCAGATGAGCAATAGTTGCCAGCCAGGTCGGCAAAGAGTTTTGCAAACAGGTTCAAACTGTGTGCCACCCTTCTCATATGATCATGACAGGGTTCCAGAAACGTCTCTTTCTCAGTACCGTATAGCGTCACAAGTTTTCTGAGCTGCTCAAGCTCAATCATGACCACAATATAGGGGCCAAGATACTTCTTGATGTAAGGGGCCATGGTGCGCAGATCAACCGTCTGAAGATTAGCCTCCATATCCGCTGCAATGGCTTCAGCCAATGGCAGCATTTGTGACTTCAGGTGGCAGATGGACAACCTGATAATCTGGTGTTTACCGGTATGAAACTGGATAGCCTGACGTCTTAACACGGCTATAGATCGGGCTTCATCAGGGTTATCGAGTAAATACTGTTCATACTCCTTAATCAACGCCATAGCTCTGCTTTTCAAGTCTGGTAGATTCTGCAACGGGTATTTTTGCCCTTGTGCCTTACACGCCTTCATATCAGCATCCAGCTCTCTTGCCTTGACGACCAGATCATCGAGATGAAGCGTCATTACAATGCCTTTCACCTCTTTGGCAGCCAGCTGGGCTTTTTCAACTGGAGTACCACGAGCCATGACCTTATGCTGGTCAGAGTTGCTGTGTTTAGGTACCTGGAATCTTTTATCATCAAAAGATAGAGGCCTGTCTGGCTCATTTTTCAGCTTTTGGGAGCTTCTTTTTTGCAGAGTTTGGGAAGACTGGATGGAGCCACCAGAAGGTTTTTTAGTGGAGACTTCAGGCGTCGCACCGGGAGAGCTCTTCACAGTAGCGCCTCTCACTGTCGCGGTTGCTAAAGAGTCTTTTTGGCCGCTATTCCCCTTCTTTTTTTTAGGGCGGGTTTGTTTTACTTCAACTGTTGGTTGCTTAACGTCCAGTGTTTTTTTCGCTGAATCCTGTGAAGGGAGCATGATCAATTCCTTTTAGTGCTTACTGCTCTTGTGACTGCCCATCTCCCTGTATGTTCCCTGACGCTCTAACCAACCAGTCAGAACCTCTAACACTTTTGCAGGTTGTGCTTTCTGATAAATCCGGTGAATCTGCCGGAAAAGTATTCTCGTAAACACTAAAAGAGCTTTTGCTGGCAGCTGTTTGGCCGACAGTCTTTTCCAATACCCCTGAACCGGCCAGAAAGAGCGATTGGTTCAGGGCCAGATCAAAAGAACAGTTAAAAAAAGAGGAACCCCGGAATGGATATGAGCATGGGCATGGAGCTGCTCGATCACGAGTTTGTCGCTTTTGTCACCGCCATCCTGCAGATTATGGCGTCGCTGTTTATATTCCTGTTGGGTGTTGGCGTGGTGGCGATCCTGTTTATGTATCTGGCAGACAAACACCAGACCAGCCACACCATTCGCAGAAACTATCCGGTCATTGGCCGCTTCCGTTATTTCTTCGAGCATGTCGGGGAATTCTTCCGCCAGTACTTCTTTGCCGGTGACCGGGAAGAGATGCCTTTCAACCGAGCCCAGAGAGCCTGGGTTTACCGGGCCGCCAAAAATGTTGATCGCACCGTTGCCTTCGGCTCCAGTAAACCCATCCGTGAAAGAGGCTCGGTACTGTTTCTGAACTGCCCCTATCCAACATTGTCTGAAGATGCCAGAGAAACAGCCAGTGTATTGATAGGTCCAAATTGTGAGAAGCCCTATCGCCCAGCCTCCATTTTCAACATTTCCGGTATGAGTTTTGGAGCCCTTTCCGTGCCGGCTGTCCGCGCTCTGTCCAACGGGGCCCGCATGGCCGGCTGCTGGTATAACACCGGGGAAGGTGGACTGTCTCCCTATCATCTGGAAGGTGGCTGCGACATAGTCTTTCAGATCGGGACGGCCAAATACGGGGTCAGGGATGAAGAGGGCAACCTGAATGACGACCGCCTGAGAGAGGTTGCTGCTCATGAACAGGTAAGAATGTTTGAAATTAAACTGAGTCAGGGTGCCAAGCCCGGCAAAGGCGGTATTCTGCCAGCTGCCAAAGTCACCGAAGAGATTTCAAAGATTCGCCTGATTCCCATGGGAGAAGACTCCATCAGCCCCAACCGTCATCCTGAAATCAACTCAACCGGTGATCTGCTGGATATGATCCACAGAGTTCGCACTGTCACCGGCAAGCCCGTCGGTTTGAAATTTGTTCTGGGTGCTGATAACTGGCTCTATGACCTGTGTGATGAAATTCAAAAAAGAGGTCTGGAATCAGCCCCCGACTTCCTGACTATTGATAGCTGTGACGGTGGAACAGGGGCTGCACCGATGGCACTGATGGATGACGTTGGCCTGCCATTAAAGGAAAGCCTGCCCTTTATCCACAACCTGCTGATGGAAAAAGGTCTGCGCAAACGCATCAGGCTGATCTGTTCTGGCAAACTGATCAATCCTTCCGATGCCGCATGGGCTTTGTGCATGGGCGCAGACTTTATGGTGTCTGCCCGGGGTTTCATGCTGGCTCTTGGCTGTATCCAGGCGCTCCAGTGCAACAAAAACACCTGCCCTACCGGTATCACTACCCATATCCAGAAACTTCAGCGTGGGCTGGTACCTGAAGATAAAGCCGAGAGAGTGGCCAGCTACCATGACAATCTGGTGCACGACATTGAATTGATTGCCCACTCCTGTGGCGTAGATGAGCCTCGGAAACTGCGTCGGTATCATGCTCGCCAGGTCATGGAGAATGGGCACTCTGTACCTCTGGACAAGCTTCATCCATACCCGGACAGTGTGCAATAACAGCAAGAATGGATTTGCAGGTTGGCCGGGATAGCCAGCCTGCAGGACATGCGGTCAGCTGGTAGGAAAGTCTGCAGAGGCCTGCCCGATGGGTGAAGAGTGGATGTGGGCGATCTTCCAGTCCCCCTGATATTTTCTCAAAACATGAGTTGCCCTGAGAGATTGCAACTCGATCACCGCCCCTTCAACTTCCTTCAACCGGGTTTCAAACTGCCAGGTGCTGCTGCAGGAAACCTGGTCAGCGCCTCCCCACTCCGACTCGATGCGGTATTTCACAGAAAGGATTTCAAACTGGTTGAAAAGAGTTTCATACCAGAGTTTCAAGGCGTCATGACCATTAATCTGAGCACCCTCCGAGCTCCAGAACAGCAGATCTTCTTCCGGTGCATAGTGATCCAGCATGCCGGCACTGTTCTGTTGGCTGTAGTTTTCAGCCTGCAGGTCAAACAATGATCGGATTATCTCCCTGGAGTCCGCCATGTCGATTCCCCTCCTGAATAGTGCCCTGTTCATGGAATGTTCATATAAAAGTATAGGTAGAGTCAACGAAGGTTTCTTGACGGAATCTTGCCAGCAGGCATCAAAAGTCCGGGCAAGACCCTGTTCTGACGGGTGGTTCAGTGAACTTATGGCAATCAGGGGAGTCGTAATTAAGGTTCATAATCACTACCGGAGTATAAAAGTGAAGCCTCTGAAAAGAATAATTCCTACCCTGTTGGTACTGACAGCGACCGTTGCTCAGGCTCAGGGCCCCGCTCAAAAACTCACCGACGAATATGGTGAGGAATACACATCCATACCGCTCAAAAACGTCGATGCAGGCTCTTTAAACTTCGATCTGGCTGAAGTGTATTACGAAGATGAAGAACACTATCTGTCAATGCGCATCCAGGCTGAAAACCCTGCCAGAGCCAAGTTACTGACCACACCGGTAGAGCGCAAAAGCCCTACTGAGAGAGAAAAGCAGCTTTTCCAATACCTGAAAAAGTTTGATGAAACCTATCAGGAATTCAGCTGTGTTGACTATGCCATCTCAATAGGCAGGCTCACCCCGTCAGTACTGCCTGCTGGAGGCACGAGTGAAGTCGTCACCAAGCAGACAGTGCCAACCGGTCTGGACGCTTTCATAGACATGCCTGTGAGCCAGCAACTCATTAACGAGACTCTGTCAGAAGATCAGGAATACTATGGAATAGAGACTGTTGATTCTTCCCTCGCTTGCTACAACGTTCTGGATGCCAATCATTACCTGGGCTGGTTTGGTGCAAATAATTATTACAAACTGGACAGGGACTACGTATTCTACGAGTTTGAACAAGGCAACAGCGATTTCCTTCTGGATGCTGACCACCTGTTTCAGGATCTTAAAGCCAAGCTTCCAGCAGAGGTTCACCCCAGACTGGAAGAGATCAGGGCCTATATTATTGAGTACATCAATCGATAAGGTTCTGATTGATGGAGCCTGATATTAACGGGCTCCATCGTCATAATCCCCCAGAAACAGTTCTAAATCGGTGTTATGCATACTTCCCCAAAGTGCACCACTCCAAAAGGTATTGGTGTGAACTCGATAGCCATTCATGGTTTTTTCAAGATTTCGGGCAGCAGCCTTGAACCCTACCGATGCCAGGAAAGTAATCACCCTGGTGACCCGCCTTAAATTATGATCTGACTGAGTCCACTTTTTGTGGCGGCTACCCAGCTCCGGCACCACCTCAAAAGCATCACCGTCTCTTCTCAATCCCCAGAAATCCATCATCATGTCGATATTCGCAACCACTTTTTTCAGTAACACAGAATCGCTCTGAATATTCACAATCATCTGTGGTGTCAGCAATGGGGCCTTGGGGTTGGGGGTGGATTTGTTGTCCCATATCGGGAACAACTGCTGGATATAGCTGTGTTCTTTTTCCAGCACAAACTGCAACCTTTCATAGTCAAAGCGGGCTCTTGCCGCTGATCCAAAAGCCGGTTCCGGGCCTGCTGCTGTGGCCAGATTGCCTTCGAATACATCTTTGAGTGCCACTGACTGACCTGGATAGATTCTGGTTTCGTCATGGGCAAAGACGGGGAAATCTTTCCGTACCAGACTCTGTGGAAGGCTATTCCTCTTGGGCCGATCTTTCAGGAGCAGCTGCCTGAACTGATAAGAACCCGTTGCTTTTGCAACAGGTCGTACAACTGGTGTTGACGTCGGTTTAATAGTTGCCGTGGGTACTTTCACAGTATTTGTGGATACAGATACCCTTCTCTCATGCAGGCCCCCCTTACCTTTGGTCCCTTTTGGAGAAGCTGTTTTAGAAGGCGAAACAGTTCGGCTTTTCTCAACTACAACTGACTTTTTGGAAGAATCAAGCGGCTCCCCTTCAAAGGGTCCATCCAACCATTGGGGTGACTTGCTTCCTCCTGATTTAAACAGCTGCATTGGTTTTACATCCGAGGGATGGAGAGACGCCAGAGCAGCTGGAGAGATAGGTCCGAAAGTCACTGGTGGCGTACTGGGTAGAGTAACAAGGGTTCCTGTACCTGCAGGGGGTGCAGGTAAAACAGGTGCAGTATATAGAGGAGCAACAGCCTGATGACCAGCAATAGGAGCAGGTGGCAGCTCAGCTTGTGCTGGCTGGTAGGTCGGCCTGAAGTAATAATACAGCCCTGCACTGATTGAAAAAGAGATAGCCGATGCCGTCACTTTCTTAATGGTTTTATCCTTCAGGAAAGCCCTTCGAGTCTCAAACTGGTTGTAAGCGCTGCTCTGGACGGAGAGAGCAACATCAGTACTATTGACGTTCATGACCTTCAGACAGGGTGTCTCCGCCGAGAGATGAAAATCTTGCAGCAAGTAACTGTCGAAAATCAGAACATGGTTGCCCAAAGACAGAGTCTGACAACCCGCTCCATCTTCCTCAACCTGACGGGTGTCACCCAGTCCGTCCTCCTCCAGATCTTCCTGAAACTTCGGCCCAGAGAGCTCTTCAGCCAATGTCAGGCTGCTATTGGTCACCGCGGTATCGTTTGCTTCCAGCCAATGAGTAATATGCTCTATCCACAAAGGTTCGATCGCTGACTGGAACTGACCTCCGGAAATATCGTCATCGGGCAGGGGCAGATAAGGATCCAGCCATTGAAAATAAGGACTGGCTGTAAATTTCTGAACATGGACATACTGGTGTCTGGCATTGAGCAGGGATATCTCAAGATAACGCTCAGTCGGCTGATAACTGCCGAATGTTTCATCCATGGCTTCATCCCATACCTTCAGGTGCATGGACAACTCAAGCCTGGATAAGATTTTTGCCAGCTGTAGATATTCATCCTTCCCGTACGCCTGATCAGACCTGCCCTCATTCAACAGAGAGTAAATTTCGTAATGCGGCCCTATGGCATCCTTTACCAGAAGCACAAAGAGAGGAGATGGCCCCTCACTTCTGATGGGCACCGGATAGAGCTCATCCTGTGCTTTATATTTTTCTTTCGCCAGCTTCCAGCCTTCCCACCAGAGGCTCATATAATCAGCCACTACCAGGGCAAGACTTCCTAAACTGAATACCGTCTTTCCGTAGGGCACATTGTTCGAAACAACATGCATCACGAGCAAAAAGGGGACCAGTGCCTGAAGGGATTGAAAATAGCTGCCTGCTACGGAGGTCTTGTAGCTGTTCAGAGTTTCGAGGGTGGCTCCACGCCAATATTGACAGTGTTTTCCGTCACATTCATAGACACCATCAGAGAACGGATACAACTCCGAGCTATATCCCTTACTGGCCAATATGCTGATACATACAAGCAGACTGCATAGGAAAGTTTTCATGGCAGATTAAAGGGTATTTTTAATAGGTAAGTAATTTTCTTGCTAACTACGTGCTCTGGAATACCAATATAGCTATATATTCACCATTTATGGCCAACGCCCTATGATCTGACCATGAACACTGGCATTTCACCCTTCTCACAGTATTTTCCAATCCTGAAATGAGCCTGAAGGCAGGTACTACTACCTAACCCTCGGCTTGTCGCTCATGAACTAATTGAAACAGGATTTCTCTGGCTTGTTGCAGCTTTCTGGCCGCTTCATTATCGGTCATGGCTTCCGCTTTGTCCTTTAGTTGGTCCAGTGTAATCCCTTCTTTCAGGTACTGTTCTGGTTCCTTCAGTGACAGGAACTTTTCGTAAGGGGTCATCATGTTTTCATAGCGGT
>NZ_LASA01000201.1 GCF_001562015.1 Endozoicomonas arenosclerae | reverse complement strand
TAACGCTCTGAGATAGCCAAGCATACCTCCTTCAACGTCTTGTCTACTTCATCGCTAAAGACCACTCTTCGATACTTTGCTGGACAGACCAAGTGATACATAAGAACAGTGACATTGTGGGATTTGTGGATGAACCTACTTTTAGCCATCCACAAAATGTAGTCACAAGTTCATGCTGCGGCTAATGCCGCAGAAACGCAGCAAGCTGCGGGGAATATGACCCGTAGAGATTCAACCAGACGTGCCACCAGAATCCGATCTCTTAGCTTGAAGCTATCTTTAAATTCAACGGTTTGCCTGAATAAAGTCCGGGCATTTTTATACCCCTCACTCTTCATTTCCCCAACGACCTTCTCCTCCTGCAGCTCACAACTGCGCTTGTATCCTCTTCGGTCCTGAAGGTATTGAGGCACTTTTTCAGGATCCAACAGTTGTATCTGTCGCTTAAGAAAATCGAGATGAGCCAGCTGTTCATCCGTAGGCTTGCTGCTCATCAATATTTCATAGAGTCGCTCCCACTGGCGAAGATCCAGCATTTGTCCGGAATACATCAGCATTTGAAACCAGTCTCGGCTCAGGCTAGAGAAAATAGCCTTCGCTTCTGAAAGTACCTTGAGTAAGTGCTTGTCCTGGCTTTTCGCCAGCGTCTCTGCAGCAACACTGTATACATCCATAACGGCTTCGGGCTGTCTGCCTTTTGCCCATGAAAAGAGCCACTGCTCTACATCCGTATCCGCTTCGTATTGAGACGTTTGAAACCACTCCGCAGGTAAATAACTTTCCATCCCTGCTGCCATGAGAATTCCTGCTACACCGGGGTGAAAACCATCACCCACTTCAAGCACACTCAATAACCAGGCTGCCGCCTGCTCAGATGCCGAACCATCTGCCAGTAGATCAAGAGCCTGCTCAACGGCCAGCTCTCTTGGAGTCCTTTCCTGTCTGCTTTCCAGAATGTCGATTGAAAACTCAGCCTGCTTTCTGCCATGGGCTATTCGCCAGACCTTCACCAGCCCTTGGGGATCAAAGTGACTGTGATCGGGATTAATCATGTTCTTGATCAATTCCTGCCTGGCGGGTTTGAAACTCAGTGCGGACTGCCTCATGTAATGATCGCGATACAGCCCTACCTGATCAGCAAGAAAGATCCAGTTAATAAGAAAACCGGCTACCGGGTTGTAAAGTTCATGAGCCACCAGCAGTCGCCTGAAAGCTTTTTGATTGGCAAACAGACCTCTTAATTGGAAACGTCCCTCTATCTCCCCCATGGAGGAGTGTCGCAATGCCTCCCAGAGCCAGAGCTTGCCCTGTTTTTCAGGAAGGATGGATTGAATAAACCATTTCTGATCTTCAAAATCGCCTTCTTTTATCCAGGCCAGTTTCCAGAATTCATCTTCAATGTTTTCAAAGTAATTCCCGAACTGGGAAGGCTTTCGTAAATCATCAGAAGGTCCAGAGGTAACTTCTTTCTCTCGGGCTACCCGCTCTTCCAGATCTTTTCGGACTTGCTCCATCAATTCTGGAGAGACCGTTTTATACTCCTTTGCTTCTGAATGAACAGGCAACGGGGCTGCTTCAGGCTCTTCTCTCTCCTTTTTAACGACTTCCCTCTTTGGTCTTTGCCGCCTCTCTCTGGAGCGTGGTTTCTTTGGCGAATGGGCCTGTTTGACACAACTCCCCTCCTCTTTCAGATCACTTTCTGGTTCAGAGGGACTGATACAGACTGAAGAGCCTCCTGCGCTTTCGGGATCCTGACGGGAAGCAAACCCTGAATCATCAGATACTTCCTCATGGTGTTTCTCCTGATGAGTGACATCATCCTGATTGTCTATACGAGAGGCCTCAACATGATCGGGCTGTTCGCTATCAACAGGTGCTTCCTCGGCAAGGTCCAATCTGGTGGCCAGATCGTCTCCATATTTTCTGCGGATGGTACTGGCAATTCCCTGATTACTCCGCGTGAGTATTTGTAAACTGCTTCTGGCCTTCTCAATCCGATACTGGGCAATAGCCCCTTCACTCTCTGAATACTCACTCGCCTCTGAAAGCAACTTGTCGATCAACAGCCATAGATTAATCATGGGAAAAGCAACATCATGAGCTGGCTCATGACTCATGCCTTGAATGGGTAAGTGATTCAGGCTGACTCCCTGAAACAGTGCAGGTTCACTCACAACCTGAGTACTGACATCGAGGGTAAATATTCGGGTGTTTGCAGTTCTGATCTTGAGTTTTTTGGTCTCCAGACCCTCGGAATCAACGGCAACCGGATCAGGTCCTTCAATCATAAGATCAGGATAGCGTGAGCGAACCATTTCGATGAATGATTGCATTAGTGGTTGAATCAAGTCGGATTCACTCACCATCAAATCAATATCATTCACAGCAGGAATCTGTAATTCCAGAGCTTTGTTATCTCCACTTAAATTCGCTATCAAATGACTTCTGTTTGCCATGCCGCCATAGACGAAAGCATTATTCATTCCAAGAAAGGTCGGTCGGCTTAACACCTCTCCAAGGATATGGAACAACTGAAAACGCACCTCAATAACGTCCATCAGTACAGGCATAGCGAGAGAAAGAAAGGCAGGAGAAAAGAGACTCGATGGAATGGCCCCCAGTGTAAGATCCAAGCGCTTCTCTTTAGACAATTGAATACCTTCTTCGATAACACCCACTAATTCAGGGGCATAAATCAAAGAACCAGTAACCGTCAATCGGGTTCGATTGACTTCCCAGAAACCTTCTATCATTTCCAGGAGCGTTTTACTAAACATTAATACGGTTTCAGAACTGCTCCGATCAGAAGCCTGATAGGCAATCAGCCCTGCATGAAAGAGCCTTTTCTGAACCTCGGAAGTCACACCTGAATCGGAATGCTCAGATCCTTCCTTTAGCCTTGACTTAATCTCCTCCTCAATCTCGATTTTGGACGCGTCTGGAATCAATTTTTGAAAAGTATTAACAATGCTTTCATCCGTTTCCGGTATGTATTTTCGGACTGTATATTGGGGCCTGACAATAGATTCCGTAGGAGAAGCTAACATCTCTTCAGGTATCAGAAGCTCTCCATCCGGCCCTTCCTGATACAACCGAATCCATTGGGAGCCATCGTAAGCCAGGAAAATATCGGCATCCTGATAAAGAGCCTCTTCAGCTTCCTGCAACCACACTTTATGGGTCGATTCATCTATTCTTTTATATCGATACACTTCGTCGTCCAAACCTGACCTGACCAGAAAAACAACCAAATCCTGTTCAAGTAACTCACTGATCAGGATTAAATGATGGAAGCTACTCAGATCAAAGTTTGAATGGGACAAACGCAACTCAGTCCAGAGAGATAATGGGTCTTTAGGTTGAAACCCTTTTTTATCTTCAAGCGTTTTGTTTGCTCGCAGAGAAAACGCCATCTGCTTGGTTTTTTTACCTCTGAGTTCAATATCTGGATACATGGCTTCAAAAATGGAGCGATGCCATGAACCCAAAATTGGTCTCAGTTTTTTTCGTAGTAATCCCGCCAATAATGATTCATCCGGTGAATCAGGAGGGGTACTTGTAGACCCAGTTTCACTTCCCGGGTATGGGTTGCCTCCTTCCGGCTCACCAGAGGCAGCTTTAACAACCAGTGGATCATTCCTTACTGCTTCGGCCTCTCCTAATTGTCCGTCTTCTCTGATAGCTGGGACTTCAACCTCTCTTTTCTCGTTTTTCTCTTTCCTTTCAACAGGAACGGTGCGTATCTTATTTTTATATTGCTCTCTGAGCTTTTCCCAAGCCTCTTTGATGGCATACTCGCGTAAGAGAGAATCTATTTTTCGGAGGATAGCCCAGGGAACTGTACGATGTTCAGCCTGCCAGCTGCTAGGTTCATCTCCACCTCCCGCTGGCAAATTCAGTCCAAAATACTGAGGTAAAGCTTTAGCCAATTGATACTCAAAAAGCAGGCTCAACCAGCGAACCACTTCTTCATGACTGAGCTTAATGACACTCCCTTCCCTGTCCCTAAGGATGTAAATCGTCTGACCATCACTGGTTTTAACAACTTCAACACTAAACCCCAGACCCAGTAAAAACTGATGCTCAGCACTGCGCGAGGAGACCTCCATATCAAGGCGTTCGGGCTCATCCTCATTTTTTTTATCCAGAGTTAATATATCTTTAATAT
>NZ_LASA01000200.1 GCF_001562015.1 Endozoicomonas arenosclerae | reverse complement strand
CCGTTACTGGCTGAGAGCCCTGCGAAAACGCAGCCAGCGCCACACCCTGACGTGGACAAAGATGACGAAACTCATCAAATACTTCATCCCGAGCAGTACACTCACACACCCATACCCAAATCAGCGAATGTGTGTTTGATTGATGGTAGGAGCCGTATGCATTAGTAGTGCACGTACGGATCTGTGCCGGAGGGGTGATGAACTAATGGTCTAAAAACTGTTGGTAAATCAACCCTTTACGGCGATAAGTAAAAACAGCCAAAAGTCCGCCGACAAGATAGGCTAACCCCTTGTTCAACATTGAACCGATAGAGCTTGAAAAGGCATCTTTTGCCGACAACTCTAAGCCTGCTATTTCTTCCTCGCTGAGTGGGTGCTCAACTTTATGCTGATTCGACTGTAACAAAGCAAACGCATCTTGATACTGAGCTTGCAGAACTACCCAGACTCCTGTTTTGAAGGCACCAGTATATAGGCTAGATACAGAGCGCGACTGCTGAGATGAGACATGAGTAAGAATCCCTTTCTTTCGGAGCCGTTCCGATAGTTCCTCTGCATCTACTTCACTTTGGAATTGACGAAGAAGCTTCAATTTCACTCCTGTGCATAACAGTGGTTTATACGGAATAAAGCCGTATAAGTAGTTGTAGATTGCGAAAGACGAACTTCTCCAGTACATAGAGCTTCAAGGGCTACAGAGAACTCACCTCTTGATCGCCACTTAACAATCCGTTCGCATTTCATTATTTCTTTAAATTCCGCTTAAGCAGCACATGCGATAAAAATGCCTTAAAAACTTATCAATTTCAGAGAGTTACAGAACAAAGAACTGTTTGCTTAAACGAACTCTTTTTACGTAACTTTCGTGCTAGTGCAGCGAAGCGATAATGGTCATACATACTCCATTCATCATGAATTTGCGAAGAATGCTGGAAATTCACTTCGACAGGCTCAGTGCTAACGGTATGGGGCTCAGTGCGAACATGATGCGGTTATGCGCTAAGTTGCGCTAGAACTTTGCGTGGTGAGGCTGCGAAATCACAGTGAAAAAATCTTCAGACACGCTACCGCCCTGAGATTGACTGTTCTATAAACAACAGTGGAGTAGCATCCCTGAACTCGTTACAGCGTCCTGCTGCCGATGGTTTTGGAGCTTATTCTGCCAGTCTTTTTATGTGCTGAATAGGGGTAACTACGTACTTTGTCGTATTGTTGGGTTCTGGCGGTTGGGGGAAGGTATAAGCAGCCGCAAGGCAGCTGCTATTTTGTTGCAGTTTAGGCTCAACGATGGGAATCACTTGAGTTTAACTGAAGCGTCTCCAACGCCTACGTCAATGCTCATGGAGTGCTGGCCGCTGCCTTCCCAGAAACTGGTGCCGCCTACCAGGTGTCTCTCGCTGAAACTCTTTCCTGTATCAGCGCTGATTCTTGTGTTGCCAATACCACTTTCTGCCTTAACGTCTGAGTAATTCAGTTGAGTGGCACTGACCTTGATTGAGCCTACACCTACATCGACACTCATATCGGTATTGATGTCTTCAATGTCGGCTTCACCAACGCCCACATCCAGATTGAGTTTTTTTATTGCCGGTAAATAGACGGTCCACTCTTCCTGATACTCTTTGCCATCAGGTCCTACTTCTATCAGGATTCGATCGCCTTTTTCTCTAATGGCCAGCTCAGCCTTTTGAATGTCGTCCTTGAACCATTCATCGCTTTCGCGAATTTTTACTTCAACATGAATGTTATTATCTTTGGAAGGACGGACATCAATATGACCAACCCTTACATCAAGCATGGCAATGGTAGAAGGGGTGGCTTCTATTTCCGTGCTTAACTGTTTACTGTCATCGGCTATCAGGCATGTGGTTGAAAGGGCTGTGATCAACAGACCTGTCGCAACAATTATTTTTTTCATTATTCTGTATCCCTGTCTAAAGATTCAATTTTTGAATCCATGACGTTTGAATTAACTTCCCTGTTTTCTGGTTCCTTCTGGAAGGTATAAACCTTAGATTTCTGCTAGAGCATTGTTGCCCCAGCTGTCGAGCTTATTGTCGACAAAGATCAGAGGCGTGCATTCATCTTTACTGGTGATCCCATCGGCTTTCACTCTCTGGGTGCGATAGAAAAGCACCTTTATCTTTTTATCGTGACGGGTATAGGACTCTGTGAAGTCGGGAATGCCCAGGTTATTTCGCACGGAGTCAATGCCTTCTCCTTCGTTCAGGCGGGAGATTTTTTCTCTCTGTAATTTATCGGTTTCATGTTGATGGCTGTATTCAGAGCCTTTCCCTTTACTGCCTCCAATATTGATGGAACAGCCACTCAATGTGATAGCAGCGGGTACAATCAGGGCTATGGCAATCAGATGCTTTTTCATTTTTTATTTCCTGTTTTTATTGTCCAAGGCAAATTTCAAGCATAGGAATCCCGCCGCTGTAACAACAACGTTTTTGCGGGGCTTCCGGTTGAATTAAACCGAAGTGGTTTCTTTTCCTAAGTCACGAAAGTCCTTAGCCATTCTGAACTGGCTGGACGTTACATAACCTTCCATGCTGGAGAGTCGTGTATCCAGACGCTTCAGACTTCGGTCCAGCTGTTTGACCGAGGTTCGGGACAGGCGGGCAGGGCTATAGCCTGAATCCTGAGCCTCGGCCTGTTTTTCGTGTCGGTCTGTTGGTCTGATCTCTTCGGACGATGTTTCCGGCAAATCAATTTTTATTTTTACAGTCTTTTTCTTAGACTTTTTTTTTCGGGGCTTTCCCCGGTCGTCCTGGCTGAGGCTGAGAATGACGCCGATGATGATATAGGGCACCATAATCTTGGATACCGAGGTCAGGTAGGCAACAGCCACTACTGCAATTCTGACCGGCAGTACATCCAGACCAAAGCGGTTGGCGAAGTAGCTGCAGACACCCATAATGGCGGGTTCGGCCTCTCCGCAGTCTGCGGGTTTGAATATCCTTCTCAGTACCCTCATGCCCTTGATCTCCAGTCCGGGACCTCTGCGTCCAGAATGCGCTCCATGGTGTGAATGCGCTCTTCCATGGCTTCCACTCGATGAATGGCTGATTCAAACAGTTCCTGTGATTCCTCGTCCAGCTGCTTTGACTGTCGGATCCTGGAAACGTAGTGAAACAGCAACCAGGGTAAAAACAGAAATAGTGTCAGTATGGCGCTTAGGGGAACGAGCCCTTCGAGCATGGCCTCCATAGTCTGTCCTTTCTTTCCTTTTTGGTATGCCAGGGTCTGGTACTTCAGGTTTGTGACGCCTGACTTAAATAGTGATCCATGGCTGTTTATAATTATTAATCTCTACTAGGGTAAATAAGATTGCCCTGTCATTTCCATATTTTATTCAGACTTTTCGGTTTTCAGTTGGCTCTTCAGGGCTTCCAGCTCTTTTTCAATGGCGCTGTTCGCTTCCAGTGCGGCAAATTCATCTTTCAGGTTGGCTTTGCCCAGACCTTCAGCATCGAGTCGGCTGTCCAGTTCGTCAATGCCTCTTTCCATCTGCTCAAACCGTGCTTCCTGACGCAGGCGGGTTTCTTCCCGGGTTTGCTCGCGCATTTTCAAGCGGTTAGAGGCAACCTGTGTGCGAACCCTGATGGATTCCAGTCGCTTGCGGGCATCTTTCATGGCATTTTGCAGCCGGGTGATGTCCTCGTCGTGCTTGTTTAGTTGCTCTTCCAGTTCTTCAAGAAAAGCATTTTTCTCTTTAACGTGACCGAGTAATTTCTGTTTTTCAGTCAGTGCCTGACGAGCCAGATCTTCGCGTTCATGTTGAATCGCCAGTGTGGCTTTGTCGGTCCAGTCGGCCAGTGATTCATGGTAGCGGGCTACCTGGCGTTCGGTGTCTTTCTTCTGGGCTATTAACCTGGCGGCGTCAGTGCGAACCTCCACCAGTGTTTCTTCCATTTCCTGGAGCATCAGTCGGGCCATTTTTTCAGGATCTTCCGCCCGGTCCAGAAGTGATGTGATGTTGGCGTTCAGTATGTCGCTCAAACGTGAAAAGATGCTCATAGGTGCGTCCTTATTTTATTGGTTTTTGTTATTCAGCGGTTTCCGTTGACTGCTTGTTCGCCTTGCTGTCCAGTTTCAGTGATTCAATCAGTTGTTCCTGAAGCCTGGCGACTTCTCCTGGAATTTCACTTTTAATTTCCTCGGCAATCTGGTTCATGGCTTCCTGCACCAGCTCTTCAATATTGAGTTCTGGCAGTTGGGCGCATTCACCGTAAGCAGGTGTAATGGCCAGAGTCAGTGCGACAATAACAGATTGGATATAAGCTTTCATGGTTGTCTTCCCTGTACGTGGTTTAAGTCGTTGTATATCTATAGTTCACGGAACGTGCCAACTTTTAAAAGTCTTTTAACTTATTGAAAATAAACAGGAAAAAATATTTTCACAATGTTTGGTGAAATCGGCGTCTGGTGCCTGTAACCAGAATATGGTTTTATTAACTGAAAAATGGTGAAGGATTCGCTGCTGATACAGGGCCTCCCAAGGAAAAATAAAAAGCTATGTCCAGCCATCGAAAAGGAATGATTGGCGCTTCCACAGCCTTCCTGGAAATGATGGAAGCGGTGTCCCGTTATGCACGACATCAAAGACCTATTCTGGTGATCGGTGAGCGGGGAACCGGTAAGGAAGAAATTGCCAGCCGCCTGCACTACCTGTCTCCCCGTTGGCAACAGAACCTGGTGAAGTTGAACTGTGCCGCTTTCAGTGATGATCTTTTGGATTCCGAGTTGTTTGGTCATGAAGCCGGGGCTTTTACCGGAGCCCGACAGCGTCGTACCGGTTTGTTTGAAACGGCGGATGGTGGCACTTTGTTTCTGGATGAATTGGCCACTATGGGGCCGAGGCTTCAGGAAAAGTTATTGCGGGTAATTGAATACGGCGAGTTCTACCGCCTGGGCAGTTCCCAGAGTGTAACGGTGGATGTCAGGGTAGTGGCTGCCACCAATGAAAACCTGCCAGAGCTGGCAGAAAAGGGTGAGTTTCGTCGAGATCTTTTAGACAGACTGGCGTTTGATGTGATCGCGGTACCGCCTTTGCGGGCGAGGAAAGACGACATTCTGGAGCTGGCCCATCACTTTGCTTTTCGAATGGCTCAGGAATTAGGCGATGAACTGCAGGAGTCGCATTTTGCCGGACTCACAGAAGCTTCACTGCAAACACTGATGGATTACGATTGGCCCGGAAATATCCGGGAACTGAAGAATGCAGTGGAGCGAAGTGTCTGTCATACAGAGCCTGGAGAGCCCGTTGAACGTATTATTCTTGATCCCTTCCAGTCACCCTGGCTGACCGGTCTTGAAAGCAGGGGTGAAGCTCCGGAAAAAGAGCAGCCTGTAGACTCTGAAGTGGCTATCCAGAGAATTGAAAAGGGGTTGGTAGAAACCCATCTCAGCCAGCTGGATCAAGGCGACTCTGTTAATCTTAAAACACTTCAGACGAATGTTGAGCAGCTATTGTTATCCCGTGCTCTGGCCAGCAGTCAGTATCATCAGCGCAGGGCTGCACAAAAGCTGGGGCTGAGTTACGACCAGTTGAGAACTCTGGTGAGAAAGTATCCTGAAGTACTCAGCGAGTGAATCCATTAATGGGTGTAGATGAATCCGCCATACATGTATTTTGTGGATTCAGCGCCCAATATCAGAACCTTATCACCTCGTTTTAGCTTTCCGCTGTTTCTGAGTCGGTCAAAACTGACCCAGATTGCAGCCGAGCCCAGGTTGCCTAACTGTCTTGCGTCGTTCACTACTCTGTCTTTACTGATGCCCAGGTGACGGGAAAGTTGGTTGTCAATGTGCCCATTGGCCTGATGAGGCAAAATAAAGGCAAAGTCGTCCAGTGTAAAACCTTGTTCAAAGATCGCTTTCAGACCTTTGATAAACAGCTCCGGCCCCAACTTTCTGACGGCCAGTGGGTTGTGTTCAAAAGCGGGTAAACCCTGTTCGCAAACCGGATTTGCAGAGCTGGCCCCCTGAAGTTGAAAGCCGGGTTCCTGTCCCAAACCGATATGACCGGTAAAACAGTGGCTGATGATCTGTTCCGAGCTGCCATCATCCTGAGACACGACGACAGAGCCTGATCCATCGCCCATTTGCACAAAATTAACCAGTTGGTTGATATCGATAAATTCCGGACTGATATCAAAGAACACTGAGCCCACTTCCGATCCGCTCAGGATTATGGGTTTTAATGCCTGATTATTGCCCAGCATGGATTGGGCAATCTGCAAGGCATTGGCAAAGCCGGTACAGGCTTGTCTCAGTTCCATGTAAGGGCAGGGCAGTCGTAATCGATCAGCGATCCATGCAGCTCCTGAAGGCAGTAATGTATGAGGTGTGGCTGTATGTGTGACCAGAAATCCGGAGGCGGGATGTCCGGCCTCTTCCAGGGCTTGTTGAATCGACTCTTCAGAAAGGTCAATGGCGGAAGGGGTTGGTGTGGAAATAGATTGATCCAGCCGTCTGCTTAAAAAACGTGACTCTATACCTAATTGCCGGGCAAATGCTCTGGCTTTGCGGGCCATTTTGTCACCGCAAGCGTTGGCCAGGTGTGTCATCAGAGTGGCGTTGTCTACAGATGCCCCCGGCAGTGCAGAACCACTTCCCAGTAACTTTAATCGTCCGTTGGCAAAATGAACGGTCATGACCTGATCCTTTTTTGAGCGAGTTCTTCGATACGTTGAAACAGCATTCCGGTATCAACGCCCAGAGTTCTGAAAGAGCGCTCTTCGGTACTCAAGAGAGTGATTAATTGTTGATGCAGGTCTTTATGGGGTCTGTCATCGGGCTTTTGATTGCTTAACGCTCTCGCGTGCATTCGAGACACGTATACATGCCTGGCTTCATCCTTGAGAATCAGCTGAAAGAGGTTTTGCAGTATGGGGTTCTGCTTCATGCTCTGAGCCATAGCGGACATGATCAGGCAAACACAGGCATCAAGCTGACTGATCATAAAAAAGTGCTGTTTGATGGTCAGGCTGCTTTTATGCAGACGGGCATAAAAAAGCTGGCTCCGGCGTTTAATCTGGCGTATGTCTTCCGGTTCAGGCAACCATTGTTGCAGGTTCTGCAAAGCCTGCTCATGGATAAACTCGTCGGCTTCTATCTGCAGTAATGCTTGCAGGCTTGGGGAATTATTCGGTGAGAGTCTGAGGTACTCATTATGAAAGACCAGCATGGCTGATTGTTCTCCGCACAGCAGAAGAGGGACTAATCTCGACAGGGCTGACTTTTGCTCAGGATTGAGACTGGCCAAAACCTCCTCTCGCTGTTCAATCCAATCCAGAAGAGGGTGCAACTGGTGAGGGTTGTGAGCCTCGGCGGGAATGGCAAAGCAGTTTAATTCCGTTTTCATAGCGGTATTCCTAAACCCGGTTTTTTATTTTTTGTCTGCTTAACAGACTGGGTAAAACAATCAGGTCTGCCAGCAATGCCGCTGTTAAGGTGGTAATGCTTAGAAAGCTGAGTTCCGCAATGGGTCTGAAATCGGATAAAAGACCAACCAGCAAAGCAACAATCAATACCAGGCTGCTGACCCATACCGCTGGCATGACCTTTAGCCAGACAGAATCCAGGGCGAACTCAGGACCGCTGTTTTTTCGTTGCCGTTGATACTTGATTAATATATGTAAAGTGTCGTCAACAATGACGCCCATTATCATTCCGATCACTACGGCACAGCCAAGGGAGATAGGCCCTCCGGTTGCTGACCAGAAGCCATAGACTAAAAGCACCGGGAAAAAATTGCTGAACAGGGCCAGAACCATGGCTGTCCAGGAACGCAATAGCAAACCAATCAGCAAGGTAATAAGGAGCAGGGCGACCAGCAGGGAAGAAAACATATTCCAGGCATTCTGATGGCTAAGCTGGGCGAACATCATTTCGGCACTGGTGCCGCCTTTAATGTCGAGCTCGGGTGTATTGGCTTTTAACCATTGCCGGGTTTGCTGATCGAACTTTAATAACTCACTTGAACTGAGCGCATTCAGGCGAAGCTCCAGTCGGACTTGTTGTCCATCGGCTGTTATTAATCGTTCCAGTCCGGAGGATGAAAGATTGATGAGTTGTTGTGCCCTTGTAAGAGCATTGAGCTCCAGCAGATTTTCCGGAGGCATCAGGAGCTGGTTGACTTCAACTCGTTGTTTTAGCCATTGAGTGAATGTCTTCAGTTCATTGAGTTGATCGGTTCTTTGTTCAGCCTGATCGGAAAGCTGGACGACATAATTCAGAGTAGTGGCACCGGTAAACCTGTCATCCAGTTGGTTGAGGCTGACTCGGAAAGGATGCTTTTCCGGAAAGTAGTGGAAAACATTGTCGTCGATTCTCAATTGAGTCAGTGACAGTCCGGAAAGGGCCAAAAGAATCAGGCTGCTGACAATCAGAGGTTTGGAATACTTTGAGCAAAAGGATTTGAGAAGGGCGGGTGATATTCTGTCCAGAACCTTTTGAGCTTCTTCCGGTTCCAGATTAAGTCGGGCGATTGCCAGCTTGAGCCAGATCAGGGTGATCAGGTAGGAAAAGACAATACCTAAAGCAACGCTGATGCCGACAATCTGGATGGGGGGTGATGGGCTGGTGAGTAGGAATAAAAAGCCCGCCGCTGTAGTCAGGCTGCTCAGTGTCAAAGGTGTCAGGTTTTCCTGATAACTGTTACTGACCGCATCGGGAACCGATTGACCTGTGGCTACATGCTGATAAACGCCCAAAATATTATGCATGGCCGTAACAATGGACAGGGCGATGATTATGATGGGGACAAAAGCGTTGATCGCCGTGAGGCTGACCTCGAAGTAACCTAACAGTCCGAAGGAAGCAAGAACGGACAGTGCTCCGGTGGTTATGAGTAGCAATGCAATAGAAGGGCGACGGAAAACAACGACCAGCACCAGGAGCATCAGCAGTATCAGACCCGGGGCAAACAGTTTGATGTCGTGTTTCACCACATCAATGTAAGCCGTGTTTAACGCCAGGGCGCCACTCAGCAGATTGCTGGTACCCAGAGGCTGGTTCAATAATTGATCCACCGACGTTTGGACCTGTTGATTAATCTGCAGAATCTCTTTGGCATCACCGGCAGAGTTGAGCTCTATGTCGAGTACTATCAGGCCGGAACGGCGATCCTTGCTGATCAGCATGGATGAAACGGACTTTTGGAAAGGGGTCTGGCTCTCAAGGGGGGAAGCAAACTCATCCTCTGGATCAATGACATAATCTTCAAAGCTGGTGATGTATTGGACTTGCGGGATGGTTTGGAGGGTTTCCTGCAAAGTGATGACGGCAGGAAGAAGGCCGGGGCTGGTATCCAGGGTCTGGCCTTCAGGGACAGTCACAATGATGACCAGTGGATCATAGAGGCCAAAGGTTTTGTTGATTTCATCCAGCTGCTGCACCCTGGCATCCTGATCGGAAAAATAGGCGCGGTAACTGGCGTTGCCACTCAAGCCGGTAATGCCAGCAATGGCTATAAAGCACACCATAAAAACGACCAGCAGGGCGGCACCTGTGGCAACGGGGTGATCCTGAATTCTCACCTCAATCAATCCTTTTGAGGGGCTCAAAATACTGTACCTTCAGTATTTCATGGCCCTGTGTCATTTTTGTTCAATGAAATGCCTTTCATTGTTTATTACATGACTCTACGACGAATGAAAGGTTATGGATTCAAACTCTGTTTGATTAAGGTAAACGTTATTTGGGTCAGGGAGATCAGGATGCAATTTATCATCAGACAACTGTCCGGGTTTTTCTTGCTATTGGGCTTTACTGTTCTTTTTACGGGCTGTGTATCGCTGAACGGTAAGCCTGTCTATCAGAAAGAGGGCGTGGCGCTGGAGGGTTACGACGCTGTCGCTTATTTCAGGGAGTCCAGGGCGGTGGAGGGGAATCCTGATTTTTCCACTGTGTATCAGGGCACAACCTGGTATTTCAGCCGTGAGGAATATCTAGATCAATTTCTGAACAATCCCCAGCAATACACTCCACAATACGGCGGCTATTGTGCTTATGCCATGGCCAATAATCTGGTGGTAAAAAGTGACCCCAATGCCTTTACCGTTAAAAACAATCAGCTCTATTTGAATTACAGCTACAGCGTTAGAGATCGATGGCTGGAGCAGGTGGATGAGAATATCAGGGATGGAGATCAGAACTGGACGGAAAAGCAAGGAAAGGTAAAAGTTCAACCTTAGCCGGGCAGGGGGCGTTATACTGGGCTCCCGCTTATGATTGTTGACTCAGGAAGTCCCTATGTCCTCCAGCCAGGCTGTTAAAGATGCCTTGATTAATTTTCAGCAAAAATACCTGAATGCATTCGAGGCTCAGCATCAGTCTCTGCCCAGAGTTGAGCACGACAGTGACTGGCCTTCGCCCTGTGAGCAGGAGGATGTGCCTGATATGACCGAGGTACGCTGGTTGCCTGTTGAATGTCAGCCTGAACTGGACTTCGGCAATATTGAGTCTGCACTGGAGCTCAACCTTCACCCCGATATCAAAGCCTATTACGGCAGCTTTTATTCCGCGAATCTGGCCGCCAGAACCGGAGAGGGAGACCTTGAGTTGTTGTTTGCCTGGAGTCCAAAAGATTTTGAACGCCTGCTGGAAAACCTGCTGGGTCATGTCTGGATGAAAAGAAAGCTGCGTCAGCCTGTTACTTTGTTCTTTGCGGTCACCGATATGAACGATATCAACCTGACAGTGAACAACGAAACCGGTGAAGTCTGGGCGGAAAAAGTCGGTAAAAAACCTCATCGTAAAGTCGCTGACAGTCTTTCTGAGTTTTTGGAAATGCTTGAACCTGTTGTTTGATCGTTCAGGTTCTGGTGTGAGTCAGTTATCTTATCTGGCGATCTTTTTCGAAGAGTTTGTGATGAACTTCTAGGATTGACCATTTAGTCGGTTCTGGTACTTGAAATCAGGTCGGTCTATTCCTGTAAAATAACCGTAAACTACTGTTAATAATTGTATCAAGCCGTATAATGATGTGTGTAGTTTTCAGGGCTGGAGAAAGTGCCCTGGATTCTTTAACTTGTTTATTTGATGGTCGTTTACGGTAGCCACCATGGGCGAAACGGGATTGTTTCAAAGCGCTGTAACAAGGGAGAACAGGGTCATGGAAATAACAAAATCTACAGGCTGATAGACATCTGGCTCAAGGGCCGGTAATACTGACATTATGCTTAACCCGTTTGCTCTTTTACTGACACTTTTTATGTTGCCTGGCTTGGCCATGGCTTTTGAAAACCGGACTTCCGGTTACGACCTGACACCTTCCGAAAACCTGCAGAGTGTCTATGGTCAACCCTTCGAATACCGACTGGATGTGCAGCCGTTGCTGGGCTGGACCCGACTCGAAAATGTCACCTTTTCCCTCAGACATACAGATGATCCATCCTCTAAAGCTATGGGTTTAACCTCTGAAAATTCAGCGCTGGAATACAGTATTGGCTTTTTGGCGCCTGCAGCCAGAAATCTGGTGGGACAAGCTAGAAATGTGATCGATTACCTGACCACCTTTTCCGGCTTGTCAGCGGTGCAGCAGCGGTTGGGTTTAGCGGAGAAAGCGAGTAAACAGCCTGGCCCGCTTGAACTGCTGTGGCGCCAGCAGCCAGAAGAATCTTCTCTGCCTTCAGCACGGTTCAGTTTCAAGGAGGTTGAGCCGGTTCATTCTCTTGAGAGGGATCTTGTTTATCAGATGGATCTTTCCTGGACCTGGTAAAACAAGAAAAGGGCTAAACATCAGCCCTTGATACCTTATTCTATATCCATGATATTCAGATAGGTCATGGTCTGGTTCAGTAGCAGATAGCCGATCTCACCAAAGGTAATCGGACCCGGGAAGCCCGCTTTTTTACCTTCAAGCCCACCGTATAGAAAATTCAACACACAGTTGCATGAGAAGACTACATCTCCATGAGCGGTTGGCAGATTGGAGGTAAACTCATGGGCGTAATCTTCCAGTGGAATGGCCAGCCGGTACTTTCTGCCCTTGAAGACAGGGGCGTAAAAGTCCACTTTGCCATTGTCGGTATCCACATTCTGGATACACACGTTGATATCTGCACCGGAATAGTCACAGATGATCGGAGATTGTGTGTCCACGTTATTGTCGTTGATGAAGCGGGCAAAGTTTTGCGGCTCTCCATCAATCAGGCAGTCCACAACTTCAAAACTGTTGTCCGTAAATTCAATCACCGGGCTGTCAGGATTGGGCTTGTGGATGTTGAAAATTTCCAGGTCAGCCATCTGTCCTGCAGGAAGGTCCAAGTGTAAGGCGACCCCGATATCTGAAGATGCGTCGTTGCTGATACCGTTGTAGATCTTGGGTTGATCTTCAGACTCAAGGTCTTTACCACTGACCCAGCCTAATATTGGGCCATCGTAGAGGCCGTCAAAGTCCGGAGCCTTCAGAGCATAATCCGAATGGACTTGAGAGAAAGCCGGGATAACGAGAATGGTAAAGCCATTCTCGAAACGGTCTTCGGTGATCTCATGCAAATTGCTGGCGTCGTACTGGACAATCTTGTGGCCTGCGACATAGTCGGTCAGATCATCCACGTAAATGTCTTCCTGTTGGAACAGGCCTTTCTCTTCACCCATAAAATAAGGGGTGGTGCCGGCTATCCACTGGCCTTTGGGCAGTTTTGAGAGGGCTCTTTCATCCCCGGCAAGGGAGAGCACTCTACCCGCATTGATCAGTTCTGAGACGGCTTCAACAGATTGAATCTTTTTCATGGTCATTCCTTTATCCGTATGGGGTTCCGTCTGCTTACCACTGTTTGAAGATGGCGGTGAGGTCACTGCGGAAGCCTTTGGGGTACTTCAGAAAATACTGGTACAGGTATTCGGTGGCTTCTTCCAGGGTCATGGAACCCGATTCCATGTTTCGGGTCACCCGGTCAACCTGCAGCTGAAGCACGTATTTTTCCATCTTGAACTGACCCTGGGCCAGAGCTATCCACTCAGGGCGATCTCTTGGAGGTATGGCGTCTGACATAGATTCCCATCCGGCAAATACAAAAAATATACTCAGGGTTTCGACGAAATCAGGACTGACTTTATAGGCAGGAGCCGGGTTCGGATGGATGGCAGGCTGAACTATTCTGGTGCCAGCGGTCTAAGCTCTTGCGAGAACTGTGAAACACTGATGAAAAGGAGCCGTTATGCCGGGTCTGCGACATCTTAGGACTTGTCTGATATTAACTTCCTTGTTGAAACCCACCCAAGACCCGTTCGGGCTGAGCCTGTCGAAGCCCAATACGACCCTTCGACAAGCTCAGGGTGAACGGAATCCGTGTGTAAATCGGGAAGTTGTTTCGAGAAAAATCCTGAACGGTTTGAATTCAGCTTATTTATCTTTTCTATGCCAGCTTGTTTGCTGGGGACTGCTTTGTGCCGGGGTTCTGAGAGCAGATAACGCGGTGCAGGATTATCGAAGCCTGCTGTCCGATTACCGGATCGACATTCGTGATGATCTGACTTATACCCGCACGATAACACTGGAATATCAGGTAATGACACCAGCCGGTGCCGAAGCCCTGCAGAAATATCACTACAGCTATTTTTCCGAGAATGAATCCCTGAAAGTCCTGGAAGCCTCTATCACCAGCCCGGACGGAAAGGTGATTCCGGTAGAGAATGATAATATCTATGAGCAGGACCTTGGCGGGCGTGATCAGGAGCGGCGATCCCGTGAAGTGGTTGTCATCTTTTCTCAGCTGACCCCCGGCAGTGTGATCAGGCTGAAATTTGATCATGAAGTGAACAAGAAGAGCCCTATGGGTTTTAATATGGCTCTGCAACCCGAACTGGAGCTGGAGCAGAAAAAGATATACGCAACGATTCTGCTGCCAGAGAAGACCCCTCTCAAGTGGGGGCATCGTGGTGACTTTACGGTAAAAGAGAGCAAGAAAGGCAAGCGCAAAGAGCTGGTTGTCACCATGGAGAACTTTCCCTATCAGGAAAGAGAGTTGCACATGGTGAGTACGGATGATGTCTTACCCATGTTTGCTATTACTTCACTGAAAAGCTGGCAGGAGATTGGCCAGATTTATTATCAGAGCAGTCAGGACCGGCAGCATGACAGTGAAGAGATTCGAGCGTTAGCGACTGAAATTACCCAGGGGGCGAAATCTCCCAGAGAAGAAGCCGTGAGTATCTATAACTGGGTAGCTCAAAATATTAACTACCTGTCCCTAAGCTTCAATCTGGAAGATATGCTGGTGCCCCATCCGGTGGAGGATATCCTCCGTCATGGTTATGGGGACTGCAAAGATCAGGCGCTTTTATTACAAACACTTTTGAAAGCCCGGGGCATTGTTTCCAAGCCGGCACTGGTCAGCTGGAGCAACAGTTATAAAGACTGGCCAGTGGCTACCTCCATGCAATTCAATCATGTGTTGCTTTATGTTCCTCAGCTGAAGACCTGGCTCAATCCGGTTTCTCCACTGTCCCCATTCGGGTTGCTGGACTACAGCCTTTCCGGCAAACGAGTTGTGCTGGCTACTCCGGAAGGTGAAACCGAGTTTCTACCCGCCATGAAGCCCGGACAAAACAGTTATCGGGTTGAGAATCAGTCTGAGCTCTTCAAGAACGGTTTCCTGAAGGGTGAAACATCCATTACAGGTACTGGTATTGTGGGTGAGCAGGTGCGTGAGCTACTGGCTTCCAGTGGCAGCGGTGAGTGGAAAGCCAGTAATCTTCTCTCAGCTACCCTGATTGGTGGTTTTGGTAATATCCAGCAAGGTACGCCCGCTTATGACCTGACCAGGCAGCCTTCCTATCAGGGCATATGGCACAGCCCTCATGCCTTCCAGCTCGGACGGGAAGGGTATATCACTACCGCTCCCGGATTGGATTTTAAAGATGTAATGGCACTCAGAGCTTATCTGGTAGATGGCAAGCGCAAGTTTCCTTTCACGGTGGGTCCACGGAATTATCACTGGGAGCATCGTATGACATTACCTGAGAATTATCGTGTGGTGAGGCTCCCTGATAATCTACAGGTGGATAACGAGGCGGGTTCCTACACCAGTCATTACCGGGTAGATGGAAACGAGCTGGTGGTTACACGGCAGATTGTTATCAAGAAGAATCTCTATCAGGCCGATGAGTATCCGGAATTTGAAGAGCTGGCTTATCTGGCCATTAATGATCGTCGGTCAATTATTGCCCTGCGCAGACGATGACCTTTATTCTTCAGCGCTTTTAAATTAGGTTTTAAGTAACAGGATCAAATTGAGAAGGGACTCATGAGCATTCAGGTTGGTGATCATCTTCCGGACATTGATATTTACGAGTACATTGATGACGGCTCCCATCCGGAGGGACCCAAAGTCTGGCGTTTGCCGGACCTGGCTCATAAGAAGAAGATACTGGCCATTGGCATTATTGGTGCCTTTACCCCGGTTTGCTCGGGCAATCATGTGCCAGGTTATATCAGGGCTTATGATGAGTTCATCAAAAAGGGCATTGATGAGCTCTGGTGCATCTCGGTGAATGATCCTTTTGTTATGTGGGCCTGGTCTGAAGAGATGCGCTGCCGTGACAAGATGCGTATGCTCAGTGATGGCTCTGCAGAATTGGTTTCCATGATGGATGTAACCCTTGATCTTTCTGAGCGGGGAATGGGGGTGCGCTCTGACCGCTTTGCCATGGTTGTAGACAATGGTGTGATAACTGACTTTCTGAGAGAAGACCCCGGCCAGTTCTGTTATACCGATGCGGACACTCTACTCGATCGATTGTAAGGTTCAGGGCGAAATCGGCTTGAACATGTGATCGAAATCGTTGGCCAGTTTTTCCTGAACGGCTTTTTCCTTTTCCATAGCCAGCACAGGTTGCAGTTGTTCGGCTACTTCCAGCAGGTTGGAAACCATATTATCCAGTAATGCAACGGTCAGCAGTTCGGTGGTGGCCCGATAGGACAGTACCAACCTTTCTCCTACTGAATCCCATCCCAAAACACCTCCCCTCGTTTCCAGCGCGTAGGCATTCAGTTTCATGGCTGTCTCGATTCGCTTACGTCGAATCTCGCCCCTGCCAATTTCTGTCAGCTCAATGATAATGAAAATATCATCGCAGTAAGCGGGGGCTTCAACGGAAACAGGCAGCTCATTGTTAAAAACAAAAGCACAAACTCGTCCGGAGTCGTCCAGTGCTTCCTTGCCAATCCCGACCTGCTTCATCCAGCCTTGTAAAAGCTCTATTCCTGTCATGTGATTGTCCTTATACCGTCATTCTCTGTCGCTGATATTCCGACAGGCTTGGATACAGTTGGGGTTTATCGATAAATCCATAAGCCCGCTTTCTTTGTGTGACCGTTTTCTCAGCCGGTGGCGTGGTCATAGAATCGCCCGGTGATTGCACAGCGGTCTTTTGGCTTCGTGGCTTCAGCTTGGCCATCAGCCACAGGGTTCCGGATTTGACTCGTTTGGCCAGAGCGGTGAGTCCAATAACATGGGACAGGGTTTTAGCCGTCTGTTTTAGTTGCAGTCCCTTATATTTGACCTTGTCCTGATACAGAACTTGCTTGAGCGTTTTCAAAGCTGTGTCTTCGGGAGCCAATTGCAGCTTCTTGATAGTATTGTCTGTGAGTCCGAAGTTCCTGAGAAAGGCGACCGTTTCCTTTAATTCATCACCGCTTGAATGCCTGAGTCTGGACAGAAAAGCTTTTTCAGCCACACCAATATTCTCTTTGGCCAGTGATTCCAGGGAACGGCCTGACTGCATAAGAACATCGGACTTTTCCCGGGCTTTAGCCAGCTTTCTGCCATGCCACGCGGTTAAGGCAATACTGCCAATAGAAACGGCACCTGCGGCAGCGCCGGCACCAATAAAGGCTGCGGGTGCGCCAGCGCCGGATGCGGTAAGGCCAATGGTAACACCGGTCATGGCCAGGTTGACTGCAGTACTGGCCAGATGCTTTCTGGCTGTAAACGTCCTTTCCTGTTTTATATGACCCGCCAGTGCCTTCAGCAGTGGATCTTTGGTGGCCGTTTTAGCTTTGGCAAGATTGTTCAGTGCGCTGATTTGTGAGCCAGTACGAACAGCAGAGTAAACTGTGTTGAGTGCAGTAAGGGCTATGCCCAGACCGGGTACTGCCCGGGCGGCTATTTTGCTGGTACTTTCTGCCAGCAGTACAGCTGAATGAGTGATATCAGTGGCTTGTTCGGAAAGGCCGGCGACCTGAGTGAGTCTATCCAGAACGATCTGTCCCTTGCTGCGGGAAAGGTCTGATCCTTTTTTACCTACCAGAGTTTGCAGTCGTTCAAGTATTTTCCAATTGAAAAATGAGCCTGAAGAAGAGTGCATGACTCCGGCCTCAGGCTGGTCGTTCATAGATGACTGTTAGTAAGTTCTCTCTGGCGTTTTGAAGCCTTCGTGCCGCTTCATTATCGGTCATGACATGCGCTTTCGCCTCCAAACTTTTCAGGGTGACTCCGCTCTTCAAGTATTGCTGGGCATCTTGCAGAGAAACAAACTTTTCATAGGGCGTCATCATATCTTCGTAACGG
>NZ_LASA01000199.1 GCF_001562015.1 Endozoicomonas arenosclerae | reverse complement strand
GAGGATAAGGAGGTCTTCCGTTGCCACGCTTAGGGTAATAGGGCTCGATTACGGCCTCTAAGCGTTTCCATGGAATCAGAACCTCCATTCTTTCAAGAAAAATTTCCCTACGAGTTCTGCGTCGCTTCTGGCTGAATTCACTGTCGGAAAAAGAGAGTTGTTGGTCCATGACTACCTCTGATCAAGCTGCTGAGATTATTATCTCATGATCAGGGACTTATTCGCAGGTTCCCTAGCTTTTCCAGTGCCTTGTTGCTGCCTTTAATCAGTGAACTTTGCAGCGCTTCACTCCCTTTTAAACCGGACTGGAAAGGTGACTGAATTTGTCCGTTCTGATTGGGTACCACAGAAAAGACCGGCACTGGTTTGATATCAAAGGCTTCGCTGACACCACTTAAAAAGCCTGCCATGGCTGCCTTGGCCATGACCTGCCCCTGTTTACTGACTAACCTGCCACGCAGTCCTGCTTTTCCATCTTCTCCTGTGATATAACCTTCAAGTGGTCGCTCAATGACCTGTTCTTTATGGTGGTGTTGGAAGATGCACGACAGGGTTTCACTGCGAAGGTAAGCCCTTTCTGAACTCAGGTCACCATAACCGGAAGCCAGAACAAAGCATTCCCTGACATTGGTTCGATAGCGATTGGGCAAAATGGCGGAGGCTTTAATACGAATAAGCACAGGGTAGGGCTCACGCCTTGCCCCCTGTCCTGTAGGAACATCCAGCCCAGTGATTAACTGACCGGATAGCAGACTTCCTGCAGGCAAGCGTAAAAGTTTTGGTTTATCTTCGGGCTGTGAGCTCAATGAAATGGCCTGAGGGTAGGTAGCTCCCAACACTCGGATAGCTCTGGGTGGTTGAGGTGGCGCATCATAGTCATCAGCTTCCTTATCATTTATGGCCGGGGATTGACTGTACTTGTTCCATTGCAAAACATCAGGCCCAGGCTCTGAAGCTGAAGGTTCAGGAACCGGGATTGTATGTTGAACAGGCTGCTCTTGCTGATGCAGCAGCCTGATTTCCTGTTGCAACCTCTCCATTTCCTGTTGGTGTTCTTCATACATAGCTTTCTGTTGTTGATGAAGGCGCTCCAGATCGGCACTGATTCGGTTCAGGGTTAACTCTTTTGGAGGCATGCCGGTAAAGTCCACGGATGTGATGGCTTGTTCCGGAGTTCTGGTAATGTCCACATTCTGCCGTTTACTGGTTGAAAAAATCAGTGCCATCAGAATTACTGCAGTACCCAGTACAATGCCATAGCGCTTTATTCTTGGCGTCAAATATTGGTTAAGAGTTTTCATGAATGGGTGATTAATGTGTCAGCAGGGAAGGGCGTATTAGGGGAACGGATGCCTGATTCGGGGCATTCAGGAGAATAAACAGTTCCCGTCGCTGACCAGGATAGAGTGTGTTATTCGGCCACATGGAAACAGCGGCAGTATGACTGCCCTTGCAGCTATGTTCTTTAAATGTGATTGGCTTTTCGGTGGTGTTGCGACAGGTGCCAACAAGTATATGAAAATGATGACCCTGAATTTGCTGGCCTTTGGAAAAATCGAATGTCAGGCCATCCTGCTGACAGGACTGAAAATGGATTTCATGAAACTGGTTCAGTTCATAACCTTCAGGTACCTGTCCTTTTACCAAAGTAGAAAGCACTTCAGTGATAGACTGCTGGTAATCAGAAGCCTCTTCAAATCGTTTTGCTATCCCATTGTTATCATTGATTTTTTGTTGCCATTGCTTTGATAGCGAAAGCTGGATTTCTTTGGGGGGCACATCAAGGGGTGTTACCAACAAAGACAGAGCATGAGCTTCGCTGTCATGAGGCGTGATATAAACGACAAAAGGTTCTTCTTGCTGGGAAGAGAGATAAATCACTGAGCCTTCAATACGAATATCCGCCTGATCAATAGTGCGTATCTGGGGGGCTGTAAAAGGGGTAACAATCCGGTTCAGGTGCAGGCGGCTGAGGGTTACGGTCTGTTGTTGTCCTGGCGAGACCTGTAATTTCACTGGGGTACTACCTGCCAGGGACATTGAGCTATACAGACAGACACTACAACAGACAATAGCAGCAAAGGCTTTGTTCATGGCAAGTTCTCTGAAAGAAAAGGAGGGTTACTTCAGGTCAGATTCAATCTGGATGGCCACAAGCACAGGTCGATAACGGATCAGGTTAAACTGAAAGGTAAAGGTTTTCTGTCCAGACAGCCGTTGATTGCCTGACGAGAGAGCGCTGTTACCCGTCACTCTAACCCCCTGGGTGGTTGCATCAAATTCAAGCTGCAATGGCTCAAAGCTCAGTGAAACATTATCTTCTGTTAACTGGTGAAACTGTTGATTCAGCGTTTTATGGACCTGTCGGTACAAATTGGGTGAAAGCAGACTTTGCAGCCTGGATTCAACAAACGACAGATTTTGTGGATTCAGGTTCCCCAGTAATTCAGCCAGAGAAAGTCCCCACCACTCGTAATAAGCCTGCGAGGCCTCACTGGCTTGAATAACCATCGGTCCGTCCATGAACGGCAAGCTCAGTTCAACAGCCGGTTTGCGAGTCAGGCAGTGGAATAGCAATAATGCATTGGTCAGCACCAATACCAGCAGAATCAGCCGGTCCATACAGAGCTGTTGTCGCCACTGTTTAAAACGACACAGATAATCTTGAATGGTCATTTTCGGGAAGGGTAAAAGACTCGGACATAAGGGTTAGGTAATGTTCTGGCGCTAACAAAATAAAAGCCCAGCCAGTAAAGTCGATGGCTCAGATGTCCGTCGGGGTGACGATCCCGGAACCGGCGATAAACCCGAATCGCCATCCAGCCCAGAAACATGCCCAACAACAATTGATCAAACCAGATGCCCCAGATCAGGCCTACGGCTACAGGGTAGATCTCATCGAGCGACCAGAACAGAAACTGGACTGGATCATTGATAGTGCGGGGGATTTCCATGGTATTTTCCAGGTCATACTGGACACACAACGTAAGTCATTATCTAAGAAGAGGTGTACCGACGGCTCAAACTCTTATGAATAGTCGGGGAGATGAGCTGCATAGGTCTGAGGGAGCAAGAGGCTTCGTCAAGTTTGGAGCAGCTCAGGCATTTTGGCGATATCGAGCAGAAAGGCATTCATTGATGCTGGGCACAAGCAGAGTGTTATTGGTATCCAGCAGATATCTCAAATCGTCTTTTCTAATCTTCAGATGTGTCGAAAACTTCTTCGAACTTCAAACCTGTGTATTCATGTGCTGAAACGGCACAAAAGAAATTGTTTAGAATTTGTTCATCATTGTCTCTTCTGTCTGAACAAAAAATATGAGTGAAATTATCATCAGGAATTTTGAAGAGTGAGGAACTGGGTAATCGGCTCTCAATGAAAGCATATTCCTTTAAGTGCATCTTGATAATACCGTTATCAATTTTGTATTTTGACTTTTCTTTATCAAGCGCATGGGACTGAACGGTTACATTCAAGCAGTACCACAACTCTTCGTCAACATAAAAAGGCAGTAACTCTCCAGCATTTTCTAAAATATCAGCGAGCTCAGTCGCTATGTCCTTTCTGAAAGCAAACGTTGACATGCCTATATATGCGATATCGGGCAGTGGTTTATCACCTTTTTTGGAAAAAGAGGCATTAAAGCTGTTGGGGAGCTTCCCTAGCAGGGATTCAGCCTTGAACTCCCACTCATCGGAGTTGTAGACATTTTCTTCTGGATACATCAGGCTAAAGTCAGTATCAGGTAGGACCTTGTAAACCTTCATTTTTAATACTCCAATGTACCATCTTGCAAGGATTCTTCGTAATATCCGATCTCTTGCTGAGTTTGGCAGACAACCTGTGTCAGTCTTCTGGTCAACTCATAAAGCTGTATTTCAATAACCTCTTTTTCACTCATGGCTACATCCTGTAGTTTGTTTTCTAATCAGTAACTGGGATGGTGATCAGCAGAATCAGCTGTTTTCATCCCGTACTTGTCTGACTATCGTGTCGGCTACTTCATCCACGTCTAGCTCGCCTTTGACGATTTTCTTCAGAGTTTCTCTTTCTTCTTCAGGGAGTTTGAAGCCTTCAATATTCATTGATCCTTCTACTTGCTCTGCAATGAAGTCGGGGTCCTTGGGGTCGATCTTTTTATCTGACATAACAGGCTCCAGAGAGTGATGTTAGATTGTCATCATACTGCTATATTGCCTTTGACTCTCATTTACACATAGAATCACGGTGTCTTTTTTCGATAGAATAAAAAATTGATGACTTTTCGTGCACAGGAGGTGTCGAGTGGCCGTGCCAGTCAATGAAAAACGGTACTATCAAAAGGATAGAGTTGAGCATTCCATTGATCGTTTTGCTTCTAAAAAAAATCCAACACCTACTGACCTGATAGCAGTATCTGTCACTTCACAGGTCGAACTCGGTATCGATCGATATCGCATGGCCGCAGATGAGATGACACGAAAAGAGCTTAGAGATGAAAAGCATGAGTCATCCAGGCTGGCAGGTCATCTCGAGGATATGGGTGATTCGAAGCCTCACCCTAAATGCCATGCTCATGCCATTGTCTCTGGAGCACATAAAGATGCTGCTCCAATGCGTGCTGTATTAGCCCGTCTTAAAATGCGTATCGATGACAGCTACAATGGTTGCTGGCTTCCAGAAAATACCAGCGCTCTTCCTTATATGCCAAAGCGGCTCAAACAGGCTGTTCCTCACAGTAGAATTCACAGATTTAACTATTATTTCTGGCTGGGCACATGGATCAATACCATCAAAACAAAAAGCCTGGACGACTTGAAGTACACTCTGAAAACTATCGAACTTAGGCTACAGACTGGTTCACAGCCAACCTATGTTATGCTGCGTAAAGGTGAGGGTTTACCTGAATGATCTATCGAATCCACCCTGAAGTTAAACAGTTTCAGCGCTTCGCTCTTGATGCTGACGAAGTAGAAGACAAACTTGGGGAAGATTGTCTGATCTATATGGACAGCCAGCCAACCCAATATAAACAGCTATGGCAACCCATTCATATAGAATTTTATCGCTCTGTTTCGAGCAAAACAGACAATCCTGTTCCAGATATCTCCTGTGATCAACTTGGCAAACTTTATTTAAGTCTGAAAGCCTATAATCGGCTATTTACTTTGTTACAAGACCATGGTGAGTTTTTGCCTGTAGAACATGAGGATGGAACAAAAGCTTACCTGTTCAATCCATTGGTCCTTGCTGAAGATTTACAAGCCATTGATCAAGAGAAAACTTGCTTCAATGAATGGGATGAATTGGAGAGAATTGCCTTTATTCAGGTAGCTTTGAAGGAGACTCCCATCTTCCGCACAGAAGTAGATTGTTTTCAGGGTATATATTGTCAAGAGCGATTTAAACAATTAGTTGAAGATAGCGCTCTTCAAGGACTGATCATTACAGATAACTTACACAATCAGCCTCCCACCTAAACTCACTGAGCTAAGTCCAACTGCATAAACGAACTCAGCCTTTTACCCGAAATCGACGTATCTGCCAGCACATCCACCTGCCGGGGAATGCTGGCGAAATCATCGGAGATGAGTGGGGCCTAGCTGACCTTGATGCGATAGTCATCAATTCCTCCGCCATCAACCACCTGGATACCTGATTTCATCTACTGATAGTCGTGATCTTCTAACAGCATGGTATCGAGGCGGTCCTTAACAGTAATGTAACAAAGGGAGTAGGTAATAATATTTGTACCGCAGTATCCTGAATCAATGGGCAAAATAGAAGCCATGACGACTACTGACTCACCCTGGAACGAAGTTCATGACTTTTCTGGTTCTGATACCGATTAACATCACTGGGACTGACATTCTGAAACCTTGCTTCCAGACGACTTCGGCTATTCTCCCGTTGCTGATCAAAATCCAGCCTTGAACCTTTCCCTGTCAGCGTTTCCAGGTTCAGTTGTTTCAGGGTGTTAGCATTCAGTTCTGGCAACTTGTTTTGTAGTTTTAGCAGGGCCAGCCATTCGCTCAGATCAATGCGATGCCAGTCCACTGCGCTGAGTATTTCAGGCGTTACTCCTGAACAGTCAGGATGTTTGGCAGATCCCCAACCCGTTCTCAGTTGTTTTCTGATCTCGGTTTGCAGGATGCGGGACAGGGGGGAGTTGAAGCAGCAATAGCTTTTGTATTTCATGCTGGTCAATCCCAGAAATTTGGATTTACTGTAGCTGCCAACTCTGAAACAGGTTTTCATTTCCCGTCTGGCCGCTAGTTCAAACTCATAGTCTTCACACTTGTGGGTAATCTGGATAATGAGTTTGGTCATGGTATAGGCGGTGTAGATCATGGTGACTGCACTGATCGCCGATGTGATAGCAGGATTCATGATCAGGGTTTGTTGACTTAATTGGCCTCCCTGTGAAGCCAGGTTATTGCCGACAGTTCGGAAAAGCAGGTTGGTGGCATCCTCCCCCAGAATTTTATGAACGACTTCAGCCATCTTTCTCATCAGCTGTTGCTGCATGTTACTCAGTATTGTCTTTTGACCTTCCTGCGACAGTTCTCCAGCAATGGGTTGGGCAGTAGCCGATTGAGCGTGAACTTCTGCCGGAGTGGGCCACAGTTTTTCGGTGAGCTTGTCCCAGCTTTTGCCCATACCCGACCAGAGGTTCTTTGCAGGCTGACTGAGCTTACTGATGCCCTGCATCAGCGGCTCCCGCATCTTCTGGTATTGCCCGGTTAGCTGATTGGGGAAGTTGCCTTGTAGGTGGATGGTAGACTTGTCGAAGAGATAGCCCATCAGCAACAGGTTCATATAGCTGGCAAAGTTCACACGAGTAGGCAGGTTACAGCAGTCCACCATATTGAAAATGCCCTGTTTGCAGGAGCAGGGCTTACCACTGAATATCCTGCACCCTGAACCATCCTGATTGCACTGCATATCATGGGCCATATGCTTTGCCGCATGGAGACCACTGACCGCGCTGGCAAAGTCGGTGTTATCGGCATCAGTAATGTTGGCCTGACATTCGCCTAACATACATTGCATGGGCTGGCCTTCGCAGTGAATGCTCTCTTCAATGCCAATTCTATTCAGATGGCCTGTATAACCACAGTCATAGCGATCTTCCCGGGTATAACAAATACCCGACTTTTTGCCGAGACAACGGCTGTCCAGAAATTCACAGTCAGGATCGTTGGCATATTGACCACAATGATCAGGCGGAGCCCGCGTAGATGCTGTTTTGTAGTAAAAGCAGTCGGCTTCAGCTCTGGCGGTTCTGCAGTCTGCGGATAATTCGGATGACAGATTGGATTGCAGGGGAATGACTTTGCCGTGAACGGTATGTTCAGCATCGCTCATTGCCTCAAGACATTGATACGACACACTGCATAAACCATCGCTTTGCCACTGACGCATATGCATCAGTTGCTCCAGTGCTGTTGAAGGTGCCCAGTGATCATCTTCTATTAACTGGCTGATATCGAAATACAGTTTGATCAAGGCATAACCTTCGCCTCGATCTCCTACCGAGGTCCGAATTCGGAAAGTGACTGGATGGCTGGCGGTATCCCAGACACTGTTATCCAGCGAGACAGGACTCTGCAGGTAAAAATTAGCATCCCGTTCACATCCACCCCCGCTTTCAGGAGGAAAATCAGCGTTGCTCTGCCAGACCTTTCTATCATTGATCCAGACTTGCAAACGGTCATCCCAGCGGGCTTCCTGAAGCACGGCACGGCTGAATGCCTCGGGCCTGGGTAACCTGATTGTAAAGGTTTCTTCTTTGATGCAGCAGCCACAGCGATAGTAGTTGTCAGCTCCGGCATCTATGCCTAACCGAATCTGTAAGCAGCCTTCATGCGCTGACGGACTTTCACAACCGTTCATGCCGGCCAGTGCTGAGCTGGAAACAAATTCAGCAAAAGGCTGAACCCTGATATTGCGATGTAAAGTAACGCCGTTGTCAGTGATCAAGACTCTTGCGCATTCACGAATATCAGGAATATGCACCTGACGGTCTTTTTTCAGTACCAACTTTTTCTGGTAATCGCAGCCTCTGAAGTGTTGTCTTAGTCGTGCGATAGTGGCACTCATTTCGCGGTTCTTGTCGTAAACTGGATTTCCATGAGCGTCTGTTGGCCAATGCTTTTGTTTTGACCAGGTATTGGGATGCAGCAAAGCATTCATACTTTGTTCTACAGGGTGAAGAATTTTGTGTTCGTTTGCATCAGGATAATACCGATCCGGTGACTGATTCAGTAATCGCCATGCTTCACCTTCGGGAGAGGGCTCGGCTTCCAATTGTTGCGCCCGTTGTTCACCAAAGGACTGTAAACCATCAAAATCTTCACTTTGATAATAACTTTCCAGTTTTTGGCGACGATGGCTGTCTGAAGGCGTTTCAATCATCAGACTTTGAACCTGATGGTCAACCGATTGAGGATTATTTGTAACTGCTTTGGTTTGCTGATTAACCTGTTGGAGCCAGCTTGAGCGGGTATGCTGCTCAAAAGTACGAATGGCTTCCTGCGTGGTTTCTGCCATTAAGGGTCGAAAGCAGAAAGCAAACAAACCACCAAGCAGCTTGTAAAGAAACGGTTTTATCATTGGCTGACGGCGGTTTGGCAACAGTCCCGATACTGCCATAGCAGATACATTGCATCGTCTTTGCCCAATGGGTGACGATGCATGCCCCATGTTGCCGCCGAAGCCCCGATCCAGTGGGCTTTCTGCTTTTCCGGTTCAGGCCAGAACATGCTCATTTTGTACTGGCTTTTGGGTAGCCAGGGCGTGATCCTGCTATGGCATTGAACCTCTTCCCCAATGGTTTTTCTGCCAAGGCCAATCCGATGGATTTTGGCAAGGGCTCGAGTAGCTAACAGACTGGTGTTGTCGGAAAAGTGGCCATAAGTGCTGGTGAAACCCGATAAAGGATATAAATTGCCCCAGCTTCCCGCGCACCAGTGGAGACTGTCCTTTGGTTGCGTATTCAAGGCGGCTAAACCATCTGCGGTGCAGGCGTTTATAGCTGAGGGATTGGAATAAGCGGCAAGATCAGGCGAGAGCAGGGCAGCCAGTTCAGGATGATTCCAGGACGGATCGACTTCTGACAGGTTCATCAGGTCAAAGTCCACCAGATCGCTGGTGCAGCCGCCAATACCGGTGAACATATTCAACATTTCAATCAGCGGCAGGCTGTACACATGGGCGTGAAGATAGGTTAAACCTTTGGGAATATTGGCTGATCCCAGAGTTCCCCAACGACGTTGGTCAACAATGGGTAGCTTATGACCCCCCATAGCCATGAGACAGCCGGGGCTGCGGGTGAGTTCTATCAGTCTTTGTGGTCGCCAGAAGCCGGTTGTAACTCCGGGGTGAAACATACCAGCGCTGTCTTCACAGAAACACAGTCCTGTACTGGTTTTAGCTCTGTCATTAGGCTCTTTTCCGGAGCCCAGTTTTGCCAGTCCAATTCGAATGGGAAACAGTTCTTTCCATGGAACGGAAGTCATCAGCTTTTCAGAGAGAATCGGTACGTTCTGACACAAAGCTTTGGAGGGATTTTCAGTGGTTTCCAGTGCCAATGCTGACGGTGCTGTGTTCTCCAGTAGTGTTTTTGCCCACGACGCTATCTCCGAAACTATATCCAGAGCTGAAAACTCAGGTAGGGCTGCTGTGGTTACCTGCCACCTCCCATTGGATTCGGGTGTCATTAATGCTGGAAGCCCTGACAACTGGAAACGATAAACAAGCTCTTTGGGCAGTAAATAAATCAAGTGTTGATGCCAGAAAGAGGGCAAACGTCGAAGTTGCTGATAAGACCATTGTGAAACCATAAGCATCGCATCAGGATATTGCCTTAACCAGTGAGCCACTACACCGCGATGTTGTTTGTCGTATATATCCAAAGCGATGATGGGTGTACGCCACAGGCTGGCAAGGCTCAGGGTTTTACTGGATGACTGCCTGCTGGTTGGTAGTCGTACACCGTAAGAATGCACTTTCTTCTCTAATCGCTGTGTTGCCTTTACCTGCACCTGATGCCAGTTTTGATGCTGAAGCCGTTGCAGTAATACTTCCAACATGTCTGGCTCGTTAATGGGATAAGTAGAACCATATGTGCCAATGTTGCCCCGTCGTCCTGCATGATATTGACGTACAGCCCAACCTATGGAGGTAACACCAAACACCGTCAACACGTTATGACTATTGTTGGAAAGAGTGATCGCGGGGACTCGCTCGATAGTGTTATCACGATAAGCGACAGGATTAATTTGAATACCCTGATCCGTTCCGGCTGCTTTGATTCTAGTTTGCCAGCGAGTGATGGTCTGGATCAGGCTGCTGTCAGAGGCCGCCATTCCCCGAATCACCATATTGACGCTTTTTATAGGCTCTATGTCTTGCAACAGTTGAACCAATGTCGATTCACCCATGGATTCTGAGACATAGAGATTGATGGTTATTGATGAGTAGACAACAGAAGCTGGCAGTATTGAAAGCAGTATTCCCAGCGAGCAGGATAGAAGGGTCATACGTTTTTCAAGGCATCAATACGCTGACGAACTTCAGGGCGGGTCAGATAATGCCATACTGCGCGGGTTGCCAGAGTATCTGAGAGAGCCCGGTGTGCTTCACCTTCCCATTTGTGCAAGACGTACTGGCTGGCCTTTTTGAGGTTCTGCCATTGATAGTTGCCATAGCGACAATTCCATTCGCCATAATGTTCAGCAAACAAAAGCATGCAACATTGAACGTTTTTGGCTGCTCCAAGCTCCGTGCCCAAATATTGGCTGTCGTACGCTTTGTTGTAGATGACGACTTCCTGGTCTTGAAGCAGAGCCCGGATTGTTGGACGCAACTCATCATGAGTAGGCGCACAGGCCACGTCTTTAGGACTGATTCTGTGAATCGCCTGAGCTTCCGGCCAGTAATCATGGCGAGTTGGTTTGACCAGAGTGTTAAGAAGTGTTTCTCCATCATCGTTGATGATGGCTATCTCAATGATCTCATCATTGGCACTCAGGCCGGTGGTTTCGGTGTCAACGTAAAGAGTCATACAGCATTCCTGTCTTGTAATACCTGCATAATGGCATCGCTTAACGATAAACCCTGTGAGCGATATGCTCGAATAGAGCTCTCATCTTCAGGGTGGCTGGAGTAGAGCAGTTTTTTAAACGGATTCAGAATCAGGCGGCCAATGCCTGAACCCTGTTCAGTCAGCACCAGGGCTTCGGAATATTTGCCCTCTACTGTGTGTACGGTTTTGAGCAGTTTGTAGCCCTCGGGTGATAAGGGTAAACGCAGCTGTTTTTCCAGCTCATTGATGGTGGCAAGCTGTTGTTTCAGCAGAAATTGGGTTGCACTGTTATCGAGAGCCGCACGGCCAGCCGGGGTTTCGTAGAAGTCTTCAATGCGCTGAGCTGCCATCAGGTTGGCACCGTTAAACCGGCGAAATCGACGAAAGCCATGTTCAATAAACAGGGCAGCACCCTGGGTATCCCTCATCAGGTTCCAGGCTTCGTCGATCACCACCAGTTTGCGACGGCTGACATCGCCAAAGTACATGATCTGCTGGATCAGGTAGATGAGTTCCAGAATCACCACTCGCTGAAGGTGTTTGCGACTGTCGAGATGGCGCAGTTCCAATACGGTAAACGACTGGTTGATATCCAGCGTATTTTCACCAGAGAAAAAACGACCGTATTCGCCTTTGGAAGTGAAAGCACTGAGCTGAACGGCAAGATCAGTAATGCGTTCATCAGGGTGCTGTCGTAATCGTGCCTGCAGTAAATCAATAGTGCTGCCGGTGCTTTCCTGTTCCCAAAGTTCTCTGATCTGTTCCCGTAAACCGGCTTCCTGATAAGGCGTTAGTGGTTCCCTTGGTGACACCATTGCGATAATCAGAGCCAGTAAAATATCACCTTCTTCTTCATAGTCATGAACCAGGGCAAATGGGTTCAGTCCGATCTGGCTGTTCTGGTCAAAATCCAGAAACAATCCATCAAAATGCTGACAGAGCTTTTTGTAGCCTTCACCAATATCCAATGCCCAACATTGCCCGCCCCTGATCAGAATATTGCTGATAATCTCGTTGACCAGCACGGTCTTCCCCGCGCCGGAGGTAGCAGCAATAATGGCGTTGTAATTACTGTTCGATTCAAACAGGGAAAGGTTCATTAACTGTCCACGACGAGACACCATATTCAACAATGCTTCCTGATGCCCCGGCCAGTCATCAAATAATGGCAGCAGTGGAACGGCATGACGGGTCGCCAGGGTCTTCTCATGCATGGCAATGGTCTGGGTGCTTTTTTGGGCATTGCCTGGCAAGGTGTTGAGAAACATCGGGAGCATGAAATAGACATCTTCATAGAGCATGAACCCCAGTTCGCGAAAGTAGCTGCAGGCATTGGACGAGAAACGGCTGGCTTCCTTGGGGGAATTGGAATAAAGCACCAGTGAAAAAGTCAGCTTAAGAGGCGCATCACCCTTATTGAGCGCTTCAAACAGCACATCGAAATCTTTTTTGCGCTCCATAAGTCTTGGTTCAAAGCGGGTAATGGGGCTTGAGGCTTGCTGTATCGAAATACGCTGTTTGTTGCTTAGTGATGATTGGAGCTTATTGATTGAAGGGAAGTGGAGCAGAACATGGATATGGGCGTAACACTTGATACCCCGGTGTCCGTTCTGGCTATCGCCTAAATAGTTAAACGCCTGGCCCAGTGGTACATAAGCAGGCAGTTTTTTAGCGACCAGTACTTTAACTGTTCTTGATTTATGGTTGGAGCCCAGCTGAATCTGATCTGGCGATGTACGCAGTGGCGTATCCGGATCGAACACCTGACAATTAAGTGGTCGTTCTGAATCTACCTGAGCACCTTCCACAGCCCAATGTCCATGCTCATGATGGTTCACAAGGATCATGTTCAAACGCAGCCAGTCGTGCTGGCTCATAGGAGTAGACAGGAACCCGGCTGTTTCGATCCCTCCCTGGAAGGAGGATTTAAGTCGTCTGATTTTCAGTAAGTCATCATCGTTGGGTGAAAGCTCGTGGATGGGAACCTTAACTGTGAACCACAAAATTCCATGCCTCAACATTTGCTCATTGGTCACTGGCTTATGAACGTCAGCCTGCAACTGTTGAATATTCTGTTTCAGCATGGCTTTGAAACGGGGTTCTGCTCGATCCTTGGCCAGAAACAGCTGGTGAATCGTGTTCATTATATCGGGGCTGGATATAAGGCCACACTGAAGCAGGGTGTCATCGGGCCAGTCCTGATTGAGTAATCCGTTCAGCCGGTCATCCAGTCCACTATCGAGACCACTGAGGGGCAGGCTGAGAAATCCGAAAAACAGGTGTTTGTCGTCGCATAAGAAAATCTGGCTCTCAGGATCATAAGCCCGGGTGGTGAGCAGTGAATCCGTATATTGGGGTTCTATGGGCACAGTAGAGTTCGAGCTGGCAAACATTCGGCATTTCCCGGTTAATTTGAGCTATGTTGATGGACAGACGTGAAGACTCAGTAGCTAGATACTGGGGAGGTGAACACGATGATTCTGTTGAAACGGATTAAAGAGTTTGTGTCTGGACTTTTAAGGCTGGCTGCTGTTTGTCTGGTGGTTGAACAGCTGGGCTATCTGGTTTTGGTGCCTGGTTATTATTGGGCGTTACTGGCATCGCCGGTTTTCTGGGGGCTGTTTTCAGCTGTGTGTTTTTATCAGCTGTGGCGTTTTAACCGGAAATATCCTGATCATTACGCTTCAGAGACAATGTGCAATGGCTGGAATTTAGAGGGAGAAACCAACCCGACAACCGGATTGCCTATGGCAGGCGGTATTGATGTATCAGGAGCTCTTTACGGAGGGCGACCTGAGTCAGGTTTTATCAAATTTGATAGCTTCTGACTTACATCTTGCTGGGTTCTTGAAAATCGGCTCGACGGTTCCTGAAAGAGTCCTTTCCCCTTTCTGCCAAACACTCTCTGGTTGTTCTCTGTTTGGCGCTGTAGAAGCTGGTTTGCAGTATCACTACCAATATGATCAGGAGGCATCGACGTATCAAGATAGTTGCCCTCCATAGGGTATAGCGATTGCCCATTAAGCCATTTTTCTACTGATTGCTCATAATGTTTTAGTTCAGGCTGATATAGACGATTCATTTCTCCGATGAGAGTTAGAGCGGTATTGGTGTGCTGAGGGTTGTCAGCAGCATGAGTCAGATGATTAAAAGTGTGTTGTCCCAATGTTGCTCCATGATCTCCCCAACCCCTGCTGATTTCTGCAATGGACTGCCCCAGGCGGTGACGACGATCTTCAGGTTTGGCACTCCGCTCATATTTGGGATCGCGATCCTTAACTAGTGAAGCAAATGCAGCAGCCTGATGATTCGTAAGGCCATAGGAGGCTGCTTTATCGAAAGCTTCGTTATACGTCAATTTTAATCCCGGACCGGATGTAGATGGGGCTGCGCCATAGGCGCTTTGCTTTAATAGACTGATTACATCGGATTTACTCTGACTTGAATGTTGGAACTGATCGCTGATTGTCTGGCCGGACTGGCTGTGAGATTTGGCCAGTGGTTTTAATGCTTCTGGAAGTTGTTGTTTGGTTGAAGCTTGGAGTTTTGTGTTCCGAAGCGTCTTTTGCCCTGGTAACTGGCTGGAATCTGAAAGTCGTTGCCTGATCTGACTGCTACTGATGTTTTCGGGCTGTTTGAGCGTGTTGGCAACTGTTGTGGAAATCCTGTTATCGCTTCTGCTTTGTGGAGCCAATGGCCGGTTAGTTTGTGGGCTTTCCTTCATTGACCCCGTGCTGATAATGCCGGAGGACTGAAGGGCTTTACCCAGCCGTCCCAGATCCTCTTCGTTGGTACTGTTCAGGTAGGCTGATACCATTGAAGCCGCCAGGGTTTCTGATGAGTTGGCAAACTGGCCACTGTATCGTTGAATATTACGGTTAACCTGTTGCTGAAAATCAGGATCATAGGGTTTGGATTGCAATGTCTCCATAGCGGATTCTGATCCAGCTAAACGGTTTGCCCAGACGGCGGGACCACTACTCAGGGCTTGTCCCAGTTGTTGTTGTAACTGACTGGTCTGTTCGTAGCTCTTCTCGGTACTGAGACTTTCCTGTGCCATCTTCTGGTATGACAGGTTATCACTCATACCCAGCTCTTTGATCCAGCTGTGAGCATGGCTGCTACTGGCATCCATTGAGAGTGCTTTTTGCAGTTGTGAGTTCCAGTTCTTAGAAAAGCTTTCTTTGTTCAGGTATGAAATTGCGTCTTGAAATGCGTCGGATTTAATATCGCGGTTTGCCCCGGTCCATTGCTTTTTATAATTGCCTGCCACTCCAAACATACTTCCCAATATGCCATTGGTTGAGATACCACCACCGGCCTCCATAACTTTTGTAGTAGCCATATCTTTTGATGTTTGGGAGCCAAGCCCAAACTGCTTTTGTAAGTCTCTCGCTAAATCATCACGCATCTGGGCCACCTGACTTTCTCCTGTACTCAGGCTACTGCTGAACTGCCGCAATTCACGACTATCAATAGAATCGCCATAACGCTGCTGAATTGCATGGCTGGTCGCTTGACTGAAGGCCATTCCGGCTGTTTTTCTAGCGGTATCTTTGGACTGCACGAGGCTGGATAAATGACTACTGCCAGATAATGCTGGTACCACTTGATCTATCTGTCCTCTGGTGGCTCCCTGTTGTGGCCCGATGTTCCAGCCTGACTGCTGGTTGATGGCAGAGCCTGGCATCATAATATCAGGAGCTGAAACCTTCTCATTTACAAAGTCACCACTCTGCATTCTCCCAGCAAGGTGAGTGGCTGTAATGGCACTGCCATAGAGCAACATTAACACCAGTGCCGGTGTTGAAGCCGCCATCAGACCGCCAACGGCTAACCAGTATTCCAGAATTGGCCCTGACTCCATAACTCCGTTGAAGCTGGTAATCGGTGCCGAAAGCGCAGCCATAACACCTTGTGATACCAGAGTGATGTAGAGATTATTGATGGCCAGTACCGGCATCCAGAGCTGAATCCATAACAGCAGCATCAGGTATTTAAACGCCAGCCTTACGCCAAACAAACCGACACAGACCAGCAATCCCATTAGCGGTGTAACGGCAAACACAAATCCTTCAATGTACGCCATCATGGCTCGCATACTGCTCAGGAACAGATGTTGTTCACCTGCCCACTGGGTATTTCGTTGCAGTATCGCCTGCTGAGTCATAATCGCAGCTTGGGGTTGCTGCATATCCTGCAACTTTTCGATAATGGCATCGTGATAAATAGGGAGCAGGGCAGAAGCCATGAGAAAATTGCGGCTGGACTCTGCGCCCTGGCTTAATGCCTGTAATGCAGAACCTAATGATAAATTCCGTTCAGGGGAGGCGGTTTCTTTCTGAATTTGCTGATCAAACCAGCTAATCATTTTTGGTTTCAGCCAGGCAAAAGCTTCGTTGCAAGTCACATTGGTAGGCTGCCCATTGCGATAAATCAGTGTTCCAAATGCTTCTGAAGGAAATTCCAGACCGGCCAGAGCATCACTGTTGTTAAACACCTCATGTGTAGTCTTGAAGTCCAGGTCAATACCAATAAGTGTGCATTCCTTGATGTAATTCCGCCATGACTGTGCCAGCGACGGATGATTCTGAAACTGATACATGGCTTTGCTACGGGCTTCCATCATTCGGGTCAAGCTAGACAGATATCCGTTACGGGTAAGCTTTGCTGCATCCGAGCTACTAAAGGTTTGCTCAAAGGTTTCAGTCAGTTTCCAGGTGAGTGTGGAAAGCATGCTGGCGGTCAGGGCAATACCAAACGGCACGTTATCAACCTTGCGATTGGTGTCGGTGTAAACATCGTATATATCCACGTCGATACCCTTGTAACTCTTGCCAGCCGTAGGCAAACCAAATAAAGCTGAGTAGATCAGAAGGCTGAGAAGCAGGTGCTGGAATGCCGGGAATTTTCCAGCCATCAATCCTTGCAGAGCCAGATAGAAAGCTCCGACAGTAAATCCGATCTTGATGGTTATCAGGAACTCAGGATCATTGACAATCATCACCAGTCCATTCAGGACGATATAAAGAAATCGTGCATCGCCAATGGAATAGATGGTTTCAATCAACCCTCCTGGCCCTCTGATAGCGTTGGGAATGATCCGGTTCAAGCTGAAGTCTCTGGTATCGCTTCTGTTCGGCAACAGCCAGCATATCGCGATAATCCTGAATCAGTTCTCCAAACCGGCCATAGCGCTCTCCCAGTCTCTGCAGCTCCTGATATAACTGAGCTTTAGATGACTTCAAAGTCCCCTGAAGTTGTTGAGCGAATGGATGAAAGTCACCTTCCATATTCACCAGTGAGACAGTGATATGATGCAGGTCTTCCATAAATTGATACACCATGTAGAAAGCAATGTGCGGTGCAGCCTGGGCGATAAACAGTTTTGCTAACTGAATATCAGCGGCAGTCAGGTTGCGAATCATGCCTCCGGTACCGACAGGTAGATTATGAAGTAAGGCTGTAGCTGAAACTCCGTTTATCGTAAGCAGGGCGCCTTTACTATTTCGATGCCAATGCTCTGCCAGAGCATTCAGCAGCTGTGTTAAGTGTTCTGATAATCCTGAGAGTTTCTGCCTGTCCATCAATGTCATGGACAAACAATCTGAGTGATTACTGCAACGGTACAGGCTTACCTGCTCAGAACCATAAATAAGGTCTTCTACTTTCAACTGGTTGCCGACATAACTGAACAGCCGTGGCTGAGAATCACCGGAGTCCATGGAAACAACGATGGTCCCTGTCAGGCTCATGACTGCTTCACGGTACTCATTGCCGGTCATCGCCGAAGATTTTTTTAAAGCATTCCAGACCAGATTCCCCAACAATTTCTGCTGATCCTGATGACTGGCAGATTGCCTCCAGGCTTTCACTGGATCACGATTCGTTAATCCCGTACCGGTAAATGACTGAAAGGTATCCGCAATATTGGCACGACTGATATTCAACGATGCATCGGTCTGGAATTTCTTCATGGCCGCAGGCATCGGCATACTGTTCACTATCCCTTGACCCATCTGGCAGGAATTGGAAAACAGGCTGTTCAGGTGCATGATTTTTTCCTGCAGGGCTTCAATATGCTGATAGGCCTTCTCATTCATAGCACTGATAGCCAGCCCCAGAAGATAACCGGAAGCATTGCCGGCAATATCCCGAATCAGCTTGTTGAACTGTTCACTATTAATGAATGAGAAAGAGCCTCCATACAAATCAATTCCACCACAGCCAGCAGAAAATTCAGGAGGCACAAACCCCGCCAGGTTGGTTTCGTTGATGCGGGTTCGGGCATGGAAAGCACCTCCTGAAATAACTCCCCGGCGCTGGGTCTGGTAGACAGCAGGATCAGAGCTATTGGAAAGAGCGTTCAGCATTTTGTTCAACTCCAGCTGTAGTGTGCTGGCGTGAATCTGGGTAATACAGAAAAAAAACAACAGATTAAACAGAATCAGGTTCCTGGCCTGACTATGGCTGATCAGTACTCTCTTGAGTTTCATCAGATTGATGCTGAGTCTTATGATATTGAATGTATTTCCTTCGCAAGGGCAGGAAGTGCCCTGCACAATGATAGATACCTTTGGATATAGTTCTGGTCCATAGTTTGACCGGTTCACGGGATTCCTCACGGTTCCACTGTCCCGTCAGCCAGAGCAGATCACATTGTTGAACCAGTGAGTCAAAATTTTTCAGCAAAATAAGATAAGTTCTGGCGTGAGGCGTGGTGCAAGATATCTCAATCTTTTTTGGATGGCTGTATGCCATGGAAATACTGTTGTCGCAAAGAGAAGGTAAATCTTCAATGGCCTTTAGCAGTTCAGTATTGAGTTTCTCCAGCAATTGAATGATCTTCTGAATGGCGTTCTCAGCAGTATTCTGTAGTTCTTCGTTCTCTCGATAAACCACCTCTAGCATGAACAGCATATTTTTCAGTCTGAAATCTATCCAGGTGCTCATTCTCTGTGCCTGGTTAGTCTGTAAAAGGCACTGGGAGAGTAACGCTGGTTGAGAGCGTTTTTCGTGATGGCTCATAGGGGGATGGTCAAAGCTTTCTGATCTGGTTAAGAGGGACGTTAATCAGCCGTTCACCCAGCACTTGATCAGAAAGTTGGCTGTGTTGCCTGATTTCACGGATGTATTGCACAAGCAGTAGCCCTCTATCTGCCCCCGAGTATTTGATGAACTCAGCATGAAGGTGTTCAAACAGAGGATTATTTACTTTGATGATGTCGCCTTTATGAAAATGAGCATCAGTCTTCTGGTGCTTGCTATTGATAGCTGACTCAATGTTTCTTACATCACTGATTACTTTAGACCCATCGGGGATAGGCTTTGGCAGTGCTTTTGAGCAGTGGTCGAAGCGAATGAAATCTACTACGCCTCGGGTGTATTTGATTTGGTGGAAATGGATATGGATATCGCTTGGAAGGCAAACAAACAGATAACCCTGAAAAAGTGGCTGCTTGTTAAGCTCACCAATGATATATGGGCAATATACAGCGATATTTTGTTCAAACAAATTTTGCTCAGCACGCTGCTCTTGATTAGGGAACCTGCGAATAACCTCTAATTTACTTCCCTTCTTGAATCGAGTTCGAAGTAGGACTGAAATCAGAGGTCTCAACCCCTTATTTGTATGATATTTAGCCACTTTCGTGACTTCAGGGCGGACTAACCCTGTGCCCGGATCATTTGATCCAGTCGAACAATATTCGCCAGGGCAAATAAAGTAGACAGTTTATTGTCATTCTTCTTCAAACCTCGATACCTGGCTTTTATAAATCCAAA
>NZ_LASA01000198.1 GCF_001562015.1 Endozoicomonas arenosclerae | reverse complement strand
TCATTGGGCGGTGGAGAATAATCTGCACTGGATTTTGGACGTTGCATTTTCAGAGGACGCATGTCAGATAAGCACAGGAAATGGGGCTGAAAATTTCTCCATTCTGAGACGGCTTGCGCTGAACGCTATCAAAGCCAATAAGGGAAGTCGCAGTATCAAGAGTCACCGGAAGCTAGCAGGGTGGGACCATAAGCACCTGAAAAAGCTGCTTTGCTCAGTCGTTCTGAATTGATGCAATTGCCCTGCAAGCGACCATTGTCGGAAGGTTCCGGATTTTTATCGTAGTTCCAGACCTTGACCGTCATGTCTTCACTCAGAGTGGCGACCCATTTGTCTTTCGGACTAAAAACCATGTCAGCGATAGAGCCTTTATGCCACATTCTGGCAATCAGTGCCGGCTCTTCAATACCGGTTTCAATATTGTTGAAATTGGGGTTATCAGGTTCGGCTTCGTAAACATAATCCGCTTCATACTGGCCGTAGTTCGCATCGGGTACTCTGGACCGCACTTTAATGTCGCTCAGATCCAGTAACTGCGCTTCACCTTTCGCTGTACCCACGACCATATATTTTTCAGTACTGTCAATGGCTACTCGGGTGGCATCCTGACCGTTTCTGCTGTTGGCAATGGCTTTGAGAGCCAAGGCTGGTACTCCTAAAGCATTGACCAGAATGCCCGTTTGGGCCCAGAGTTTTGCCAGGTCGTCATCGGAGGCCGTAGCCGCATAGTTTTCTGAGAATATGACTTGCCCTATTCGGGCGTTATGGCGAATAGTAGCGATGCTGTTTCTCGATTCAGGCGCTGAAAAGTTAACGGATCGGTCCACATTCCAGAACTTGCCTCGAAAGTTTTCCCCAACTGTTGCTACACAATTTCCTTGCTGGTTGTACGCAATGTCATTGATCTGTGCACCATGGGCAAAGGTAACAATAGGTACAAGGGTATCCTGGGCTTGAGCACAGAAAGATATCCCTATAGAGATAAGAAAGACTTGAATCCAGAGAATTGAGCGAAACATATTGACCTCGATAATGTGACAGTAATACCGCTGATCATCAGTAGCTTTGGACAGGAGAAAGAACACACTGCTTATCACAAACTAAAAGTAAGCAGTTGTTTATGTTTAAGTTGATTCAAGAAGTTCGAGAAGAATAGACAAAGAACATGAGTCTTTAAAATTTGTGAATCTTACTCTTTTTTAAAAACTCAAAATCTGTTCGAGCTGAACCTGTCGAAGACCAATAGCAGCAACGTTCGACAAGTACAGGGTGAACGGAATTCGTATGTAAATAGGGAAGTTATTTAGAGATAAATTCTAAGGGCGGTTGTTAATAATTTATCAGTGCTCCATTTTATGGGGCATATTCTATAAATTTAAATTATCTATTGTTCGACTTCGGTGAATTAAGGTGCTTACAGTGATGACTACCTTTTCTTGCTAAGATCACAAACCTTTATCAGATTTTGTTAATTAAAATAACCCGGAAAACCATCTTAATCTGATAAATGTTTGTATTTTGCTCGAGCTTTTTTGATTCGCTGGAGAAAACCAAAGATTTATATCGGAAGAATAATAAGGTTTAAGAACTTGGCTGTTTTTAACCGGAAATTAGTGAGAAAAATTTAATCATCAACTATAGTTTACTCGCGAATTCAGAATGCAACTGATTATAAAACAGGAGACACTTTCATGAGTTCCGTTTACCCAAGAAATTTCAGTCACATTGGACTTTCTGTTCCTGATGTTGAAAAAGCAGTAGCGTTTTACACTGAAGTGATGGGCTGGTATTTAATAATGCCACCAACAGACATCAAGGAAGATAACAGTGCTATTGGTATCATGTGTACTGATGTATTTGGTGCTAACTGGGGTTCTTTCCGAATTGCTCATTTATCGACGGGAGACCGTGTTGGCATCGAAATCTTTGAGTTTCCGAACCATGAAACCCCAGCCAATAATTTTGAGTACTGGAAAACAAGTGTCTTTCATTACTGTGTTCAGGACCCGGATGTTGAAGGGCTGGCGGAAAAAATCGTCAAGCACGGTGGTAAACAGCGAATGCCTGTTCGTTATTATTACCCTGGGGAAAAGCCCTACCGAATGGTTTATATGGAAGATCCGTTTGGGAATATCCTGGAAGTCTATTCCCATAGTTACGAATTAGTTTATTCAGCCGGAGCCTATCAGTAAAATAAATATGATTTTTATTTGACGATGTTTTCAGTGAATTAATGAGCTTCAATATAAATCACTGCAGGCTATTTATGCCTGCAGTGATCTTGTTTTAGGTCTGGTTAATCCGCCACTGTCTTGAATACAGAAAACACTCTATTGCCGGTAACAATATATAATATTAAGGCCGCTCTTTCTTCAAAGCTGCTTTATACTCAGGCAGAGTAGAAATATGTTGGGCAAGCCTGTGGATGTTTTTTCCGATGTCAATTTTAGCGCGTGGCATATAAGCAGGCCCCCAGTTTATATACAGGGCGATCAGATAATCAATGGCAGTCGGAGCGTCTCCAATCATGTAATCCTTGTGTTCCAGTTTCTTGTCAATGATTGTCCACAGTTGAGAGACATTCTTTCCAAGTGTCATAAGGTAAGCTTCTTTTGCTTCTGATTCCGGGATATATTTGCAAGCAGAAAGAACTCGGGAATATGCAGGATGGAGATTTGCGACATTGAACATCAGAGCCTGATAAAAATCAGCGCGATCTTGAGCATTCCTTGGGAGCATCTCGTTGGGGTGCTGCTCTAACAGGTAAAGAATAATCGCCGCACCTTCAGTGATGATTTTATCACCGTGTTTTAAAGCAGGAACCTGGTGGGTTGGAGAGATGTCCTGATAGTTTTCAACATCATCACGATGAATGACTTCATAATCCATGCCTAACTTTTCAAGCAGAATAGCAATGGCTGTTGAGCAGGATCCTGAGATAGTGTAAAGAGTATACATAATATTTGCTTAAGTGAGTTGATTAGTGCCTTAGGGTGCTAACTACTTGTCAATAGTAGAATCCACTTTGTCATAAAAATATCATTGGCAAGGTTTCTGAAACACTTTGTGAAATGATCACATATCAGTGATTGTGTCTCTGTTCAGTCGCTTTGCAAAGTCGATGGCAGTGTATCCATCATGGCCTTCGATGGTTGTTTTGGCGGAATGTTGGATCAGTACCTTTACACTGTCTTCATGACCATTCCATACAGCATCGTGCAAAGGTGTATAACCATTAAATGGTCCCTGGGCATTGAGAGTATGTCTGGCATCATCGTCTTCAAGCAGAACTTTCAGTGTTTCCTCATGGCCTGAGAATGCTGCCTTATGCATGGGCAGAGAACGCATATAGCTATCAACGATTGTTTGTGATGCTCCATGCTCTATAAGCAGGCGGGTGTATTGCGGTAAACCATCCCGGCTGGCAAGTAGCAGCGGGGTATGAGCATCATTGCCATTGTTTTTGTGAGGCAATGGCAAATTTATGTCAGCCTTATTAATAGCGCCACTCTCAAATCCTTTGCGTAAAGCTTTGGCCTTTTCGGTATCGCTCTTTTCAGAGAGCAGGCCGGTCCGATTCACTTTTCCCCTTATCTTGATGTTGTGCAAGCACGCGAAGAAACTCAAATAAAGAGGTAACTTCTCTTGTGATATACCCTGATGAGGACGTAACCGGGAGCGCAACAGTGTCCAGAATCCTTCCATTGTGCGCACATGAATTTCATGAAAATCGCCGCCGTCATATCAGAGGCGTATATTATGAATTTAAATGATCTCTTATTCGATTTCAGCGTATTCAGAGGCTGAAGAATCGAATCGATAGCCAATGTTTACTTCAAACTCTCGTAGTCGCTTAATAATGGAAAGCAGCTCTGTCACCGTTGCCCAGTTTTCAGTGAAATAAGAAAGGCTGTCGGAGACACTGCCAAAAGCATGAGCCACTCTGTTTAATGTTCCCATCAGAATAATGCCGTAGATAACACCCGGGCCAATGACCAGAAGGTCGGCAATCACTACAAATTGAAAAAAGAAGTTTTGCCAGAGCGAAAAGTAAGAATAGTTAAGAAACAGAGTGAAGTAGTTTCGTCGCAGGCCAGTAAACAACTCAACAAGAGTCGGGGTATCAGCATAAGACTTGTCATCTTCTGCATAGACCAGTTGTTTTCTGAAGCGTGCTTCGACTTTCTGGTTGTTGTATTCAAGGCCTGGCAGACGAATGCCTACAAAGTAGGAAATGATAATGGCACTGAAAGAGAGCAGGCAGGAAAACCAGAGCAGAGAGCCCGGAATCTGCGCCATCAACTCCAGACCTTTCAGGGATTGGGGAATCCGGTCAAAATTATCCATGAAAGCCGGGCTGGTGAGCCAGTTGGATAGCTTGTTGCAAACCTCTTCACTGAGTGTCCAGAGGATGGGAATAAAAGCAATCAGCGTAAGGACAGAACGGAACAGTCCCAGGGCCAGTTGCTCGGTGACTCTGGCAAAGCGCTGGGGATCTTCCTGCATTCTCTGGGATGCACCTTCAACATCATGATCCACTTTTTGCCAGAAGGGCAGGTAAGCCATCGTCATGGCCTGCCGCCAGCGAAAACAGTAATGCTGTGAAAGAAAGTTGGAAAGGCTTCTCAGTAGAACAAAGGGAAAAACAATCCAGCAGAATAGGATGATGAGTTCCCAGAAACGGCCAATGGTTTCCGGTTTGGCCAGCTGCATCATATCCCACATTTCGCCGTACCATTCATTTAGCTTCACCATCATACTGACTTCAATAAAAATGGACGTCAGCAGGACAGCCAGTCCTCCCCAGGCCCATAGAGCCCATTGTTTTGACATAAAAAAGCATTTTAACATCCCTGAATCCCTCTACTGCCTGGTACTTAATCTCGACTAGTTTAGACAGCTGGAGGCTTGATTCGTTCAAATGTTGAACTCCGACTTCGCCAGATGGGAGAGAGGAGTCAGATGAGCAGGCTGGGCGCAATGTAAATAGGAATACATTTATTCAAGACCTATGCTCTTAGAGGCTTGAATAGAGAGTGGTTTTTTGATGGCTTTTCGTTTCTGGTTAATGACCCTGATGATGTTCAGTCCAGGGTTATGGGCGCCTGTTCATGTCATGGATATTAAAGGCAATACGCTCCCATTTTCTGACCGTCCGCTTCTGATCAGCAGTTATGAGCAGATGGAAGTGTTTCTTGAATACTCACCTTCAATGAATGTCCCGGGTAATGAAATAGGTTTTCTGGATATATCTGTTATTGATCCGTTGGGTTTTTCAATGAAAGGGCTGATGCCAGGGATCAGAAAATTGTTTTTAGAACAGGTTGTATCCATGCAACGTTCACAACAACTGGTGAAGCTTTCTGTCGAGTCGGGAGAAAAGCTCGCTTACAACGGTCGTATGGTGCTTCACATTCATGCAGGAGAGGACGAGGGAGAAAACTTCGTGGGGTTTGAATTCAAGAGGAGTACTGTCGTGTATGAGCCGGAAGATTTTGGTTTTCGATTAGGGCGATTTCTGAAAGAGAGTCGCCTTGATGTCAGTGTGCTCGATATTGTGACCTGTTATGGCCAGTCTGTTGTGGAAGCCATATTTAAAGGTATTAAGAAAGCCGGTGTGACGGATATTTCAGTACAGTCATTTAAAGCCTCCGAGATGGTGATACCTGGAAAAATCGAGGGAAAAGAGTTCAGGGAAGATACCGTAAAAATTACTTTCGATGACAAGGTCTATCGGATTGATGCAGATGACTTCTTTCTGCGGGGCAGTGCCCACAGTATTCCGGACGAGTTAAAACTGAATTTCCAGATTGGCAAGCCTGATCCGGTGGTGCCACCGCCCCTGGCTGAAGAATCTATGGATTGCACTCCCTGAAATTGACCATTAAAGGTTCAGATAAAAAAAGGCCGGAGAGTATCCGGCCTTTCTCTGGACTGAACAACAATCAGTAATAATTACTTCTTGTCGCCAGCAATGTCCAGCAGCTCAACTTCAAAGATCAGGGTAGAGGCTGGTGGGATAGAACCGGCAGCCTGGTCACCGTAACCCAGTTCAGCAGGGATATACAGCTTGTACTTGGAGCCTTTAGGCATCAGCTGCAGACCTTCCTGCCAGCCTTTGATCACGCCGTTCAGAGGGAAGGTAGCTGGCTGACCACGCTCAACGCTGCTGTCAAAGACAGTACCGTCGATCAGAGTACCTGTGTAGTGAACGGTGACCTGGTCTTCAGCGCTTGGCTTGACAGCGCCTTCTTCACCGGCTTCTACGACTTCGTACTGGAGGCCGGAATCAGTGGTTTTCACACCTTCTTTCTTGGCATTCTCTTTCAGGAAGTCAACGCCTTTCTTACGGTCTTCGTCCAGACGCTCCTGAACCTTCTTCTCGATAATGGGGCGAATGCGCTCTTCGTGACCCTGCAGAGCGGTGCGAATCTCTTCGTCATTCAGCTTGCTCTCACCACCCAGAGCTTCCATGAAGCCTTTCTTGAGCAGTTCGCGATCAATGGTGATACCCATTTCTTCCTGCTGCTTGAGGGTCTGGTCAGCGTAGTTACCCAGAGAAGCGCCCATAGCGTAGGCAGCTTTCTGTTCAGGGGTGTCCAGCTTGACTTCTTCAGTAACGGGTTGGGCGTTGTCCTTACAACCAGCGGCAAGAGCAACTACAGTTGCCAACGCGGTCACTTTGAGAACCTTTTTCACTATTTTTCTCCAATGGGTTGGTCAAAGTCCTGCCAGTAAAGGGCTTAGACCCGGGAAGACGGGGAACATCCCTGCCTTAATGAATAAACACTGAATAATGGCACAGAGATTGGGGTAATTGAACTTTTCAAAGCCTTTTTTGTGGATTCTGACAGTCTCTTGACCTTTTTAGGCTGGATGTTGACGAAAATGGCGTCTTTTTTAGCACATTTGTACCTCTTTGTATGGATTCAGCCTCTGTCGTAATGGTCTTGGCGAGAACATTTTTTTCGCTTATGGCTGATTGATACGAACCGTTTTCGGCGAATAATTATGAGCACGGTCTTTATGGGAGAGTAAGTCATTCTAAGAAGAGGGAGCAGCTTCGAGGGTTTTTCGTCATCGAAGCTGTTATCTACAATCAAGAGCTTGAAAGTGCGTGGGGATGCAAACGGGGTAAGCCAAGTGAAATCAGTGTGGTCAGAGCTATAAACAGACAGGACACCCAGAGACAGATCACCAGCCCGCCTTCCTGAAACAGCCAGCCTGATAAAATTGTGCCAATCAGTCGGCCCATGGCATTGGCCATATAATAGAAGCCTACATCCATGGATGCGCCATCTTCCCGGGCATAGCTGACAATCAGATAAGAGTGAAGAGAAGAGTTAATGGCAAAGATGCCACCAAACACCATAAGTCCACCCACAATGGTCAATTCAGGGTGCCATTGATACTGAATGCCACTGGCTACCACCAGAGCCGAAAGCAATAGCGCTGCAGCCCAGAGTGTTGCCGATTTTCTGCCGGGAGGTGCGTCACTTTGATTGCCGGTGATGCGAGGTGCAATGCCCTGAACCAGGCCGTAGCCAATAACCCACAGAGCCATGAAACCACCGGTTTCTGAATGGCTCCAGCCAAAAACACTGGACAGGTAAACCGGCAGGGCGATGACAAACCAGACATCCCGGGAGCCAAACAGAAACATTCGGGCGGCAGAAAGAATATTGATGGCGCGGTTATCAGAAAAAATGTGGCTGAACTTGGCCTTGGCTTTGGACTTTCCCATATCCCGGTTCAACCAGATCAGACTCATAATCAGGACGGCAGCCAGCACTGCCGCCATGGCAAACAGAGTGTTTCTGAAGCCAATCAGGGTAAGCAAGGCACCTCCTATAAAGAAGCCAGCGCCTTTCAGGGCATTCTTGGAGCCTGTGAGAATAGCCACCCATTTGTAGAGTTTGCCCTGCTGTTCATTACTGACCAGCTTTTTGATGGAGGTTTTGGCACTCATTTTATTCAGGTCTTTGGCTATACCTGAAAGGGCCTGGGCAAACATGACCAGGGGAACAGTGAGCCACTGGCTGGGAACTGTGAGTAACAACAAGGCAAAAATCTGCAGCCCCAGTCCGAAATTCATGGTTCGGTTCAATCCCAGTCTTGAACCCAGCCAGCCCCCAACTAGGTTGGTGACGACACCAAAGAATTCATAGAACAGAAACAGCATGGCAATCTCCAGGGATTCATACCCCAGGCTGTAAAAGTGCAGTACGACCAGCATTCGTAATGCACCGTCTGTAATGGTGAAGTTCCAGTAATTAAACGTCACCAGCAAGTATTGCTTGAGGTCATAGGAAAGCGTTTTGAGCATGATGATGTTCCCAACTATTCCGGCAAAGTCTGGGTGGACGGTGCTTTATTAAAGAGCGCTTTCAGGCGAATCTTTTCCTGATTGATAAAATCAGGCTGACCGTTGCGAGTGGTGGCCAGAACCAGTTTCATCCACTGAGGCAGTTCGTCACTGAGACGATAGAAAATCTGTTGTGCCCGGCGGTGAGTGGTGAGAATTCTCAGGGTGCGCATCTGAGCCAGGTGTCGTGAAACCTTGGACTGGTTTTCCTGCAGGGCTTCTACCAGATCATTGACGCACAGTTCCTGCTCGTCTTCGATCAGCATAAGAATGCGCAGTCGTGTATTGTCCGAGAGCAGTTTGAAAAAATCGGCCGGACAGGAACCTTCCTTGTTAACACCGGGAGAGTTCAGCTTCAGAAACAGTTTTATATGTTCATTCAGTGCTTCAGCGGTTTCTTCAAAGGCAGCCAGTCCTTCCTGATCTTTCGGGTCGGTCAGGTCCCAGTGCAGCAGTGCTTCTGACTCCGGGTAGTGGGCACATTCATTCTTGGCGTTATCACACAGTGTGATAACAAAATCAAAGTGCTGCTCGTTCAAGTCGTGCAGACTCTTACTGGTCAGGTTGCCCGCAGGAATATCGAGTTTTTCCAATGTCTGATACACGCGGTCATCAATGCCCTGGGGTTGGGTACCCGCGCTGAAAACTTTGAAATGATAGCCGTCCCTGTGACGAAAAATGGCTTCGGCCAACTGGGAGCGGGCAGAGTTTCCAGTGCAAAGGAACAGTATGGAAAGCGGTGGCGTCATTGAGAATGAATTTCCGTAATGTAGGTTCTCAGAATGCTTTGAGGGATTCTTTGCTATGCTGATATCCCAACCAATAAGAACGGGCAGTAAACATGAGTCTTGAAGCCAGAGTGCAGCAGCTGGAAATAAAGCAGCGTCTACAGGATGATTGTCTTGGTCGTGTGATCCAAGTCATTGATGGCACCCATGAAGTGGTTTCATTAATACTGAAAGAGCAAATCGAAACCCGGAAAGACATAGCTGCCATTAATACTAGACTGGACAAAATTGAGTCTCATTTCTCTCAGTTTGGTACACGCTTTGACCAGCTGGAATTACTTATCCGCCAGTCGCATGCCGACCATTAAAACCCGCATCCTGTAAAGCTCTGTCCGGCAGGGGAAACTCCCGGACAGATGTCTGAATTCAAGCCATTCCAACCTTTCTGGCCAACTCTGCGGTTCTCACGGAGTAGCCCATCTCGTTGTCGTACCAGGCATAGATTTTCACCATACGGTTATTGACCACCATCGTGGAGAGGGCATCAATGATGCTTGAGCGTGGATCACCGAGGTAATCAATGGAAACCAGAGGTCTTTCCTCATAGCCCAGAATACCTTCCAACTCGTTCTCTGCAGCTGATTTCAAAAGACGGTTTACTTCTTCAATACTGGTGTCTCTCCCCACTTCAAAAACGACGTCTGTCAAAGAAGCATTAGCGAGAGGAACCCGGACAGCATGACCATTCAGCTTGCCTTTCAGCTCAGGGAAGATATGAGTAATGGCGGTTGCTGAACCGGTGGTCGTTGGGATCAGGGACATTCCGCAGGCTCTGGCACGACGCAGATCCTTGTGGGGAGCGTCCAGTATAGTCTGGGTATTGGTGATGTCGTGAATGGTGGTCATGGTGCCACTGACAATCCCCAGCTTTTCATGAATGACTTTAACGACAGGCGCCAGGCAGTTAGTAGTGCAGGAGGCTGCGGTCACAATGCGATGGTTTTCTGGATCAAACAAATCGTCATTAACACCCATGACGGCATTCAGAACACCTTCTTCTTTCACGGGGGCGGTGACAACAACCCGCTTTACACCTTGGTCAAGGTATTGCTGAAGAATGGCGGTTTTCTTGTGAACCCCTGTACCATCAATAACAACGTCACAATCAGACCAGTCAGTATCTCCGATGTTTTTGACCTGTGTGCACTCAATGGAATGACCTTCAATAGTGATGCTGTTGTCAGTGGAAGAGATGTTTCGTGACCAGCGACCCTGAACAGAATCAAATTCAAGGAGGTGTGCCAGGGTGGGAGCATTACCGGCAACATCATTGATCTTGATGAACTCCAGTTCCGGCCAGTCAAACGCTGCACGCAGTGCAAGACGACCAATTCGACCAAAACCGTTGATACCTACTTTAACTGCCATGATGACCTCACGGATGACTTCAGTGTTAAGAAAATCAGGTTAATATTTGTATATGCGGATAATCAAATATAAAGACTTTGGCGTCAAGGCATTCATGTTGATTTGAGTAAATCTACCTAAGAGGCTGTCTATTCTCGGTCAGTCCGCAGGAAAGACTAAACACAGGGTTTTTCTCGAAATAACTTCCCGATTTACAGATAGATGCCACTCACCCTGAGCTTGTCGAAGGGGGCATTGGGCTTCGACAGACTCAGCCCCAACGGGTTTTGAAAGGGGGTCAACAGGAAGTTAATTCCAGGTAAATCCATAGTCGTATAATGTTGCAGTTGCTTTTGAAAACTACCTTTGACTCAGTTGGCCACGTAGTGTCAGGCAGTGCTCAGCGGCTGCTTTTTTCAGAGTTAGCTGATACTGAATGTAAGGATAGGCTTGATAGTGGTTCATGGCATTTTTAAATTGGGTAATGCCGTGAACAGAGCAAGCATTGGGAATAATGTAGTTCAAATAAAGCCATTGGAGGTTCTGAGGTTTCTGAGTGAGAAACTGCAAACCATCCAGAGTTTGCCCGGCCACTTGTTGGGCCAGTTGGATTTGACTGGGTGGAAAAAGAGAGCCGTGGAGGCCACTGAGGGATTCAGAAGCCTGACGGCTGGTTTCCTGAAGTTGTTGAATCGTTTGCTGAACGAATTGTTGTTTGATTTTGAGCTCAGGTCGCAGGGCTTGAGCCGCTCTGGTCTCACTCTGTTCAGAAGACGATGCAGTGTTTGTTGGTTCCTGATCTATTCGTTTAATTATGCCTGGATAATTGTATTCCATCAGTTTTTTCAGCATGTCCCAGCGTAGAGTTTGTGTCAGTTCCAGGCCACTGAGTATGGGGCGACGATCCAGAAGATCTTCCAGGTGAGCCAGTCCGTTGGGTGTATGAGCAACCACCAGATAAGTCCTGAACCAGCTCATCTGCTCAATGCTGCCCGGTATGGCAATCATTAGCTGTTGCCAGACAAAGGCTTCCAGTTCATCCAAAGGGTCTGTCAAAGTTTCCTGCAAGGATTCATCCTGATAGCGGATGGATTGCAACTGTATGAAGAGCTCAGTCAGAACCTGTTGAGACTGAAAAAGAAGGGCAGGAGTATTTTCTTCCGGGATCTGTCTGTAAAGTCGGCTCAGCATGGCAGAGACATCTATCTTTGCCTGTAAAACATCTTGATACAGAAGGTCGATCAGCTGGGTTTCAAACAAGAGAGAATCTCCCCTGTTTTGTAATGCGACGTTTCTTGTCTTTTCATCCAGCTGAACTTCTATATAACCATAGTCGTTTGTATTGGGGAAAACTGCATCAGGGCAGGGAACTTTTCCAGAAAAAGGTACTTTTGCTTTCTTGCCATCCAGAGTGGCTGACAGGCTTCTATACAGAGACAACTGATGGTTTTTCTGACGATAAAGCCCAACGTTTAGCAGGTGGTCACGGATAATGTTCTTATCAGGGCCTTTGGCAGACTGCAGCAGTGTTATTTTGGTCAAAAACTGATCTTTGCATTCCCACCGGGCTTCCACCTGATTAACTCCAGGTTTGAACAGCCAGTTTTCCGGCCAGTGTTTCAGCTTTTCCCCGGAAGCGTCTCTCATGAACTGAATAAACTGCCCGGGTTTAGTCCCTTTATCCATATTCTGGCCTAGATAGTCCCTGACGCCCTGACGAAAAGCTTCTCCAGTCATACGGTATTCAAGCTGCCTCAGTATTGCCGGACCTTTACCTCGAACTGACTGATAAAGAGGCATTCCATTTTGCCTCTTTGCTTCCTGGCTGGATTCTGTTTTTACCAGCAGTGCCGGAACCTGCTTGTTTGAATCGGCCTGATAGGCAGGGGCTTGCAGGTTTCGGTAAAAATAGGGCCAGGTACCACCCGGGTTTGCACCTTCTGCCATTGCCTTGTAACTCATTAACAGTACCAGACTTTCATGCAGCTCTGTTCCATCCCACCATGCGGGTGCGACGGAGCGGTTTACCCAGTTGTATGCCAGTTCGTGGTAAATAAACTGTGCCTGGATCTCAGGGTATTTTTTGGCATGGAACGAATGAATCAGGGCTTCATCAAGCAGCCTGTAATCCGTATTACCAGATGAGGTTCTTCGTGGTAAGAGCACGAGATCGAATTTAAGGCTTGGGTAGGGCGCATCAAAATAGGTTTCAAAAAAACTCAGGCCATGCCGGGCATAAGAAAACCAGCTTTGTGGGTTCATTGCTTTGGCCAGGGATTTTCTCGCCAGTAAACGCAGGGGCGTTTTACCGCTGGAGTCTTTCCAGATTCTAAAAGGGCCGGAAGAAACCTTAAACAGGGATGGACTGATAGGCTCTGAAGAAGGGAAATACCACCAACGTTTATCACCCTCCTTGAGGGTCTGCTTTTCTGATGCAACGGTAATAACTTGCCAGTCTTCAGGAGATTTCACGGTTAACTTGTAAGAGGCTTTGAGATCGGGCTGATCAAAAACCGGAAATATACGCCCATTATTGAAAGGGGAAGCCTGTGAGAAGAGGTAGAGCTGCTGATCTTTAGGGTCGTGAAAATGATTCAGTCCAGTCCCCTGTGCTCTGTAGTTCTGGATGAATTCTATTTCTACAATATTCTGTCCTTCTTGAAGACTGCCTGGAGCAAAGGTGATGAAGCTACCGTTGTATTCTGGGTTGGCAGGTTCAGCATTGATCAGCAGTCGAGTCACTTCGCCCTGCTGAAAATCAAGTCTTAGAGGCTGATTGGCTTGTTTTAATGAGAAGGTGATGGATACTCGGCCGGAAAACTGTTTGCTTCGGGTTTCAGAGACATCAAGATAAAGTTCGTAGCCGAGATTTGAGATCATTCTCTGTCTAGAACTGGCTTCTTCCCGTGTCAGACTGCTATTAACTTTGTCTGGGCGTTTGGGCTGGGCGTTATTTTTACCCGTGTGAAATTTAAAACAACCACCCAGGCTAAAGACTATTAGCAGCAGTACTATAGTGCGAGTTGTGACCTGGGGCAGCGACATTCGACGGATCCTCTGGCAGCCATCTATGAGGTTTTCGGGTTCAGGTTCTGATACAGACCAGCACCTAAAGATAGACTAAAAAGCCGATCAGCCATCACTAAGGTTCCAGATCAAATCAAGAGGGCTTTCCAAAGCCGATTTTACACACGGATACTGTTCACGCTGCGCTTGTCGAAGGTGGGAGTGGGCTTCGAAAGGCTCAGCTCGATCGGGTTTTGAGAGGGTTTCAACAAGGAAGCTAATCCTTTACCGGCTATTCGGTTATAAATCCATCAGACTTCTGGCTAAATTGCCCCAAATCCAGTAGATTACGTCGGTTTTATTGGGTATCCCTGTTCTGGTGATCATCAGGCTCGGATATTGAATCTTTACCGATCAAGAGTGGTGGGCTACCTATGCTTTATGCCGAAGGCAACCGTCTGATGAACCTTACTGATAAACACAGTCGTGGTTTTGAACGTAAGAAAACTGCCAGGCTGGGCACCGAGAAGAATCCTGCCAGCGTGATTGTTCAGAATGAAGAACGAGAGCAGGAACTGGCGGCTATCTTCGAAGAAAACAGCTGGTTCTACACCATTGAAGTGGATGAAGAGCAGCAGGAAGATATTTCTGACCTGGAGCTGCTGAAGAACCTGCCAACCACCAAAGTGGTTGAGAAAACACCGGGCCGTAACGATCCCTGTGTCTGCGGAAGCGGTAAAAAATACAAGAAGTGCTGTGGCTGATCATACCCGGTACTGAATGAGAACCTGCCCAAACTGCCTTGAACATTGTTTATTGATTTTCATGGTAAACGGGGCAGGCTCCCTCTCTTCACTTTTTCGATCAATACCTCCTTCCTTACTTCCCACCTTTTAAGCGTTAAATACCTGGGCTGATCAGCAGCAGCGTTGATCTGGCTGGTTGCCTGATGCCTTTCACCAATCCGTTGTTGCAGATGGTCGACAGACATGAGACGGATTGCCTGTAGACAGTGGAGTGAACGCTACACTGGTTAAGTGATTCAGTAGAAAGGACTTTTGGGCCATGGACAGTATCCCGGGATCGCATCGCCATCACACTGTTAGCGACAGATCTGATAGCTCGAAGGGAAAGCCCGCCAGAAGAAATAGAGGCGGACGGAAAACAGGCACCCATCAGGGAAAACAGACAGAACCGGTTAAACCGACCAAAAATCTGTCGCGAACTATGAGTTCTGAATCTCTCGATTCGGGTTATGAAAGCCCAGGTTCACCTACATTACAGGATTCCCTGAGCCGATTCGGGTCTATTGGAACCACTGCTCCTGCTAACCAGATCACCAGAACACTGCCTTTCGATATTGAAAAATTAGCCCTGGATGAGGTCTCCCCTGTACATTGCAGTGACACCGTTGAACTGCTCCCTGTTATGGGTCCGGACGGCAAAGCGACTTCCCTGATTTTCAAAACCTTGCCACCGTCTCTGGATGATGACGAAAACAAACAGGCCTGGGCCTGGAAAACGATTGAAAATGAATCTCATGTTTTTGCCAGCGTTCCTGAAGATCCCAAACTGGTGAAGAGCTATGGCGTGCAAAACATCAATGGTCGTAAAGGATTGTTGCTGGAGCGTATCCAGGGACCGTCACTGGAGCAGAGATTCAAGGAATTGAGAACACTTTATCTTGATGGTCAGCTGACCCGAAGTGAATATATGTGTGCCAACAAGTTACTCACTAAACAGGCTGCACAGTGTCTGAAGCATCTGCAGGATGCAGGCTTTATGCATGGTGATTTCAAGCCGGATAACCTGCTTTATGACACCACTCAGAATCGCCTGCGACTGATTGATCTTGGCACCAGCACCCGGTTTGATGAGGTGGCAAGCCCAGGTCATGAACTTTATGCAGACCCTGCTGCCGTGTCATTCAAAGTCATGGATAAACGTCGCTTCCAGCCTATGCCGCCTGATGACAGGGAAGTGATGACTGATGAGTTGAGAGAAAAGCTACCAAGAGGTGCCCAGAGTGACCCGAAGATGGATGTCTATGGTCTTGGTCAGATGGCGTACATTCAAGGCTTCACCCAGGGGGAAGAGACTCAAATGTTTACCATGGGTGCCGATCTCGGGTCTTTCAGGTCGGGTGCTGAGTACAGGATTCATTATCTCTATACACAGATGCCTGACCGTTATCGTGACTTCGACGTCTTGCCAGCCTTCTCTCACGATTTTCCGAAGAAAGAGCTCGACACTGCTATGGCACTCACTCGAAAAGCTATGGAGATAGGAGGAGATTATTACTCCTTTATCAACAGCACATTGTCGCCGCTCAGGGATAAGAGGGCGACCATCGATGAAGTGCTGGACTCTTCTTTTCTCAAGTTAAACAAACATGAGATGAAGAAAGCAGAAAGAGTGCTTAGAACCAGTTCGGAAAAGTTTCAGGCCTTGAAAGCCAGTGCTCAGCAACAGGAACTGGTTCAGTTAATGAAAAACAACCCCGGGTTTCGTCCTCAAAAGGGGTGAGCCGACGGGGCATCCATAAACTCCCTGAACGAATTGATCTATTCCTGCCTTAAGCTCTGATCTGTTCGTTGCAGGGAAGCCTTCCAGAAATTGTCACCTTCCCGCCTGCACTTTACATGCAAATGGAAATGCCAGACATCCTGAGAGCCCGCAGGTTCGTTGTTTTGAATCAGGGTAATACCGTCGGCTTGCCAGATTTCTTTGGCAAACAAAGCGACTTTCCTGGCGAGTATCATGACGTCAACCAGCAAAGTGTCATCCATGTCGTATATATTTTCAACGTGCTGTTTGGGAATAATCAGCAGACCCGGACCTGACAGAGGTTTATGGTGTAAAGGCAGACAGACAACCGCAGAAGCTGTTTCATAAAGCACTTCAGCCTGCTTCTCGGTTTCAGAGTTGAGGATTCTGCAGAAAGGGCAAGAGTAACCTTCGGGCTCATGGTTAAACATGATCTGGAATCTTCTTCTTGTTTAAAGCTGAAGTCTAAAGGCATTTCCTCTTGATTCATACGTCATCATTACTGGAGTATGAAGTTTTTTACATTGAATGGGCTTCGTTTAGCTTTTTTGAGCGTAACCTTGCCGTCAACTACCCGAACGTACTTTTTTGGCTCCTGAATGATGCGTTTTTTCACGCCCTTTTCAAAGTCGGTTTCAATTTCCTCATCATAATCCCATAGCAACTCTTCGTCTGCTTCAATGGGGCGTGTAGTATAGAATTTAACCGTGCCGTCTTCACAGACAAAGTGAGCCGTGTTGTTCTTCCCGCTTTCGTTTGTGTCGTGCACAGTCCTTTTCAGCTATGACCAGACGCTCTGCATTGGACTCCCATTGGGCCCTGAGCTCACGCATTTCATGAACCTGTTTTTTATAGTAATGCAGGGTTTTCGCCAGTCGATGCTCCAGAGTTTTTCTTTGTTTGCACTCCAGGGATTGCCTCAGTTCGGCAAGGACTTCATCGATTTTATCCAGTTCAAGGGGAGGCTCTTTTTCAGGCTTATCCATTGAAATACCGCTGTCCCGGTCGTCCTTAGAGTCAAATGAGCCTACGGAAATGTCATCATAATGCTGACTTTCAGGTGTGCCCTCTCGCTCAGGGATGTAAGAGCAGGCAGTACCTTGAGAGCGTTGTGAGGGGGTTGGACTGACAGGTTGGTCGAGAAAATCATCTACAAATTCTGGCTTATCCATATAAGGGAGCACTTCTTGGTGACTGGATACTCTTCGATGGTCTTCTGGAAGCACAGAACGATAGTCGATCTCTTCTCTGCGTATGTAATTGTTATGAACAAACTCGGGGACTGGCGACGCAGGGTAATGGGATTGTTCAGGCGGATGCGAATAATAGTCTGGTGCCAGGCTGACAGGGCGGCTCGAATATTCTGCAGCAGGTGAAAATGGCCTGTTTAAAAGAGGCGCTGTATTGGGACAATGAGTGATTCTGGATCGTTTTTGCTGATAGAAATCGTCATAAAACGGCCTCTCCCTCGGTAAAAAGGCGCCGTACTCTGGCACTGGAGGTGGTGAAACTGAAAAACGATTAAAGGGCCGGTAATCACGATTTCCAGGCAGGTGAAGATGGTTATCAGGATAGTTCCTCAAAGGCGGTTTGCAGAACTCATTCAGGAGCTGGACATTTTTCTGGTTGGGCAGGATACGCGCAGCATATAGGAATTTTCCTGCCCCTGAAAACGGCAGAATCTGATAACAGGAATAGACTGTCTGATAGATCAAACCCCGGAGCCCATGTTTATAGCTCCGAGATGATCTTTTGGAGGGGTTAGCTGGCCGTTTTATCCACCAGTTTTCCGGCTTTTTCTTCAGTGTGCATCTGCTTGAGCTGTTTCAGAAGTACAGAAAACAGAGCTGTGCAAATCAGAGCCATAAGCGTGTTGGCAATCGGGAATGAAATCCAGACACCTTCGAGGCCTTGCAGGGGGGAGAGTATCAATAACAGCGGCAATAGCAGTACCAGCTGTCGCATACTGGTCATTAGCAGTCCTGCCAGTGGTTTGCCCATAGCTTGAAAATAACCGGCACTGATGGTCTGGAAGATCAGGAAAGGCAGACACAGCGTTATCCATTTCAAGCCAGGCACAGTAGCCTCAATCAGTTCTGCTTCCTTGGTAAACCAGCTGACAAAAAACTCCGGGTCTATCCAGACAATGGCAACCAGAATATAGGTTAAGGCCAGGCCATAAAGAATGGCTTTAATAAAAGCGGAGATCACCCGGTCAAACTGTCGGGCACCAAAATTATAACCGGCAATAGGAATGAAGCTCTGGTTAAGACCAATAATAGGCACCATCATCAAAGCCTGAAGTCGGTTAATGATGCCGTAAGCTGCAATCAGCAATGGGCCGCCATACAACAGCAGGGTTTTATTCATCACTACCAGCAGGGCAGCATCACCCAGTTGTCGGCCAAAGGTGGTTCCGCTCAGGGCAACAATCTCTTTCAGTAGTGGCCACTGCCAGGAAAAGAACTCGGCTCTTAACCTCAACGAACTCTTCTTTCTCAGGTAGATCGAAATACTGTAACACCAGCCTGTGATCTGAGCGATCACAGTAGCCAGAGCCGCGCCTTCCAGTCCCATATCAAGAACGGCGATAAACAGGGCATCCAGAAGAATGTTGAGAAAGGACGACAGCCACATGCTTCTCATGGACAGTCTTGCCAGTCCTTCGGCCCTGAGCATCTGGTTCATGCTCATCCAGCTGCCCAGAAAGGGGATTCCGATCAGGGCAATCAGGTAGTAGCTTTTGGCCAGAGGCAAGGTTTCTTCTGAGGCGCCAAACAGGGTGAGAATGGAGTCCGTCAGCATATAGGCCAGGCTACAGGCTACCAGACAGAGAACGACAGCCAGAGAAAAGCCATTACCAAAAGTCTGACGTGCCTTTTCAAGGTTACTCTCACCCAGTCTTCTGGAAATGATCGACCCGGCACCGGCGCCAATAGCCATTCCCAGGGTAGGCAAAAGCAAGCTTATGGGGTAAGCCAGCGTAACGGCGGTAATGCCCTGGCTGCCGACATAGTGGCCAATAAAAATAGTATCAATGGTGTTGTAAAGCATGATGGTCAGCATGCCAGCACTGGCTGACAGCATCATACTCAACAAAAGTTTAT
>NZ_LASA01000197.1 GCF_001562015.1 Endozoicomonas arenosclerae | reverse complement strand
AAGAAAAACCCTGAAGTTAAGCAAAAGTTATGGGGTGGAGCATTCTGGAGTTCAGGATATTTTATGAATACTGTCGGCCAGCATGGTAATGAAGATGTAATTGCAAATTATGTGAAAAACCAAGGCAATGCGGAGTACAAGCAGCTACACCGGAAGGAAATAAGTCCGAACCAAATCAGTCTGTTTATGGACTGACCACTCAAGTTGCACTGAGGATACCCCGCAGCTTGCTGCGGGGTAGTTCATTCTGGCTTCATACATCTGTGGTCAGCATAAACATGCTTATCGAGTCATTACCGAGGCCACGACTTCACAAGATTTCTTTGCACTGAAACGCTTTCTAATGGGGAAGGGCGGGCTGAATCTCGACTGGCTGGTTCAGCAGGTTCAGTCGGACTTAATGCTGGACTGGAAGGCTGGCCGAGAAAATATGCGGGACAGAACCGTATTAGCCAGTGCCTGCGGCTTAAGTGAGCATCAGGCCTGTTACTTCAATCTTGCTGAAGATGACTGGGAGCTGGCATTGAAAGCTACCTGCGCTATTCCACTGCTTCATACTACTCCGGTTCAGAGTGAGAACGACCAGTATGTGGATGGTGGTGTCTGTGCCCCGATTCCTGTTCATGAAGCTTATCGACGTGGTTATCGACACATCGTCGTGGTTCGTACCATGCCGGTTGAGTATAACGGAGAGCATCAGTGGTTGAAAGGAATGAACAAATGGATGAAGAAAACCAAAGCGGCTGATCTGATGGGTCTGTTGATTGAGCATGAAGAGAGTTACAGCAAAACACAGGCGTTTCTGGCAGCGCCACCGGACGATGTCACTATTTATGAAATTCATCCCAACAAGGCACTGGACTCAAAACTGATTGGCAGTCCGATGGAGGCTCTTGAAAGGGATTATGAACTGGGTTTGAAATCAGGTCGTTATTTTCTGAATACTATGGGACGTAAAATTGCTCGGATGCAGACCATTCAGTCTGAACAGTGGCTGGATAAAGCCGGTGCCGTTGATTCGTTAAAAGCCGCCAGGCCAGGGGCTTGAGTTCCGACAGCGATGGCTGCAGTCCTTTGCTTGACGAAGCCTGCAAGGTGTTCGACTTCGGCTCTCCAGTCCTGGATCTTCGCCTGGCGTTCAGAGTTCAGACTCCTGACGAACTGAATAGTTGCAGTGCTCATGCCCATTTCTGAAATTTGTCAGTATCACTAACCAAAAGCGGTTATTTGGTTAGTGATTTCTACGTTCCAGTCTGAATAATGACAGCTGTTACATTCAGCCAGAAGGATCAGGCATGCAGGCAGCGACCCATCAATCATCAATGGATCATACCCGTCCAAAGTTACATCTACCTCCTGACAGTAAACAGTTACCAGGTGTCTGTTATCTGGAATTGCGAGGAAAAGAGCTTTACACCAATGATCTGACTCGTTTCTATCGGAGTGAGCAGGACGCAAGAAAGCTGTCGTCCTATGACGTTAAGCTATCCAAAACAGACAATAACCTGCTGGTTGATCTGAGCGATATGCCCTTGAGCCATTGGATGGAGCTGACAGCAACAGAAGATAAATTTGAAACCCAGATTCAATCTTTCCTTAAGGCTCGCCTGTCTCTCGAACAATTCATGATTGCCTCTTATCTGGATAAAAAGGTTGAATTAAAACAAGAATACCTGAGTCTGGAAAAAGAGTTGAAAGAACTCCTGTTTGCCGCTCAGGATATTCGATCTTACACCCGACATCTGCCTGATCTGGCTCAAAAGATTGAATCTATGTGGCAGGCGGATCATCAGGGGTCATCATTTCCCGCAAGAGCATTTACAGATGACTGTTTTCAGGGGCGATGCGAAACGCCTGCCACCGTTCCAGATGCCAGAAAGAAGAACCTGTTTTCCTGCCTTCCGAGTGTAGGACAGTGGGCTGAAGACTTGCCACGAGTCAGGGTTCCGCAGCGATTAAGACTGGAAGATATTCTCAAGATCAAAAAAGGGTCGGTTTTCAGCCGAGTGCTGGCTCACGAGCTCAAATCTCTGCTAGGACTGGATGAAGCTCCGTTGTTTCTACAATTTCTACCTTCAGAAGCCGTGAAAGATGTCGTCAGTCAGTGCAGTTTTAAAGATGCTATGGAAGGTCTTAATCTACAGCATGGCAAGTACCCTCACTTAATCCATCTATTTTGTTTGGCAAAAGGGCAGAAGCTGACAAAACCATTACTGGATCTGATTCTGAAACTGGGTATCTGGAACAGTTTCTTTGATAGAAGTGCATTTCGCGAAGATATCATTCTGGGAGACAGTGACCCCTCAGAAGGGCAGGGTACCCGTGTAAAAGGGTTTACCAGGGCTATTTCCGGGTCAAATCCCCATAACCTTTCCCGGATGTTGATGAATGCCGAGTTATCCGAGGCTTTAAAAGATCTACGGGCAAGAGATAAAAAGGATATTCTGCCTAAGATATTGAAAGACTGGTTTGGGGTAACACTGGAACCCGGGGAATCACTGGATCAGAAGCTGGATGAAACGATAAAGCAGTTGGAAGTATTGGAAACTTACGTCCGGGATAGTCTGTTTGGGAGTCTGGATAAAATAGCTGCTCATCATCCGGGACTCTTAGCTGAACTGGGACTTTTGGATGAGGATGATGAATTTTCAGGCGATGACTTACTGCAGTTTGGTCTATTTAACCAGGGAGATAGTACAAACGATGCTCCAATTGTCAAAGTAGCCATGGAGAAAGCAATCCGTTGCTTCAGGGACGGACACACGGTTTTGCTGCCCGATCCGACCGGCAAGAGTCTGGTTAAAGCCACCTCTGAAGATCAGGTTCGATCGACCAGAGGGGCCGTCGTTTTCAAGAAACGTTAATAAAGACCTTGAAAACGCCTTTTAGGCACCTTCCTATTTACTGGGCTTTTGCTGGGAGTGAGCAGGCATAGCCCGTGTTTGTATATAGTAGTTGTAAATCCTGCCATTTATTTCCAAAGGCTCTCCCAGTTTTTGCAGCTCTTTTCCTGAGGCAAAGTACTGCTCAGTGTAATCATCTGGATTGGAAGTAGAAAACTGTTTAAACATCTGGCTCCACATATTGACTTTCTCTCTGCGGAGCATCATTTCTCTTAATTGGACCTTGCCCTGTTGTGTTCTAACGACTCTTCCCAAGCCCGCATCGCCAGACCAGGAATGCACTATAGGGTTGCATTCTTTGGGTCCAGCCCGAACAGGAAGAGCGTAAACATTTTGTTGTTTATCGAGAAGAATATTCACCTCACTGTCAGGCAGCATATCTTGCTCAGCAAACTCAAACACTTTCTTGATAATCTCAGGGTGTAACGGCAGGCTTATGGCGCCTCTCTCATCAGGACTGATAGCGGCTAAGCCGGTCACCGACTTCAGGTCAAATATATCCATTCGACAGGATTCGCAGAAATTTGTTTGTTGCTGGGTTCTAAGATCTGTGTGTGTCAGCTTTGCATGAATGGGATGATGGCCGGATGGGGCATTCACAGCGTAGTCGAGTACTTTTTCTTCTGCACCGGATCGTACCTCTTCTGGCATGTTTTCCAGAATCGTACGCGCTGGAACTGCTTTGTTTAAAAACGCCTGTCTTTTAAGAGAGTAACCTTTCCCACAAGTCTTCTGGATGGGCATGGAATATCGACAGACAGACTCAAATTCAACGGCTTTTATCTTTAAGTTTGGCCGTTCTGATCCTGTGGATCCTGAAATGGCGATCCAGTCGATTAACTCTGACATGCTGTCGTTCAGCAAATAGTCTGGACCTCCAGTCAAACCAAGCCAGAAGCTGCTGATGGTATTGTTCATGGCGTTGAAGCTGCCCACGACAGGCAACTTTTTATTCTGGGTAGCAGTATGAAGGTGAAGGTTGGACTGCATGTGATCCAGAAAACCATTGTTAACCTCAGGAAATAAAGGAATATTGGTGTTGCCTGCCACCACAAGAGGTGAAGTGGCGCCATACCCTTTTTCTTTGGCCAGAGTCAGTGCTTGCTCCAGTCCTGCTACCACAGGATGTCTGGTAACATCGGGCAGGTCAGCCTGCAGTTTTTGTTGTTCGCGAAGGTGGTTAAAGTTGAAGGAAGTGGCAAAATAGACCATTAGATCGATACTTCGCACCTCGTCCGTCTTTACAGAAATGGCTAACATGTTCCCGGCATGGATTTTTTTTCCAAACTGCGATTCATCCAGCCAAACTTCTTGCAGTAGGTTTTTCTTACTTGGGAAGCCATAACGGCTGACGATGAGGAATGCGCCTTCAGACTGGTAATAGCTCCATGCGTCCTTTTTCTGACTGACTACGGAATCATAAGAGGCGTTTTTTACGGCCATTACAAAATCTCTAATATTTTGACGAGTCAGGTGACCGGTAATAATGTACACCTTTGGAAAAATACCTTTTCTTGATAAAAATGCAGGCAGTTCTTCCAACATGTTTGAACGATGCAGGCTGACTTTTACTTTACGGTCCATATAGTCATCTTCACGGACAGCTTCATCGTCTACTGCGAATATTGAAGGATGATCCATATGCCAGTAAATGATGTCATCACTGCTGGCATCTCGATACCAGTGTTCATTTAAATAGACATCAATAGCAGGTTTTTTAACCGGAGGTGGTTCACTGCTGGAATCCGTAGTTGAAGAAGGAGTTTCCTCTTGTTCAAGCTGGGTATAAGACTGAGCTGGTGCCAATAAGGGGAATAGAATAGTGACTATCAGAACGATAAATAATCGCATGGTGACTTGAATTCCTTCAGCCAGTGACGAACTTAAAGTGAACCTAAATTATAGTTATGAATATTTTCCTGGGACGGGGTCACTCAGATTGATTTGTTCTGCCTCAGGCTCTGAATAATGAAAAATATTCAGAAGCAATGAATGATAATTTTTAACTCATGAGTCTGGTTGCCTGGATTCTTGAGAGATTACAAGCAACTTATTGTTTGTTTGAATCTTGAAGAAAAGTTGTTCGTGTTACAGGCTGTGTCGACTTGGTTAATGGGGTTTGTTTTCAGATAAGAACGTCCTGTAAACTATCTGAAGCTCTTCACTTAAGATGGTTTTAGCCTGTTTCAAGGTTGATCAGGAAACCTGACTGATGGGTTGGTATCCCCTCTCTTTAAGATGGACAATCGGTAAGAATAATGGCGCAGGCAAGTGATCCCATTCAAACCATTCCCACTCAAGGCACTTTTCGGGTTCTTTGACTTCCGGTGTTCCTGAAGAAGATTCAGCAATCATAAAAAGTGTAATGTAATGCTTTCCTTCAGTGGTAAAGACGTCATTGGTATAGGGTCCTGTTCTTAACTGGCTGATGCTCAGACCTGTTTCTTCCATAACTTCCCTGATACCACATTCTTCAGGGCTCTCACCAAATTCAAGATGACCACCGGGAAAAGCCCATTGCCCTTCACCATGACTGTTGATTCGCCGTCCAAGAAGTATCTTGTTGCCTCTTATGACAATAACGCCGACACCGATTCTTGGAATATTCTTATCCGTCACAGAGTGCTCCAATGATCAAAACCATAATGAAGAAAGTCATTAGTCTAAGCATTGGGTCAGGTTTGAACAATAAACAGAGGCGAGGTTTTGTATAGAGCCAGCAATATTCAAAAACAAGGCTAGTACAGCCAAGCGTTAATGCTCATATATACTCTGTTCATTCAGAGCTTGTTGCAGGATGATGGAAACACATCTCGACAGGTTCAGTGCGAACGGTATGGGGTTTAACGCTTAGATGTTAGTTAGAGGTTTGACTGGCTGCGTTTCTGGCATAGTGTTCAATATGCCGTGTGAATTTGTCGTGTCTATCCAGTAACGAGCTATAGGCATATTTGGCAGGGATGGTCATCACCTTGCCAGCTTGTGACAGGCCTCTGAAGATTCTGCCGGTATTGGCTACAAGGTCTTTGCTGACATTGTAATGGGTAACCAGCTGGCTAGCCTGAGCAAGGTTTTCTCTGGGGATATCCGATAGAGCTTTACGACTCAGTTCAGAGCTGGAAAAACAAACGGCTTGTACAGGGGGAGTCATGGATAAAGCAGCATAATTAGCTTCTGCTCCCCCTTTTGAATGACCATTGAGTTTAAGTTTGAAGGGTTTTCCTTCAAGCGTCGAAGGCATCTTCTCAAGCAGGCTTGCTGTCAGGACTTTGGCTTGTATAAAACTGTCGGGTATGCCTCTGCCTAGCATATTCTTGATATTGGCTTTCCACTGTTTTCCCGAGAATTTGAAGTTTTTCCTGGAGCGCTCCAGAAAGTCTCCCTGTGATAATCCGGAAGTGGTACCACCAAACACCAGGCGAACTTCCTGAAGCTGCGCGTTGATCAGGACATAAGCTGTCAGTCCGGAATTTCTGTCGTATAGGAAACCAGGTTCTTCTGAACTGATGGTCAGTCCGGCATCACTGGCAATCAGCTCTGCCAGCTCTGAAGAAGGATCCCATTGGGTGGCAAAGTCTTCCTTTTCAGGGGCGTGAATCTCACCTGCCTGGTGAATTTTTTCCAGAGAGCGGTGATAGGGGTATGCAGCCAGCTGGGCATCAATGGCCATTGACCGAAGTGTTTTTGGGTCGGTGGGTGGCTTGTTTGCTACGGCCAGTTTCCTGATCTCCCGCTGTTTGAGTTTAACGTTATTCTTTTGCAAGGAAGTTTTTTGAGGAGAGTGCTTCCCTCTGTTTTTAAAAGGTTTAATTCTCCATCGCCCAAGAATACCTGCTTTTGCAGGTTTGCTCGCTTCGGTTTCAGAAAATCGCTGATACTGGGCGGGTTTCCTTCCAAGTTTGAATCTGTCCATGATCTTTTTGGTTGCCCGTATTATGAGGCCAGTTTGTACTGTATGGAAAGTGTCTTTGTGATTTCAGTATAGATAGGAGAGAGGCTATCCAAGTCAAAGAGAGTCAGGAGGCAGCGTTATCTGCTGCCTCCTCATAAGCCTTAATCGGTGATTCGGTAGAGATGCCAGCTGTGCACCCAGCCTTCAGGGTTGGACGAATAAAATCCACCAATATCAGGATTAACCAGTGTCATCAGGGAAGGATGAAGAACGGGGATCAGAGGTAATTCTCTGGCCAGAATGGCTTCAGCATTCTGATAGTTGGGTAATCGGGCAACCGCTGTTTTCTTGCTTGCAGCCAGAGAGAGTTCCCTCAGGTAAGCTGGATCCCTGAAGGGACCAAAGAATTTGCTCTCGGTCAGAGGGGTCAGGAAGGCTGTGGCATCATTATAACCTGCCAGCCAGGCAAACCAGACCAGATCATAATCACCTTTGGAAATCCGGTCGAGATAAGTACTCCAGTCATCACTTTCGCTGCTTAAAGACGTTCCCAGAGTGCTGTTTATCTGGTGGCAGATCTCCGGAAGGATATCCAGAGAGTCGTATTTGGGGCTGGATAAAATGGTCAGCTTTATATCACTGGCTTTTACACCGCTTTCTGCCAGCAATTTGATGGCTTGCTCTTTTCGGTCGGGGTTTTCCAGCAGCTTTTTACAGTTGGCTGGATCCGGGTTGAAGCCGCGGGTATGAGGAGCGACAAAACTGCAGGCCGGTCGGGTGTGGCTATGTGGGTAAATCTTTTTGACCAGTGCGTCCCGGTCAATGGCCATGGACAGGGCTTGCCTCACCTTTCTATTTTGCAGTGCTTTGATTTTTGGGCTGACAATCAGACTCGCTGTGGCCAGAATCTGATCCTCAAATACCGACACCGGATGTTTCTTTCTCAACTCCTGGATGTGCAAGGCTGGCAGCGGGGCTGTTACATCCAGTGTATGGTTTACAAAGCCTTCTATCTGACGATGCACTGAAGGAGTGATTTGATAGTTGATCTGCTGCAGGTCGGTATTCAAATGGCGGTAGTAGTTCGGGTTACTGGTCAGCTCGATACGGGTTTCAGGAATCACCTGCTCAATCTTGTAGGGACCGTTGGTGACAGGAATGGTGGCGGCATCACCAGACAGATTGCTTTGATGGACAGGCAGAAAGCTGGGGAAGGTCATCAAGTCCAGAAAATAGGGGACAGGTTGATCCAGTTCTATGACCAGCTTATTTCCATAAGCCTTTATACCCAGTGCATCCGGATTGCCATTCAGTGCCTTCTCAGCTCCCGTTATTTTGGCGACCTTCAAATACCAGCGGTAAGTAGCCCGACGTTCAGGATCGGCCAGTGCTTTGAAACTTCGGACAAAATCATCGGCCGTCAAGGGGCTTCCGTCTGACCATTTCAGGTTATCCCGGATGATAAAGGTATAGCGGATACCGTCGGGGTGGCGTTCAACATCACTGGCGACGCCGGGTACAGGTTCACCGTTTTTGTTTTGTACCATCAACCCTTCATAAACATCTTTCAGCACCTGAGCATCAGGGGAGCCACCGAAATAGTGTGGATGAAGGGACTTGGGGTTGGCCAGCAGCCCTCTTTCCAGGGGTAAAGACATGGCTGGCATGGAAGCAGCGCAGGCCAGCAGTAAGCTGGTCAGAGTCAGGCGGGCTCTTTGAAGCCAGCTACAGCATTTGAATATATTGAAGGGCATCAGGTCATCAGATCAAAAAACTTCAGGAGTTTTGTGTATAGCTTATTCGCAGCCATCTTGCTGAAAAATGCCTGTTAGGAAGGTGGTGTCTGAGGATTATTTAACGCTGGAGGGATGTGGGAAGGAGGGAGCAGAGGAGTCTGCTCCCTATAGGTATCAGCTCAAAGCTGCTTCCATACGATCCAGAGCCTTCTCCAGGGCTTCATCGCTGGTGGCATAGGACAGGCGCATGCAGCCTTCCATACCAAAGGCAGAACCCGGTACCAGGGCAACGCCTTTTTCCAGCAGCATTTCAGCCAGCTGGGTATCTTTTTCAAAGCCCAGGGTCTTCATGGCTGCACTGAAATCAGGGAAAGCGTAGAAGGTTCCATCACTTTTAATGGCATGAACACCAGGCAGTTTGTTCAGGCGGCCAACAACATAGTCGTGACGCTTCTTGAAGGAAACCAGCATGGTCTTGACACAGTCCTGTGGACCGGCCAAAGCTTCAGTGGCTGCCGCCTGGGCAATAGAGCAAGGGTTAGAGGTGCTCTGGGACTGGATCTTCTTCATGTTCTTGATCAGCCAGGCTGGGCCGCCGGCATAACCAATACGCCATCCGGTCATGGAGTAAGCCTTGGATACGCCGTTCAGAACAATCGTTCTGTCGTACAGTTCAGGGCAGGCCATCAGGATGTTGCAGAACGGCTCATCACTCCAGAGGATGTGCTCGTACATGTCATCGGTAGCGACCATAACATGAGGGTGCTTCAGCAGAACTTCTGCCAGACCTTCCAGCTCCTTACGGGTGTATGCCGTACCGGATGGGTTGGACGGGCTGTTCAGTACCACCAGTTTGGTTTTAGGTGTGATAGCAGCTTCCAGCTGCTCAGGGGTCAGCTTGAAGCGGTTTTCCAGAGTGCCTTTCACAATAACCGGCACACCTTCGGCAATGGCGACCATGTCCGGGTAGGAAACCCAGTATGGGGCAGGAATAACAACCTCGTCACCCTTGTCGATCAGCGCCAGGCACAGATTGAAGAAACTCTGCTTGCCACCGGAGGAAACCAGAATCTGGTCGGGTGCGTACTCGTGACCATTGTCGCGGCTGAACTTGTCAATAATGGCCTGTTTCAGTTCTACCGTACCGTCAACGGCAGTGTACTTGGTTTTTCCTTCGTTAATGGCCTTGATCGCAGCAGCTTTGATGTGATCAGGGGTATCGAAGTCGGGTTCACCGGCACCCAGGCCAATAATGTCGTGTCCGGCAGCGCGAAGTTCAGCGGCTCGGGCAGTGACTGCCAGGGTAGGTGATGGTTTGACCATCTGAACGCGGTGGGAAGGTTGACCAGTCACGATGTTCCTCGTTAATCGTTATTCAAACCCGTATGAAATCCAACTGATACGAATTCCGGTACTAAGATTTAACGCTGACAAGCAGGCTTGTCAGGGAATCATGTATCAGCACTGCGCATCATACACAACGCATGTTCACTGCGCCATCTGAAAACCGACACGCAAGTTTCATATTTGCGTCATCTTCTTTTCAGTTATGTCCTTAAATGTTAACCCAAACCTTGTCAGGTAGGTTCTGAGTCGGTGCGAATCATTAGTGCTGGCTTTCTCGGATCGACTTACATTAAACAGTTTGCGTCCAGCTTCAGCCATAGACCGACACTGAAGGCAGACTTCAATGACGCTGGCGAGCTGCATTTGGTCAAACTGATCCAGTTGGGTGAGTTGATCTTCGCCGAGATAGTCAGTGAGTTCGATTTTCTGGCTCACGGGTGACAAAGGTTGCCACCGCTGTTTGAGACGGCTGACCTCTTTATTAACGTTGTCTTCATTGATTCGGCCTCCTTCACTGAGCGTCACCATTCTGTTTACGCTGGCGGTCAGATCACGAAAGTTGGATGACCAGAGACTGTCGGGCAGGGTGGCAAATTTCATGTAAGCGGCGCGAGCCGTTTTATTAAAGCGCACCTGTTTATTTTTCTGGCGGGCATGCTGATGAAGCTCAAAGTCCAGATTGGGCTCGAGATCTTCCAGTCTCTCGGATAAACCGGGCAACTTCCAACTCCAGATATTGATTCGAGCCAGCAGATCTTCGCGGAAGGTGCCTTTAATAACGGCTTGTTGGAGATTTTGATGTGTACCTGCCAGTAGCTGGAAGTCACTGAACACGGTTTTATCACTGCCAACAGGGTAAAAGCGTTTCTCTTCAATGGCATGCAGCAACATGGCCTGTTCATCCAGGCCTAATTCACCAATTTCATCCAGGAATAAAATGCCCTGGTTGGCATTCTTTAAATAGCCCTCTCTGCTCTGTTGAGCGCCTGTATATGCCCCCTTGCTGTGTCCGAATAAAGCCGACATGGCGCCGTCACCACGTAAAGTCGCACAATTGACCGACACAAATTTGCCCATCACATCGTTGCGACTGGCCTTCAGTTCATAAATTCTTCGAGCCAGCTGGGTTTTACCCGCCCCGGTAGGCCCTTCCAGAAGAATGGGGTCAGAAGAAGCAATGGCAACCTGCTCAATTTCTGCAATCAGGTTATTAAAGGCAGTGTTTCGGGTTTTAATGCCGGACTTAAGAAAATCCTGACCCGTCTGAGCCTGTTCCTGATAACGACTCGCCAGAGCATCATACTTTGCCTGCTCCAGATCAATAATCCTTAAAGTGCCGACAGCACGATTTTCAGCTTCAAAGTCCGGTGATATTTGCAGAAGGCTGGCAGGAATCAGGCGCGCCTCACTGATCAGAAACATACAGATCTGATTGACGTGGGTGCCTGTGGTGATATTCAGGTAATAATTTTCACTGTCTGTTTTAACAGGGTAGTGTCGTGTGTACTGATCAAACCAGCCGTACACCTCGGCAAAATCCCAGGGATCACTCCACGGGGCTTCCACCAGAACCACTTCGGTGTGAGGTGATACTGACTGTATATCCGCCACCACCTTGCCCGCCATTCTGAAGTATTGGGGATCGTAGAGCAGTTCCAGGCGATCCACTTTGAAATCTTCCTGCATTACCAGGCTGATGTTGGGGCGCCAGGTCTGCCAGCGTCTGGAACCCCTGCCTTTATTGTCCTTTACGACACCCAGGATACTGATGACGACGTTCTTCTTGGTCATTATTCGCTAAGTCAGTCTGATAT
>NZ_LASA01000196.1 GCF_001562015.1 Endozoicomonas arenosclerae | reverse complement strand
GAGGATAAGGAGGTCTTCCGTTGCCACGCTTAGGGTAATAGGGCTCGATTACGGCCTCTAAGCGTTTCCATGGAATCAGAACCTCCATTCTTTCAAGAAAAATTTCCCTACGAGTTCTGCGTCGCTTCTGGCTGAATTCACTGTCGGAAAAAGAGAGTTGTTGGTCCATGACTACCTCTGATCAAGCTGCTGAGATTATTATCTCATGATCAGGGACTTATTCGCAGGTTCCCTAGATTCGACGCTTTTTCTTGTCTTGAGATAAAGCCAGGCTGTGAAGAACAACTGACTGCCCGCCTGAAGTGGCTGGGTATGAGGCTGGATATCCCTTATTTGCATGAAGATGTGATTAAAAAGCTGATAGCAGATAGAGCTATCAATCAGCTGCCTGATGTATTCAGGCTTTCTTTTTCCAGTCTGAAAGAGGCTGGATTATCAGAAACTTCTGCCTCATCAATGTTAACTGCACTGCATCATGTTCAGACGCAGCCCTTTAAGAATCAGATAAGGGCGTTAAGCATTCCTCAGGTCGGTGAAAGTCGATCTAAAAAGCTGGCTTTACGTTTTAAAGGTTGGAATGGTTTGCTTGACGCTAATGATCAGGAAATAGCCTCTGCAACGTATATGACAAGGAATCAGGCACGACTCGTTAAGGGCTACATATCAACTTCAGAAGTAGTTAAAGTCATTCGATTCTTTCAATGATACAAACTTCATACTTTTTATATTCTCCTGCCTCACCTACCTTCATTACAAAACATCCAGGTAAAAAAAAGGCCAGATTTTCATCTAGCCTTTCCAGATCTAACCAAATTTATTTTTAGGGAGAAAAATCTGGGCTATCAGTCAGTGACTCATTACTGCATAAAGTTCCTCCCCCATTACAGGTTAGAACCCAAACTGTGCCAGTTGCATCTGGAGTATATGTTAAAGTCTGAGCTGCAAATGCACCACCTGGTGTAATAGTAAGCACTCCATCTGAGATAGCTGTTACTTTCTTGTCTGCGCTCACAGAAGGAATTCCATTTGTATTAGCTTCACAGTCAGTAATTGGGTTCGTTTGAGCACAAATACCAACCGCTGTTTTATACTGGCTTGCTTCACTCAAAGCTGCATTCACTGTCGCGTTACGGGTATAGTTCTGGTACTGGGGAATCGCCACTGCCGCCAGAATACCAATGATCGCCACTACGATCATCAGTTCGATCAGCGTGAAACCCAGCATCCTGGACATCCATGTTTTCATCTCGTCATCCTCGGTCATTGAATAGCTGCCCTCCGCCGAACACCGGGCCCCACAGGTCAGTCTCTAGCTGGATGTTTCGGCCCCTATAACCAGAGCTTTAGGCTTATTACTCCTTCTTTAACATTCTTATTTCTCGTGATTTTCAGGCGGGCACCGATAACCCATTTACAGGCTTATCAATCAGGGCAGCACGATGAAAAATCGCACACTTGTGAACCATAAAAAACTCTCCCTTGCCGCTCGAGTCATCACAGTTGTATTGGTACTGACATCAACCGCAATAACCGGCGCAGTCAGCCTTCAATATATCTATCAGGGTGAAGTGGATCGTTATTTTGAGAAAGAGCAAGGCTCAGAACTGATGTTGATTATTCAAACCGGTCATCACACCTTGAGAACAACAGGCTCTGGAAAAGAAAACTTCAGGCCATTATTAGGCAGTCAGCTGGGAGATTATCAGGGTCACAGATTTGTGGGTTGGCATGCAGACTTCAGTAAAATGTCCTGGGGAAGTGAATTTCCTTTCTTCATGCTTTATGAGGTTAACTATCAGAATGGCAGCACACAGGAGTTCTTTTCTTACGAAGGCCTGCTGAATCCAGAACTGGTGGCCAGAGAAATTCGTCTGAATTAAAGCTATAAATGAAAGGCTCCATTCTGCCAGAAGCGTGGAGCCATGGACTCCCCATCAAGAGAAATGGGATACCCACCTTCAATAAACTCCCAATAGAAAATCATATAAAAAGCCAACGACAAAAATAAGATCATAACGTTCATCAAGCAATAAACAACTTGCTCAAAAGCATTGGAAGATTTCACATAGCTCTCGCCTTTTTTTCCTTCCTTGTTATGAACAGATAAACAATAGCCAACAACAAGCACCATTAATAACTGACTCATAGGGGTAATCAATATACCACTGATTTGCGCATGAACCATAGCACTGACACAGGCCCATAAAACACTGATCTGTATACACTGTTGTTGCAGGGATAACTTACCTTCATTGAGTCGTACTCTTAACCCTCTGAGAAAGGAAAGAGCACCCCATGATAAAGTTAAAACAATACATAAAGTTGCTATAACCCCCCATTCAGAAAGCCATTGCAAAAAAATGTTATGGGGAGAGCCCGGCCCACGCTCCATAAACGTTATAAAATGTTGAGGGCCAATCCCGAGCCAGGGATTCTGAACGGTTGAATGCCATGCGACATCCCATAATTCAAGACGATCATAGGCTTTCACAACGTCAGAAAATGGCCTGAAACCACTGAAGCCATGCCCCAAAAGGTAAGGAACCAGCCTGATTAATAGACCATAGCTATTGATCTGGGCCAAAACTTCCCGACAAGAGTTTCTGTATAACTGACACCTCATATTTGAGGTGTACATGAGCAAAGTCGACGGCCGTAAAATTTCCCATGATGTTCGAGAATCTATTCGTTTAGAGGCTATACACCTATGGCTGGAGGGCGCCACTGTCAATCAGCTATCCGAAAAGTATTCTACTCACAGGTCATGCGTTTACGACTGGATTGATCGTTATGAACGAGGTGGCTTGGAAGCC
>NZ_LASA01000195.1 GCF_001562015.1 Endozoicomonas arenosclerae | reverse complement strand
ATTTGGATTTATAAAAGCCAGGTATCGAGGTTTGAAGAAGAATGACAATAAACTGTCTACTTTATTTGCCCTGGCGAATATTGTTCGACTGGATCAAATGATCCGGGCACAGGGTTAGTCCGCCCTGAAGTCACGAAAGTGGCTAAATATCATACAAATAAGGGGTTGAGACCTCTGATTTCAGTCCTACTTCGAACTCGATTCAAGAAGGGAAGTAAATTAGAGGTTATTCGCAGGTTCCCTAATAACAATCCACCCATAGGGTGCTACACAGGGACGCTTCCAGATGATAATTCCAAAACCTGAAAATATCGACATCGAATTTACTGACGCCAAGCTTACGGGCATGGCCGGTAGTTTGTTTGTAGCTCGGATTGCCAACCAGCTCAAACTTCCCGACCTTCTTAAAGAACACATCCATCTCAAGAAACGTAATCGTGGCTGTGATGACAAAGACTCTCTTCTTGGCCTGATTCATAATTTCTGCGCCGGAAATGGAAAACTGTCCGATATGGACGCCTTGCGTGCAGACAAACCTACAGTCAGTCTCCTCGGCCTTGAGGATGTACGCTCCTCAAGACGTATGGGGAAATATCTGACGCTATTTAATGCCGATGCCGTGAAAGCGTTATATTCCGTTGTCCGCAGCCTTTGTCAGCAAATAGCTCCTGAAGTGATACAGCATTTTGTTCAACAAAAAGAGTATTTGCCGGTATTTCTCGATGGCACTGAAATCGAAGTGACCGGACGCTATTTTGAGCAGGCTAGTGTTGGCTACACAGGCAACAGACAGTACTGGCTTCACAATATTTTCATTGGTCATTTATGGGTCAGTGGTCGCCTTAATCCCGGAGCCAGTGATGTTTGTATTTGCTGGCAAGAGCAACTCGAAAATGACGTTGCCCCATTGATTGAGCAGGGGATTCCAGTCTGGGCCCGTATGGATAATGCCTACTACAACAAAGAGGTTGTCGAATGGTTTGAGCAGAAGCAATGGGACTTCTCTATCAGTGTGACCAATAGCAACAACTGTCGCCCGGTACTCGAATTCATCGACGGGTTACCGGATAGTGCCTGGACGCCTATCCGCAGTGACGGAACCGAAGAGGCTCTCTTCTCCCATCATCAGCCAGCTAAATGGCAACGGGAACAAACCTATGTCGTTACCCGGCGCTGGCACGACGGGAAGCAATGGTTACTTGAGCCGCGTTACGGCGTCATTCTGGTGAGCAGAGCTGACCTGTCATTGAAAGAGCTGGTCAGACGCCACCGTGAAAAACAGGGGCAGGAAAATGCTCAAAAAGGACCACTGACTGATCTGGATTTACACCACCCACCCTGTCGGAAATTTCACGCAAATCAGGCTTTTTATGCCTGTGGACAAATTGCTCAGATTATACTGAGAGCATTGCAGTACAAGGGATTGCCCAAAAAAGAAAGAAAGCATGGAATCAGGCCATTGATCCGAAAAGTGGTTCGATCTGTTGGTCGTCTTACATGCAGCGGTAAGAAATGGACATTAAAATTTGTGAAAACAACAGCTGCCCTGGACTGGTTGTGGGAGGCAACAAAGAGGCTGAACGTAAAAAGAGCCTCAGTCAGTACATAGCACTGACCGAGAACTCTGTTTTTTTCATCAAACGCACAGGCTGCGGGATAGCTTGTGGGTCAAAAACGCTGATCAACAAACAATATGTTTAAAAGGTAAACAAAATAAACATGGACACGAGCTGATACTATAAATTGAACCGAAGCATGGATGAAAACTGTACATTGCAACCAAAAGTACAGCCTGATTGTTCACTGCTTCAAAGTTAAGCGGGACTTAAGGAAAATAGCATACAGCGCGATGGCATGGTGTTAAAAAGAACGGAGTCACATAGGGAGTAGCGTGTGTTTGGAAGGAACCAAGCCTTTAATCGTATCCAGATCCACCTGGTCAGCAAAGAGGGCGATCAGTTTGTACTCACTGATGAACCTTATTATTTTCATCATGAGCCGCTCAACTTCTTATCAGAAGACGAAGCCTGGGATTTTCTCTTCAATCTTCAGCTGGGCCAAAGCTTTGAACTGGAAGACAAGCTGAAAGGCCACCCTCTTCTAAAAAGTTATCACCACTCGCCAACCAGCTTTCTGACCAGAGATGCTTTGTATCGTGGTCATCTGAACGTATTTATTGTCTATCGCAACCCGTCTCGCCACCTGCAAAAAATTGAGACCCTTTATGACCAGATCAAGGTCAAACTGGGACAGATCATAGCCAGCGAAAAGGCCGAAGCTGCGGTTATTAACCAGCAGTATCAAGCCCTGGATACAGGAGGCAAAGTCCAGGCCCATACTAACCGATTTGGACAAGGCGTTAAGCAGTCGGTAGCCTCTTTGTTGACCTGGATGGGAGAAGTTCATGATGTGGTCAGCAAGGTCAAACAGCGTGGCCGGGTGTATGAGGCCTATCTGAAGACCCAGACTCACGACTCAGTGATTGACTGGTATCGCGAATTCAATGAGCACTGGCGTGAGGCTGAGTATAAAGAGATTGTCGATGTACTTGGCTTTGATCCCAGGAAAATCAGTTCAGAAGATTTCACCCAGGCCTGGACCGTCGCAAACATCCTCTGGGAAGACGATCGTTGTCAGGCATTACTCACCCGGTTTGCCAAAGATTACGCCAGGGCTCAACACAGTCTCGAGATCAGTGAACTGGCAGGCAGTGGCGCCTTTGAGATTTTGCAGACGCTGGTTCTGGCTGCATTCACTGCAGGCACCGGAGCCCTTGTTAATATCACTTCCAAAGCTCGATTAGCAAGACAGATGACGGTGCTGGGTGAACTGTTCAGTGAGCTGGCTGGACTCAAGAAAACGGTTCAAAAACACACTCCGAAGCAGACACTCCGTACCTGCTCCAGCGGGGATATGACGAAAGACCTGCCGGAGGATGATCGACCGGCTCCGAAGAATAATCCGCCACCTAAAGGGCCAGAGAAAGAGCCCAAAGATGAAAGCACATCAAACACACCTGAAGACGTCATTGTCCTTGAACCCGGAGAAAAAGGCTCCTGGAATAAAGCCTTGAATGGTGAGCTGAAGCCCAATCATAAGTATCAGGTGGGTCCCTATCTTTATGAAACGGATGATAATGGTAGAGTCAACCGGGTATCCGGGGAACTGGATCTGACCAAGAGAGACCGCAATACTTATCAACAGGGTAAAGCCGGTAAGGCAGAAGGGATCAAGGATGGTTTGACCGATGACGATGGCGGCCACCTGATCGCCTCAATCTTTGACGGTCCAGGGGAACAGATCAACTATCTCCCTATGAACTCAAATCTTAACCGGGGTGGTTGGAAAAGGATGGAGAATAAATGGGCAGAAGCCTTAAAAGATGATCCACCCGACAACCCTAAAAAAATCGTAAAAGTTAACATTGAGGCAATCTATGATGGAGATGATAAAAGACCAGAAGCTTTCGAAGTAGAATACTGGATAGATGGAGAGCTTTTCGAAGCCACCTTTGAAAATCAGAGCAGCGGATAAGAAATGACTATTGATGAAATTTATTCAAACATTGCCACCAGAATCGTTGATGCCATAAGTGAAGACTGGGCCGAAGCATTTATCGAATTTGAATATTTTGGAGATTCCGGTGAGTATAAAGGTCGCTACATTACTTCATCGAGCGAAGAAACGAAAAACTTTAAAGTAGGTTATAAAACCTACAAAGAGTTTAAGAAACTTCATGATATTACAACTGAAGGAGAAAGTGATCGTTGGAACCGAGCCAAGTTTACACTTTACCCCACAGGCAAGTTCAATATAGATTTTGAATGGGATCAGGATTTAGCCGATGAGATAGCTGCAAACTCCTGATGCACTCTCAGTTCTGACAATAAACAGCTGAATCACTTCGGAACTTTTCTGTATGTCTGCTGAACAGCCCCAGGCCCAGAATGACGGGATCAAGGGCCTGTTCATTGGACATCATGAAAAGCATCCACATCTTCAAAACCGGCAAGCACACCAGCAGTCAGGGTCAGCCCCTGGACTTTACCAAAGATTAAATCTCTACGGGTCATATTCCCCGCAGCTTGCTGCGTTTCTGCGGCATTAGCCGCAGCATGAACTTGTGACTACATTTTGTGGATGGCTAAAAGTAGGTTCATCCACAAATCCCACAATGTCACTGTTCTTATGTATCACTTGGTCTGTCCAGCAAAGTATCGAAGAGTGGTCTTTAGCGATGAAGTAGACAAGACGTTGAAGGAGGTATGCTTGGCTATCTCAGAGCGTTATGAAATTTACTT
>NZ_LASA01000194.1 GCF_001562015.1 Endozoicomonas arenosclerae | reverse complement strand
GAGGATAAGGAGGTCTTCCGTTGCCACGCTTAGGGTAATAGGGCTCGATTACGGCCTCTAAGCGTTTCCATGGAATCAGAACCTCCATTCTTTCAAGAAAAATTTCCCTACGAGTTCTGCGTCGCTTCTGGCTGAATTCACTGTCGGAAAAAGAGAGTTGTTGGTCCATGACTACCTCTGATCAAGCTGCTGAGATTATTATCTCATGATCAGGGACTTATTCGCAGGTTCCTTAGCTTTTACCCGTAGTAAATACCAGTTATTAGTATGAGGTGCATCTGAGGGTAAGCTGTGGTGGATGTTGTTTTTAGAGATAGGCTGCAGCATTAGACAAGCTCCCGCCCGTTCCATAAAAAGGATACTGCTTGGCAAATAGAAATGGTTACGGGTAAATTCTGAGAGTTAAATAAAAAAAACGGTAGAAAGGCAGTAGGTCAGGAGGGTGAGCTTCTCGAAGTGTATACAGCTAGTATGGATTGAACGAATGGCTGAGTAAGGGCTTGAGTATTCATAAATCATCGTGCGTGTATTGGTTTAAAAAGCACTCTTTGTTACCTGGTGCAACAGGAAAAGAGTTTTGTCGAAAAGATTTAAGCACACCTTATTGAAAAATAAAGGATCTTTTTTGCTAGTGGGTTTTACTTATTTGAGATTGCCCTAAAACTCAATGGAATCAATTCGCATTGATTATTAACAGTTTCCGCCAATTACCATTACTTTCTGATCGTTGATCTGATTTTCCAGCAGTCCTCATCCTGTAGAATAACAAAGGTCGATTTTGATGAATCCTTTAATCGATTAACGGTGTTAAATATGCCTGATCATCTGATAGACAGTTCTGTTGCCAAGCAAAGACCACTAATCGACATCAGCACTGAAGTCCAGGACGCGCTTCAGCATAACCAGCCTGTAGTTGCTATGGAAACAGTCAATGCTTTTATTCATGGTGGGGAGCAACAGGAAGAAAAGCTAGAAACAACATTTCTGTATGAACAGGCTGTGCGTGCAAAAGGGGCGATACCGGCAATGATTGCCATTATCGACGGAAAATTGAAAGCAGGGATCAGCCATGGGGAAATTGAACAGCTGTTTCAACAGGCTCCTTCAATTTGTAAAGTCAGTCGTCGTGACCTGCCTCTGGTTCTTGGGATGAATCAATACGCTGCTGTCACGGTTTCTGCAGCAATGACAATAGCGTGTTTACTGGGAATAAAAGTAGTGGCAGCTGGTGGTATGGGGGGCGTACATCAAAATGCTCAGCTGACTTATGATATCTCTCCGGATGTTTATGAACTGGCCACATCCAGTGTGGCGGTGGTTTGTTCCGGTGCCAAATCGATTATCGACCTGCGATTGACTCTGGAATATCTCGAGACTCATTCTGTTCCGGTTCTGGGTTACCAGACAGATGTCTTTCCATCATTCTGTGTTAAAGAGACGGAATATCCGGTTGATAGAAGGGTTGAGTCGCCAACAGAGATTGCTGAGCTCATTCACCGGAAATGGGCATTAGGTTTACAGGGAGGTGTAGTCGTTGCCAATCCTGTGCCTGATGAATTTGCATTCTCCCCAAAAGAAATGAACGACCTGATCCAGTCTGCACTTCTTACTCTTGAAAATAATCAGGTACCGGGCAAAGACCGTACTAATTTTTTACTGGAAAAGGTGAGCAGCTTGTCCGAAGGGCGGAGTACGTCAAGCAATATACAGCTGCTGATTAACAATGCTGCTCTTGCAGCAGATGTTGCTGTTGACTACGCGCGTATAAATAATATCTGAATAAGAGTGGTGGCATGTGGCATGTCGGATTTATCCTCTTCGAGACAATCTTCGAGGCGGTGGCGTGATCATTTAATCCACTCAAGAGCTGGTAGGAAATTCTTCTTATGGCTGATTATTTTTTCGGTCATGTCGCTGCTGGGCCAGTACGGATGTATGGTCAAGGTAGATTTGAGTTTTCTGTTGGGAGAAGGCTGGTGGATTCCACTTGGGGTAATAACGATGGTTCCACTGGTGGATGTCAGCCGATCCTTTGCGCAGCACTATGCAGAGCAGTCCGGGCTACTGCTCAAGCACTCAATGGCATTTATGATGATCGCCTCTTTTACTATTTCTCTAATGTTCAGCCTGTTCGGTTCGCTGCCTGTCAATATGTGTGTCGCCACCTTTGCTGCTGTTAATGTGGGAGGGATGGTTGATCTGTTGGTGTTTCGGGCTGTACTGGGAATCAGCTGTAAGCCTTATGTCAGAATGTTGTTCAGCAATCTTTTAGCGACACTGACAGGTGGGGCACTGTTTTACCAACTGGCTTATACCCGCTTACTGGACAAACTTCTTGCAGTCGTTGGCATACAACACCAGAACCCCATTTTCATGGATAACTTACTGAAAGGGTGGTTTTGTCAGAGTATTCTGATCTGGCTATCAGGTGTCGGCATGGCCATTGTTATCGGAAAAATCCTGGAATATTATGATGAGGGAAAAAGCCTCCCACAATCGATAACCCCTGTGGGCGACAGAGTTAAGTCGCCTTGATCGGGTTGGTATAGGCTGCGAAATTAAACTGAAGAGAGAGCTGCGATAAATCATTCATCAGAAGCTGCAATTGCTGTAGATCTGATCCTGCTTGTATAGTTTTTTCAAGCTCTTTGATCACTGAATGCAGTTGATGTTTAACTTTTCTGGAATGTTCGTCCATTTTATCTGGTTTCTTCAGCGTCATAATATTGGAGCGAATCATTTTCCTGGCAAGAATACTCGCTCTGGCAAACTCTTTGAATCGGATATCTTCAACCAGATCAGTATTACAGGGCGCTGGTTCATCTGAAGTGTTAACGCTTGATCTGAGGTGGTAAATTGTGCCAGTTTTCAGGTTTTCAGCTGATACCAGCAATTCACCAGCTTCCTGAATAAAAAAAGACAAGCTGACACAGGGAACCCCTCTGTAACCACCCTGGGTTTGAGGTATGCGAAGATTTCCAAGACATCTGTTATCAGAAGCACGAGCCCGGCTTCCCAATAAAATCGTGATATTCATTTCTTCCTGACATTCGTCAGTGACAGAGAACATCCATTGACCCTGCTGATACGGTAGTTCTTGTCCAGTCTTCGCGATAGGCATAGACAATCCGCACTCGGTTGATACGCCGATAGTCTCTGTCAGAAATTTATTCGCCATAATCGAACCCAAGTGCAGCTTTACCTAATTGCAATGTGGTTTCAGTTTCCCGAAACATATGGGGGATATGATCGTGCCAGCCTTGCTCTATACCGAATTCAACAATGTCATCCGGTTTGTTCAGTCCAAACCGGATCTTGATATTGGCGAGAGTGGAATAGACGGTATAGACAGAAATATTTCGTCTGGCGGCAATCTGTTTGGGTTTCAGTCCCAGCATCAACAAATACACCGTATCGAACTCTGCATTATGTAAGCGGTCAGGGTTGGTGAGCAATAGTTTGTAATCTACTTCTGTTTTTCTTGGACTGATAATGTTGTTACGCATTTTCTGGAAATTGCGCACCATAAATTCATGGAGCGGTTTGGCTTCACCAATCAGGCCACAGCATTTATTACTGATTTCAATGGGTTTAACGGTCAGCAATAGTGCCATCCAACCACCAACGCTGTCGTAGTGATGAATCTCCAGGCTGGGGATCATCTTGCCTGTTTTAAAGACTTCCTGATCATGCTCTTCAAAACGGTCTGAGCAAACATAAAAAGAGTTGTGAGGAATTGCAGCGTAGGGCAGTCCTTCAACACGTACATTTTGTTTGTCGAGCTGATGGAGCTTTTTCCAGTAATCATTAACAAAGTAACAACGGTGTTCGTTATCCATTATATGGATTGATTTATTGCTCTCATTCAGCATGTCCATCACCGAACCAGGTATGTTCATCAGTGGCACCTCGGGGTCACAAAACATGATCTCGTTCATATCGTATTCCTTGTTAGATGAGCCCTGTAAGCTTAAAACAAGGAGCAAAAAGGCGGCTTGTTTTAAGCTAGGTACTTACCACTAGCAAAAAAACGCCTCCTTCTACTAGCGATCATTGCTTTAATTAGCGGAACGGTTGACCCCGTATGCTTGAGAAACCCCCACCTTGTTGCACCAAGGTGGGAGTTGTGTGCCTGGCACACTGTCTTGACGAAACGACCACGCACGTACGAAGTCCATCAAGACTGTCGCATTATAGCAAACGTCTGAAGCTGACTTCGGCATGGTTACTCTGAAGAGTAAAGATCATGGCGAACTTTGAATACCTGTCCCGGAACCCCTGCCTGATAAAGATTTCTTTTCACTATCAGTACCGACCCTGTAGTTGATGCAGTGACCTGATCAATCTCGTTGGCGGTTTGAAATAGAGCCTTTTTTATTTTTCTGACACTTTTGTGAGGGTGGCGATTTCCCCTGCCATCTCTCATAAAGGTGCCTGTCTGTGATGCTGGCTAACTGGCATGGATTCGCTCGTATTGTCGGCAAGGCTGTTAGCTATGTCCTGGTTGTCTGCTTCTGCGCACGACCCTAGCGGGTATTTGCAAGAAAAAAAGCTGAGCTTTGAGCTGTTAAGTGTACTGATTGGTTTAACGTATTCACGGGACTGGTGGTATGGAGATTGTCTTCAATACCCTCTTATAAACGTCGAAGGAATAGTAACTGGCTATGAACGTATCTATCCGAGAGGACTATTGTACAAGAGGAGCCCTGATCGCTTTGGACCAAACGACAATAAGAAGGTTACGAAAGGAACGACAGTATCTGAAAGCTTCGCACTGATTGGTCTTTCTCTTGCCGAGCTACCCGGTTTTCTTGGGAATCTTTGGGTGGTCGGTGGGATGGCCGATGCGGTAAACGTGTATTTGGCAACAGGAGAGCCTGTGGTCTGCATTGTGGGTGAAAACAACGCTAAATCAGTGGTCTCGAAACTAACACAAAAATGGCCGCATCTTGTTAATGGGCTTAATGTTGCTCTGGATCATGATCTGGCGGGAATAATGGCGTGCCATCGAAGTGGATTCCGCTGGGTGGTTCCACAACGATATGGTGAGGACTGGAGTGATGTTCGTGACGATGCCGGACTATACGGTATTAAGCAACAGTTACAGCATATTCGGAGACCTATAGAAGCGGTTGACTTAAAATCCTTGCCAGACAAAGCCGTTACAATGGCCATCGATAATGGGTGTGGAGATTACCACAGCAGCCTGAAGTTACTGGCAAAAGCAGGCAATGAGTGCTGTACCGCTGTTCAGGCAAAGGCCATCGTCCAACGGTTTCATCACAAAGTGCCAGCTCAGTGTGATGAGTTTCAGTTTATTCAAAAGATACAGGCTGCCAACCCGTATCTGCTTCATCCTGATACTGTGAATCAGCTGAAAAGAATGCTGACAGGTTATTGTTTTCGTCAACAACAGGTGATTCAGAGTGAATGCGGTTTGAGTGCCGGCAAAAAGAAATCTCTTGCAAAGCATTATCAAAATGTCACTGCCATCAATCCTAAAACGATCTCTCTGGAAAAAGGTAAGATTACGCTGATCAAAGCCCCTTATGCAGCTGGGAAGACCCAGCTAATGTCTGCGTTATCAATGGCTGCTGAACAAAAGGGTGACAGAGTATTGGCAGTGACTCATCTGGTATCCCTTGCCCATGAACTTTCCATACGACTGGGGTTGGAGAGTTATCTGGATACTCCTGAGTCCTTCATGCCAACGGTTAACCGGCTTGTGACCTGTATCAACAGTTTATGTGCGCCCAATGTCAGTCGCTATTTACAGTCTGGCAATCTGGATATCTTGCTGCTGGATGAGTTCTCGCAGCATATCTCGGTGTTGGGTACCAGTCCGCATATCAAAGACCCTTCAGTGCTCGCCCGTTACCTGGATTTAATTGAGAAAACGCCCACCGTCGTTATCTGTGATGCGGATTTGTCGTCTTATCATGTTCGGCTACTGCAAGAATGGTTTCCGGAGAAAGAAATACAGTTCTATGAGATGCCATTCAGCCAGAACGCTGATTTTGTGTGTGAGTTTGCTACCGGAAAAACCGGTGCAAAGTCTGTGATTGATCAGCAGATTTTACCGTCCATTGCCCAAGGCAAAAAAATAGCAATAGCCACAGATAACCGGGTTTATGCAGGCAAGCTGGAAAGAATAATCCGCAAACAGTTTCCTGATATATCACTACTGCGGTTTGACGGTAAAAACCGGAATGAACCCGAGCAAAAAGCCTTCCTCCAAAACTGTGATCAGGAAGCTAAGCGATACCAGGTCATCATCTACACGCCAGCAATTCAGTCAGGGATTTCCATTCAGGTACCTTTCGATCAGGTGTTCGGTTTCTCTCACAACATTGTCCTTCCCACGGATTTTGTGCAAATGCTCATGCGTTTCCGGTCTGTCCAACAGTTCACCGTTGTCGCCGACATGATTCCCGCCAAAAAAGGCAATGAAGACTGGCTGGCTAGACTCCGTGCGCTGCAATACGCCGAACGATACGTCCGCAATAGCGATGGGGTTTCTGTTGGGGAATACGACGGATTTTGTGAAGGTGAACGAAGCCGACAGGTGAAACTCAGAGCATTAGGCGGCAATGGTCTTTTTTATCTGATGCAGGAAAGAGGGTTTACGATGGAGTATTTCCAGTCAGAAGCTCGGTCTGGTGGTTTTGACGCACATTGGAAGGAAGTTGAAGTGGAGTTAGAGAGGGAGGAGGTGGCAGCAGTTCGGAAGTCTGCTGTTATTTCATCGGAACAGTATGATCAACTGAGCCATAAAGTAGAACCACGAATGCAGGAAATACTGATCTGTGAGAGATACCGAATCTGTGAAGAGTTGGGGATCAAGGCTCATGAATTACAGGATGAAGATATTGAATTCTGGAAGCGGGTAGGTCTCACAAGGTTACGGAGATTTATGCAATTTCCCTTGCCAGATGGCAGTCAATATCAACCTCAGCCGGATAAAGAAAATATACCCATTTGCCACAGGAGATTTGAACCTAACGCAGTGAAGGTTTATAGAGAGCTACTACAACCACTTTTTCCTGATTGGAATTATGAGCAATCCTGGAGAGAGAAAGAAGCAGAGCAGGTTGTGGACAGGGTTGAGGCTTACCATCAGGAAACCCCTTTTATGCTCAATCAGCTGAAATTGATACCGGACAGTGTGATTAAAAACACCGCTAAAGGTGCTAAATTTCAGCGTCCCAAATCCGCCTGTAATTTTGTTAACCGTTTGTTGAGAATGGCAGGATTGGAAATTGATAAGCGCCAAATTCGCACTGGAGAATTCGATCTGGAAACGGGCAAAGAAATACGAGTCAGGCGTTATAGCATCAATCAGGAATCGCTGATGAGCATGCGGCGATATGCCCTATCCCGGGCAGTACACAAGCAAATCGGCCTGTCACAGACTCAGGTAGATAGTATAAAAATATGCCAAGGTGTGACAGCCTGTAATCAAGGGAAGAACGGGGTTGGAAATAACCAGGCACAGGTCACAACCGGACCGAGGAAATCTGCAAAGAAGGAAACCTTTTTTATAATAAATACCCCATCCGAAAATATGGAAAAATCAAACATCAGCTCCAATCACAACGCGAAAGTTACCTAAGAGTGGATAAACCAATAGTGTTGTCCTCATTCAGTGCCAGATAACCCCTGAGTTTGCCATACTGTAGCCACAGTATTCGAGTTCAAATCAGGCAGGCAGACTATGGCAGGCCAACCGTTAAATCTTGATTCATACCATCGACCTATTCTGCATACGCGGGGGCAAGAAAACAGGGTGCTCTGCACTAATACTGCGCCCCCCTGTGCCGGAGAAGTCATGCTAGCCATCCAGGCTTCAGGCATTGAACAGACCGTCTATTTCTACAATCATATTCACCTGTTGAAGAGTACGAGTTACGCAAAGAGGAAAACAAACGCTTCTGCGAGAAGGTGAAGCTGCCGTTTATTAATGCCGATTACAAAGATAACTGATTCGACGGGGTGAAAGGGCAGGAAAATGAGCCTGAGCGGGGCAAGTGTTGTACAGCTTGTTTCGATATACGCTTTGAGCGCACAGCTCTGTATGCCAGTGAGTATAACTTTCCGGTGATATCCAGCACACTGGCATCTCTCGCTGGAAAAATATGGAGTCAGATCAATGACTCAGGCGTCAGGGCTGCATCTCGATATCCGGAGATTACCTATTGGACGTTTAACTGACGTAAGCAGGGTGGAAGCCAGCGGATGATCGAGCTGGCCAAGCAGGAAGCCTTCTATCAGCAGGAGTATTGTGGATGTGTTTATAGTTTGCGGGATACGAATCGGCATCGGTTGGCGAATGGCTGACCCTGAAATCATTACATCGTCATCATGACTTGCAAAGTAAAGGCCATGAATCAAGCAACCGACTGCCCATTTTGCAACCTCCATGAAGAACAATGGGTAGACAGGAATCAGGAAGCAATAGCCTTCTATGATCGCTTTCCAGTCAGTCATCTCCACTCGCTGATCATTCCCAAGTGACATGTGATAACCTGATTTGAACCAAACAACCCTGAAGTGCTTGCAATACATGAGCTACTACGCAATCAAAAGCACAGAATAGAAGCGCTCGATAGCTCAGTGACCGGCTTCAATATCGGTGTTAATTGTGGGGCAGACTCCGGACAAACAGTATTTCACTGCCATTTCCACCTGATTTCAAGACGAAAAGGGGATGTCACGAACCCCAGAGGTGGAATCAGGCATATGATTCCGGACAAAGGAGATTATTTATCACGGCATCACGGTTAGATGAGTTGTGCAGTCGCCATTTTCTCTACAAAGATATCATTTGCTGTGGCTCAACTTACCAGCAAGAAGTTATCCCTAACCTTCCTGAGCAACAAAAATCCTGGGAAGCTATTGCAGAGCTTGCACAACACATTCTTGATCCTGTCGTTGACCACTTTGGCAAGGTGGAGCTGACCTATGGTTTCTGTGGTCACAAACTGGGCCTAACGATTCTGAAAAATGATTTGCCAGGCATCGCCCCTAAGCTGGATCAACATGCCGGGTATGAATTGAATTCCAAAGGAAAAAGAATTTGCGAACGGGGAGGCATGGCTTGTGACTTTATGGTTCGGGACACGCCATCTTCACAAGTTGCATTATGGATTGTAGAGAACTGCCCATTTGACCGGCTTTATTTCTACGGTGATGATCGACCAATCCATGTCAGCCATTCCCGCACACTACAAAAAGAAATATGCTGGATGAAGCAAACCAGATTTGGCAGGCGTCAGCCTCGTCGCTACACTGTTGACGGCTTTATTCAGCACTTTATCCCGCACTCTATCCCAGAAGAATGAGATTATGAGTCCTGAACACTATCATCAGCAGGTCAATGGTTTATCAGTTGGCAAAAAACTGCCCAAAGCCGTCTATCTCCATAAATCTGCCCTTGGCTCTGTTGATGAACAGTTACAGGTGTTCGCTTATCAGCAAGTAGCAACTCTGGGGCTTGAGGAGCAAGAATGGGATATTCTGAAATTTCATCGAGATAGCTACAAGCTCACAATTCTGAGTTATCCGTCATTTGTATCTGATGCTTATCCAGCCCTGAGTAAAAGTATCAGTATTGATCTCGCTAAACAGCAGTGTAATGAAACCTGCTACCAAAAGACGGATAATCCTCCCATTTTGCACCGAAAGGAGTTAATGGTATCGCCAGATTCTCCTCATTACGAAGACTTCTGTCATATCACTCAGGAAGGAGAGCTAGCGGGTCTCTACGAGAACAGTAGAGCTATTGGTTTTAAGCGTTCATGGGAAAGCCTGTTAGAAAGCAAGGGCTATACGCTGGTGGACGGACGATTGTTTCGTGCGGCTGCCGTAGAGAAATCTGAAGGGCAAACCATAGACCGACATAAAACCGCTCTTTCTCGTGATGATCTATCCACTCCCATGAAGTCCTTAGCCAATCATGGTTTTCTTGATGGTCGGTTCTCTGTATTTGATTATGGCTGTGGTCATGGCGATGACCTGAGAGAGTTAGAGGCTCATGGTATCATCGCACAGGGCTGGGACCCCAACTGGCGACCGGATGGAGAAAAAATCCGTGCGGAACTGGTGAACCTTGGTTTTGTCATCAATGTCATTGAAGATATCGAAGAACGAGTTGATGCCTTACTGGGGGCGTGGAAACTGACCGACAAGTTACTGGTCATAGCAGCCATGCTGGGAAGTGATGCCCATATTCGAAAATTTAAATCCTACAAAGATGGTGTGATAACCAGCCGAAACACGTTCCAGAAATATTACAGCCAGGCTGAGTTACAAAGTTTTATTGAGCAAGTACTGGAAGAGGAGCCAGTAGCTGTCGGTCCCGGCGTGTTTTATGTTTTCCGGGATAAAGAAGAAGAACAACTTTATCTTGTCAACAAAGGCAGGCGTCGTCAGCGTTGGCGACAACTTTCACAAAAAACAGTACGCATACCCAAGACTCAGAAAATTATTGAAGAACATTCAGACCTGATACAGCAATTTTGGGAACGATGTCTTGAACTGGGTCGGTTGCCAGCGTTGGAAGAGGTGGAAGCCAGTGCTGACATAAAGAAATACCTTGGCTCTCCCAAACAAGCCTTCAAGCTGGCCTGTCAAAAATACGAGCAAGACGATTTCAACCGCTCTGAGCTTCAACGAAAAGACGAACTGCTGATCTATTTTGCCTTGCAAATGTTCTGCAAGCGCCGCCCATACCGCAGTATGCCTGAACAACTGAAGCGGGATATAAAAGCTTTCTTTGGTAATTATCGAAACGCCATGGATGAGTCAAAAGAGTTGCTGTTCTCTCTGGCAAAGCCTGAGCTGATAGAAAACCAATGCGAACAGGCGCACAAGGCATTACCTGCCAGCATTTTAAACCACAGACACTCTTTGATTTTGCATACCCAATTTATCGATCAGCTTCCAATAGAGCTGCAATTGTATATTGGCTGTGCTACCCAGCTCTATGGGGAACTCGATGGTATGGATTTGGTGAAAATTCATATACGTTCAGGCAAGTTAACTTTGATGTCCTATGACGGATTTACAGATCAACCATTACCCATGCTAAGGGAGCGGATCAAAATCAATATGAGGGCAGGGCGGATAGAGTTTTTTGATTATGGCTATGGAGACTCTTCAGATAGCTATGAGCCACAGCCGTTATACTGGAAGTCAAAGCTGATTGATGAGAGCTTTTCAGATTATAAAAAACAATGCTCATTTGACCGAAAACTTGATGAGATGCATTTGCTTGATAATACGAGAGGGTATGGTCCATCGCTACAGGAACTAACCAGTCTGCTAATGGAGAATAATAGCGTTGAGATAAGGGGATATCGTTTTTTCAAGGTGTCTCGCTGATCGTTGTGACTACTCGAAAGACACGCCCCTGATAATGCTGAACTGGATACTTCATAAACTGACTAGAGATCAGAATTATAAACTTGGCTTCACCTTGTTTGATCTGAAGATATTGGCTGAGCTTTTTGAGACTGTACTCCCCATCTTCCGCATCTAGCAAAAGATCAAGAGCCCAGGCACATACAAATAGTTTTGCAGAATATTTTTGCGAAATATCAGAAAGTAGATAGTTGAGTTTTTTGCGGACTGAAAATGGAGACATCTGAAGTGCTTCAGAAATCTCTCTGTATAAACGATTGTCAGCTCGGTCTCTCAGAAGGGAAAGGTTCTCTCCTGAGAGCGTACCCTGTAAATCGGCTACTAACAATTGAAACGCTTCAAGGTTCTGACAGCTATTCTGTACTGGCTGTCTACCCCAAGCAGAAGAAAGGATATTGCTATTTGTTTGGGTCATAACTACTCCAGAGCCTCTCTACAGTAGCCAGTCCAGAAATCCTTTGCTGACGGCTTGGGGTAAATCAGTTAGTCATACATCGAAATTGCCATTTCCATATCATAGCTGAAAATTGGAACTTCTTGTCGTTGTAGTCTCTTCCAATATGAAATGAGCCTGAAGAAGGGGCTGGTTTCTAACATGAAATGAGCCGACTTCAGCACTGTCGTTCATGATGAGGATATGAAAATCATCATGAACACCCATTTCATCAAAACCCTGGAGGATGTAAGAAGCCTCCTTTCACAAGCAGACTGTCTGGAGCCCGGCTGGGACTCCAAGGACGAATGTTACCGTTGGATTGAGCTAACCCTCAGCCACTTCAAATACCGTTCCCTG